>CAJOJG010000050.1 GCA_905234655.1 uncultured Bacteroidales bacterium
TAATGTCTTATGAATATTACAATCATAAAAGCAAATAACGCTATTATTTCATTTGTATATCACTGAATATCAGATAGTTTTATTTAGGAGTCCCCTTATTTAAATTCCGGGAAATCCGCAAGGGTTTCCCATTTTTTTTGTATTGCGCGAAAAATCCGCGTTTTTGTGTGTGAGTTTGAACTTCATTCGGGGAACCCCTCATTCTGTTCAAACTCACACACAAAATGTCAATTGCAAATTGCATCTGTTACTAATGTCAATGTTATACAATTTGTATAGTGTTATCTAACGAATACAGTTGCACTTCGAAATTGAACTTACATTGGAAGACACAATTAGAAACGGAAATTGATGTGATTCCGATAGTGGTCTTACTTCCAAAACACCAGTCCCACCGCCGCGATGAGAAGCACGAAGGCGAGGATGTGGTTCCAATGCAGGTTGAGCGAGCCAAAGAGCATCCCCGACACCACAGTGAACACTATCAGCGACAACGCCTCTTGAATCACCTTCAATTGGATGAGGCTGAACGGGCCGCCGTTGTCGATGAAGCCGAGGCGGTTGGCGGGCACCTGGCAGCAATACTCAAAGAGCGCGATGAGCCAGCTCATCAGTATCACGCCGTAGAGCGGCAGGTTGGAATACTTCGGTATCTGCGCGAGGCGGAGGTGCCCGTACCACGCGAGGGTCATGAAAGAGTTGCTCACCACGAGCAACAATATTGAGAAAATTCCTTTTTGTAGCATAATTTTTGTATTAAAAAAATTGAAAAAAAATAGGGTTAAAGGCATTAAACGTGTTTTATTAATAGGTATCTAAGTTACGTAAAATAACCTTGAAATGATATTAACAAAAACTAAAATACGTCTTATATTATTGTTAATGGCGTTTTCGTTTGCGGTATCGTGCAGCATGGCCGACGATGATGCGGATTCATTGAGGGAGGCTAACTCAAACGATAATGTCGAAGTATTAGCCGCAAACTGCATCGTGCTGCCGGGCGACCTTGACCCGACGAGCGGCCTCGATTCGTTGGACAGCGACACGCTCAGGGTGTTCCCTGACGACATTTCTATCCATAAGATGTTGATGCAGTGCCTTGTGTCGTCCCAGTCGATGGTCAAGATAATAACCTCGTCAATAGACGCAGCGGTCTTCGGTAGCGGCATGTCGGCGTGGATGGATTATTATACGTCATACCTCGGCGTGTATTCCTCGGAGAACGATTCTCGTTCAAAGCAGTGGAATGTGGAGGAAAATGTAGTTTATGACGGCACATTCTGGGATTATTACCTCAGTATCCTCGACCTTCCGGGCGGAGCGGCGGCGGACTTCAGCGGCGAAAAGGCCATTGAGGTTTATTATAACATGGGAATGAGGAAAGGTGTGATGATATTTTCACCGACCAATTTTGATGCGGTGAAGTTCCCTGCAAGGATATTCGGCGCGGACATTAAGGGAAAGTTTTATTTTGAAAATGACGGTGAAAAGACTGTCAATGAGCTTTTCTTGACGAATATCGGCGTTAACAACAATGTCAAGTTTATCCGTAATGTGTACCTGCGTAACGAGTTAGCCAATGACTGTGTGTCTATAAAAGCCATGGTCGATTTTCCGGCGTTATGGTTCGACACAAAGGAAAACAGCGGCTTTACAGCGTCCGTCATCGGCGCGTATGACAAACTTACCGGCGGCGAGGTTTTGTATGCGGGAATTGTGCCCAATAGCAGCCTTGAGACCGGGGTTTCAGCTTTAGTCACACTGCATCCGGCGATGGAGGTGTTGGATTACTATTATCCATTGTGGCAGAAGATGATAGCCGAGAGCAAGGAAGACGACGGCGAGGCTCAGGAAGAGGAATTGTCAGACCCACAGTCCATGCTCGATGAGTCGCTCCTTGTCGTGGCGGACGCGGGAGTGTCGTCGGAGATTTTTGACGAGAGCGAGACCTACGGACAGCCAGGGTATTATTTTAATGGCGTGTATAAGCCGGACGCCAGTTCCACGGACAAGGCTCCATATCTCAAAGCCCTTAACAAGACACTCGACATGATGGACGGCGTATATCCAATATCCCCATACAAAAATTCCGTGAACCAGATTGAATGGTCGTCGTCCGAAAAATCGCGATAAAATTTTTTTAGTCCCAATTTTTTTCAGTATTTTTGTGCTTTAACATCTAAATTAAGTAGAGTGGCTGCAACAAAAAGCGCATGTCCTGCGTTTATAAGTCGTACAGCCCAAAGTGAATAATAATTATAACTACAAAAAATACAGCAAGATGAAAAGACTTCTAATTCTCATTGCGGCGATGCTTGGCATCACGTTTGTGACAAGTGCGCAGACCAAGCCCGACATGGTTTTGGTAGACGGAGGCTCGTTCCAGATGGGCAACCCCGGCACGATTGCGCCGAAAGGCGACATAGATGAGAGACCAGTGCATGCTGTTTCTGTAAAGTCCTTTTACATCGCAAAATATGAACTGAGTGTGAAGGAGTACAAACAGTTCATAAACGACAAATCGGGAGACCTGTTTTCGAGCAAGAGGGAACACAAGATGCCCGCAGCCCCGGATTCGGCATGGTATGCGGAGCACCCGGACACAAAGAAATTCTACCCGCTGCCTACAAACCCATGGTGGGACTGGGTGGACGACTTGCCGATGCAGCACGTGACGTGGTATGACGCTGTCGCTTACTGCAACTGGCTCTCCGAGAAGCATGGACTTCAGAAATGCTATGTAGAGAATCAGGACGGTGGAATCGACCTCGACCGTTCCAAAAACGGATACCGCCTGCCCACCGAGGCGGAGTGGGAGTTCGCGGCAAGGGGCGGCAACAAGTCCCACAATACCCTGTTCGCCGGAAGCGCGAAGGCCGCCGATGTGTGCTGGTACGACGACTCGTCCAAGCTCCGTGGCCCGCAGAAAATCGGCACTAAGCAGCCCAATGAACTCGGCATATACGACATGTGCGGCAATGTGTGGGAGTGGTGTTCCGACTATTATGACAAGACTTACTACGAGAAAAGCCCGAAGGCAGACCCATTCGACTCCAATCCCTCGCCGTACAGAGTCCTCAGGGGCGGCTCGTGGCATTACCAGGTCGACCACGCCACAGTCACTTCCCGTGACGGACCAGAACCTCATTACACAAATTTCAATTATGGCATAAGACTTGCACGTAATGCACAGTAGTAAACCATAGAAAAGTTTTAGGCATGAGACGATTAGGTATGATAAGCAGGACGTTGCTTGTCGTGGCGGCCGGCTGTTTTATCGCAGGCGGCGACGTGACGGCGCAGAATACCAATCCCCCGGATATGGTGTTCGTGAAGGGTGGTTCTTTTAAGATGGGAAACGCCGACGGCTACGCCGACGAATCTCCGGTGCATAGCGTGACGCTCAGTGACTTTTATATTGGAAAGTACGAGGTCACGGTGGCGCAGTACCGCCAGTTTTGCAATGCGACTGGAAGAAAGTTCCCTTCGGATCCGCCGCCGGCGTGGTACGAGGAGCATGACAATGCTGTCACGTGGCAGTGGAACGATACATACCCTATTGTCAATGTCACCTATTTCGATGCCGTGGCGTATTGCAAGTGGCTTTCGGAGTTCACTGGCGACAGCTACACCCTGCCGACCGAGGCGCAGTGGGAGTATGCAGCTCGTGGCGGTCAGAAGTCCAAGCATTTTAAGTATGCCGGTTCTGACGACATAGACGACGTGGCATGGTACGACGAGACGACACGAGAGCGCGGCCCGCGTTCCGTCGGAAGGCTCAAGCCCAATGAACTCGGCATTTACGACATGAGCGGCAACGCTTGGGAATGGTGCTTGGATAATTGGGGAAAATACACCGCAAAGTCCGAGAAAGACCCCACGGGTCCCGCCCAAGGCAACTACAAGGTAATCCGTGGCGGCAGTTGGTACTATGTCGAGGACATGGCAAGGCTTACTTCAAGGGACGGCCCGTTGCCTAAGTTCACCAATTATAACTATGGGTTCAGAGTGGTGAAGGTTTCAAAAAAATAGTTGAAAGATGTTTCCTATGTGGCGAATTGATGGTTTAAAAAAAGTCATTTTTGTATTGGTGGTGTTTGTCATGCTGCCTTGTGTGGCTCATGCCCAAATCAATACAAAAGTGACTTTGTCGCCGCGTATCAAGGTCGGCTGGACTTTTTTCACAGGTTTCACATACGGGCTGGAGTTCAATGTCGGCCTGTTCACTATCAAGCATGAGAATCCTGAAATTAATGTTGGATTTTCGCCGCAGTACATGTTAGTCAACTACAAGGGCAATGTCCATAGCCTTATTTCCATTAATGGTGTCCTCGAGGCCGACACGTACCGTCTCATGCTCGGCATGGGTCAGGCGTTCACGAAGTGGGGCTTTAACGGACGAAATTCAAACAAGGCGTTCGGTTATAATATCGCCCTGTCGCTTTCTACCGACAGCCGCCATACTCCTTGGGTCGAGGGCAATGTGTTCGTCCTGAAGAATGGCTATTGGGAGTTTTACGGGCGGCCTTATTACCTTTCTACAACAATGTATTTCCGTGAAGCCGACCCGTATGTTGTCTATCAGAAGAAGTGATTTTCGATTTTTTGATTTTCGTTTTTTTGATTAGAATCGTTTGGTCTTGTTCACTTCTGTGATTTCGGGGAGGTGGTCGATGATGAATTGCTGGGCTTGGGACGAGTAGACTACTTTGGTCAATGTCGCGCCGTTGCTTAGAAATTCCTTGAACTGTATTCCCAATTTTTGACCGTCCTCAGTGGGTATTATTTTCCTTCGTTGCCTTTCTATCATTCCATGGGTCGTGAGGACTTCGATTGCGCTGATTGCTTTGAGTTTGCGCATGTTTGACGACGGGCGCAGGTGGTTCAGCATGTTGCATACGTCGGCGAGCGAGGTCGGCTTGTCGGATATTGTGGCGTTTTTCAACTCCTTGCTTGTCAGTTCAAATTCTTCGAGGTTGTCCTCTATGAAGTCTTTTGTTTTTGGAGATTTGGTGTCTTCGAGTTTTTTAATTTGGCTTTTCAGGTAGCCGTCGAGGAACTCGAATTGTTTAGCCACTTTATAGTCGTATATGACTTCGTTTGTGCTTATTTGTTTGCCAGTTATTGGGTGGATTCCTTCCAGTAGTTTCTCGACGTATTCTTGAGTTTTTTTGAGTTCCGGGAGGAGATCCTCTATGTCTGTCGTTTTCATATTGGTTACTGTTTTTAGTTCTTAAAACCTTGACAAAAGTAGCCAACTTTTTATAAAATAACAAACAAAAGTTTATTTTTTTCTATTATATTGTAATTTTTTCTACAAATTCGTCGTCTTTGTGGCGTTTCAGTAGTCAAGTTCGACGACTGTGATTCCTGCGCCGCCGAGTTCAATCTTTTCGTCGTAGCAGCGCTTCACTATCGGCTGAACGCGCAGATAGTCCCTTATCATTGAGCGAAGTGCGCCGGTGCCGGTTCCGTGGAGGATTTTGATTTCGCTGTGTCCGGTGGCGAGGGCTTCGTCGATGTATTTTGCCACGCGCTCGATGGCTTCGTCGCCTCTCATTCCCCGGACGTCGAGTCCAAAGAGGAATCCTCCTTGCTTTTTTTCTGTGAGGAAGTTGACGTTTACGGTCTGTTGCTTTTGTTCGGTTTTGTCTTTTTGCTCGGTGCGCGCGCGCTTAAGCCTGTTAAGGTCTACGAATGACTGCATCATGCCCATTTGCACGAGTGCCTTGCCGTCTTTTATTTCCATTATTGTCATTGGCGATGTTCCACCGTCGAGGTATGCTGTTTCCCCTGCCTTGAGCGGTTTTTCTGCCGGTTTTGGGGTTGTGGCTTGCGCTTTTTCCTTTTCTTGAAGTTTGCGCTGCCGTTTTTCGGCTTTTTCGCGTTCCTTGCGCCTTAGCCGCTCGATTATTGCGTCGATTTTCTGGTCTTCTTCGTCGAATTGGCGCATGGCCTCTTGCTTGAAGTCTTCGAGTTGTTTGCGGACTTCGCGGGTCTGCGTCTTTTCGGCTTGTGAGTTCTTTATTTCTAATATCGTGCGCTCTATCTGTCGGTTGGAGTTGCTTATGATTTCCTCGAATTTTGCTTTGTATGCGCGGAGTATGTTGCGCCTTTCGTTAAGCGTGTATTCGGTCTGGTCGCGGTATTGCTGCTCCTGCCTGATGAGGTTGTTCTCGCGGTTTTGGGCGTTGCTGAGGGTGATGGACAGTTTGCGCTTTTCTTCATTGAGTTCCTGCATCCGCCGCTCGTAGTCGATGTGGTCGCGTCCGGCTATTTGTTCTGCTTTGCGGAGCATACGCTCGTCGATGCCTATTTTCCTCGCCATCTCGAAGGCGAACGAGTTTCCTATTTTGCCGATTTCGAGCGCGAAGAGCGGGCGCATGTTCGTGTTGTCATATTGCATCGCGCCGTTTGCAAGCCCGTCGGTCACTGTGGCGTAGTTTTTAAGGTTGGTGTAGTGTGTGGTTATTACGCCTTTTGCTTTTCTGTTGTTAAGTTCGTCGAGCACGGTCTCCGCAATCGCTCCGCCGAGGATTGGCTCTGTGCCTGAGCCGAACTCGTCGATAAGCACGAGCGAGCGTTTAGTGGCGTGGTCGAGGAAGAATTTCATGTTCGTCAGGTGGCCGCTGTATGTGCTCAGGTCGTTTTCGATGCTCTGGGAGTCGCCGATGTCGATGAAAATGTCTTTGAAAATCCCTAATGTGGAGTTTGCGCTTACGGGTGTCAACATTCCGCACTGGTGCATGTATTGTATAGTCCCGACGGTCTTTAGGCACACGGATTTGCCGCCGGCGTTCGGACCGGAAATCATTATTATCCGCTGGTGTTGTGTGTCTATTTCGATGTCGAGCGGGACTGCTTTTTTGCCTTCGGCTTTAAGTGTCTGTTCGAGTATCGGGTGGCGCGCTGTGCGCATGTCTATCGTCGGGGAGTCGGTGGTATGTGGCATGTCGGCTTGCAGGTCTATCGCCAACCGTGCTTTTGCGCGTGCGAAGTCGAGTTCGGCGAGTGTCTCGTTGGCTTCCATTAGGTCGGGGATGAATGGCCGGATTTTGTCGGACGTCTCGGTCAGTATTTTTGTGATTTCCCTTTTTTCTTGAAACTCGAGTTCGCGTATTGCGTTGTTAAGTTCGATGCTCTCCAATGGTTCGATGTATGCGGTCTTTCCCGTTGACGATTCGTCGCTGACGATTCCGGGGATTTTCCGTTTGTTGGAGGCTTGGATTGGGATAAGCGGCCTGCCGTCGCGGATGTTGATTTCCGCGTCGGTGTCGCACCATCCTTGCGCTTTCGCTGCGCGGAGCAGTCGGCTTGCGACTGATGATATTGCTGAGCTTTTTGTCCGGATGTCGTTCCTGATTTTGCGCAGTTCGGGCGATGCTTCGTCGCGGATTTCGCCGTTGTCGTCCATGACGCGCTGCATGTATTGGATGACTTGCTGTTCGATGCAAAGTGACGAGCATAGTTCCCTGAGTGCCGTGTATTCGTCTTCTTTTGTGTGGCGGAAGAATTTTATGATTTTTTTTGTAGTGTCACAGCTTCGTTTGAGGTCGAATAGTTCGTGTTGGGTTAGGTATGTGTTTTCTTTTGAAATTTTTTTTAGACCTGACCTTGTGTCGAAGTAGTTGTCTTGAGGGAAGTCTTTGGACAATAGGCAGATTTCCATGAACTCTTTTGCTCTTTTGAGTTGGGTTGTTATTTGGTCGGTGTCTGTGGAGAACCTCATCTGTTGGACTTTGCTTTCTCCGAGCGAGCCAAGGCATTTCTCTTGGAGCATGGCTCTGAGTTTGTGGAAACCTGTCTTTTGTTCAAAGTTTTTTGGATATATCATTTCTTGTCGTTGTCCTTGTTGTCGTCTTGTTTGTTCTCGGGCGTGTCGTCTTTTGGAGTCTCGACTTCGTCCTTTGTCTTGTTTTTCGTTTTGAATTTGTCTTTAAGTTTGAGCAGCCGTTTTGGAGCCTTCAACATTAGTCCGTCCTCGGTCTCCTCGAGCCGCCAGCCTTTCTCTTTGGTCTCCATGTACTCGAACTTCCTGTTCATCTCGAATGGCCATTCTCCCTTTTCGAGCTGCGTCATGTATTTCTTGATGTATCCGAGTTCTTCATACATCTCTTTCTTGAGGTAGTATTCGCGGTTGTCGAGTACGGCTTTTGCCTTGTTTTCGCTGTTGGAGAACTCGTCGACGACGAGCATTATCAGTCGTATGATGGCGAATGCTGCCGCTGCTGCGAGGGCAACGCCCATCATGCCCCAAAAGCCAGTTGCTACGAGTTGTTCTATTTTTTCCATTTGTCCCTCCTTTTTTTGAATTTTGAATAGTTATGTTTGTTTCGTTTTTTTGTTTTCCCCCCATGTTGGTCAGGCTTCGTCAGAGGTCTTCGAGGAGTTTGCCTCCGTTGTTGCCCGTCGTGTTTTCTCGGTCGATGTAGGTAAGTTCGATGTACTTCCCGCCTTTTCCGCCGTCGTTAAGCACTATCGTCCCGTACTCGTTGCACCATACGCGGTTAATGCTTATCTTGTAGTCTCCGTTGGAGTCTTTTATGTAGTAGTCCTGACATTCGTCGTATGCGCCGTATTTTACGGTTAGCCATTTGCTCAGGTTGTGGAAGATGTCCATGCTACCGATTTCGTATTCGTTGAACCTGACAGTTATGTTGGCTACGATGTCCGACTTGTGGCTCGACGCTCCGGCTGTGTTGAGGAGTATGTTGCAGTTATATCCTGCGAAAGTCCCGCGCAGTCCGTTGCGTGTAATTTTCTTGAACCCTTTTTCTTCGAGTTTCGTAGTCAGTTCGTCCGACGTGCCTTCGATGGGTATCCCCATGAATTTTATGTGTTGGGCGTTCAGTATCCCGCTCGTCAACATCGCTAATATGAATAGGGTTATTCTTGCCATGGTTTTTATGTTTAGGTTTGTATGCTGCAAATATACTATATCTTTATGTTTTTCACAAGTTAAATCTGCGTGTCGATTTTTTAACGAAAAATTAATATTACATATCAAGTGTTTGATTCATAAATAGTTGCTTTCGAAATGAGCGGTTTTTGAGAAAAATAAGGAAAAATATTTTTGTAAAACCTTTGCCAATTCGATGATTTATTATAATTTTGCAGTTCAATTATGTCAATTAATTAAGTTAACAGAAAAATGCCTACGATTCAACAGTTAGTTAGAAAAGGTAGAAAGACTATCACGGTGAAGAGCAAGTCTCCGGCATTGGATTCGTGTCCTCAGAAGCGTGGCGTGTGTGTACGTGTATACACTACCACCCCGAAGAAGCCTAACTCTGCGATGCGCAAAGTCGCGAGGGTAAGGTTGTCCAATTCCAAGGAGGTCAACGCCTACATCCCAGGCGAGGGCCACAACTTGCAGGAACACTCCATCGTGATGGTGCGTGGCGGTCGTGTAAAGGACCTTCCTGGTGTTCGTTACCACATCATTCGCGGTACTCTCGATACCGCCGGTGTTGCCAACAGGGGACAGCAGAGATCCAAGTACGGTGCCAAGAGACCTAAGAAAAAGTAATTTTTTAAAGATCATTTAGCGAAATGAGAAAAAGTAAACCAAAGAAGAGGGTGATTCTTCCCGATCCGGTCTATGGGGACACACTCGTGACGAGGTTTGTCAATGACATGATGGTGGACGGAAAGAAGAGCATCGCCTTCAAGATTTTCTACAAGTCCATGGAGATTGTCGGCGAGAAGACCAAAGACACCGGCAAGAGTGCGACAGAGGTATGGAAGAAGGCCATGGAAAACATCACGCCCGATGTCGAGGTGAAGTCCAAGCGTATCGGCGGCGCGACATTCCAGGTGCCGCAGGAAATCCGTCCTGCCCGTAAGGAATCTATCGGTGTGAAGAACCTCATCCACTACGCACGTCTCCGCTCCGGCCACTCGATGGCTGAGAAACTTGCGGCAGAGATTGTTGCGGCGTACAACGAGGAAGGTGCGGCCTTCAAGAAGAAGGAGGACACCCACCGTATGGCCGAGGCCAACAAGGCTTTCGCCAACTACAACAGGTAAGAGATTTGCATTTTTTTAACAATTTATAGTACGGTTCACCTTATATAATAGAAGGAAAAAAATTATGGACAGCCAACTTGTAAATACCAGGAACATCGGAATAGCGGCTCACATCGACGCTGGTAAGACCACTACGACCGAGCGCATTCTGTATTATACTGGTGTCACGCACAGGATGGGGGAAGTCCATGACGGAGCTGCTACTACAGATTGGATGGTGCAAGAACGAGAAAGAGGGATAACGATAACCTCTGCAGCCATAACAGCTTATTGGGACTATAATGGCACGAAACACACTATCAACATCATCGACACCCCGGGTCACGTGGACTTCACGGTAGAGGTCGAGAGGTCGATGAGGGTTTTGGACGGTGCTGTCGCAGTATTCTGTGGTGTTGGAGGTGTCGAGCCCCAGTCCGAGACAGTTTGGCGTCAGGCCGAGAGATATAACGTTCCGAGGATTGCATTCGTCAACAAGATGGACAGAATAGGCGCCGATTTTTTCAGCGTCGTCCAGGAAATTGAGGAAAAACTTGGAGCAAACCCAGTCCCGGTCCAGATTCCAATCGGCAGCGAAGACAAGTTCGTCGGCATCGTTGACCTTATCGAAATGAAGGCATACGTATGGCACGATGACGACAACGGAATGACCTTTGACACCTTGGAAATCCCCGCCGACCTTCAGGATCAGGCGCAGGAATGGAGGGAAAAAATGCTTGAGAAGTGCGCCGACCTTGGTGACGATGCCTTCCTGGAGAAATACCTCGAAGACAGCAGCAAGATTACGGAACAGGACATCCGCACGACGTTACGCAATGCCACGATAGCCCTGAAAGCAGTGCCCGTCTTGTGCGGGTCGTCGCTCAGGAACAAAGGTGTCCAGAAACTTCTTGACGCGATTGTATCTTACCTTCCGAGTCCAGTGGACATCGGAGCTGTGAAAGGTACAGACCCCGACAACAAGGAAGTCGAGATTCTCAGGAAACCCGACAACAAGGAGCCATTCGCAGCATTGGCGTTCAAAATCGCTGTTGACCCGTTTGTCGGCAGGCTGGTGTACATCAGAGTGTACTCCGGTTCACTCAAAGCCGGCGAGCAGGTGTTCAACGTCAGGACTGGAAAGAAAGAGAGGATTACAAACCTCTACCGAATGCACGCGAACAAGCAGCAGGCACTCGATTCCGTCGAGGCTGGCGACATTTGCGGAGCGGCGGGATTCAAGGACATTCGTACCGGCGACTCCCTGACCGACCAGAAACATCCGGTGGCGTTCGAGCAGATTCAGTTCCCGGAACCGGTAATTGGCGTGGCTGTAGAGCCAAAGACACAGGCCGACCTCGACAAACTGGACATCGCGCTCCAAAAACTCTCGGAAGAAGACCCGACTTTCAAGGTCGAGACCGACACGGAAACCGGACAGACCATCATCAAAGGCATGGGCGAGCTTCACCTCGACATCCTTGTAGACCGTCTGAAAAGGGAGTACAACATCGAAATCACCCAAGGCAAGCCCCAGGTGACATACAAAGAGATGATTACAAAGTCGGTGGAACACCACGAAATCTTCAAGAAACAGACCGGCGGAAAAGGCAAGTTCGCGGACATCACAGTGACAGTCTCGCCGTCGGAAGAAGGTTCGACAGGCCTTACGTTCATTAACAGCATAAAGGGCGGTGTAATCCCGAAAGAGTTCATCCCCGCAGTGCAGAAAGGTTTTGAAGAAGCCATGAACAACGGCCCGCTCGCAAACTTCAAAATGCAAAGCCTCACCGTCGAACTTACCGACGGAACATACCACAGCGTGGATTCAGACGCATTGTCATTCGAAATCGCAGCAAAACAAGCCTTCAAAGCGGCGACGGAAAAGGCAAAAGCGGTTCTCCTCGAGCCTGTGATGGAGTTGACAGTCGACACGCCCGAAGAATACATGGGCGACGTGATAGCCGACATCAACAAGCGCAGGGGACAGGTAATCAGCACTGATTCAAAAGCCAAGATGAAGATTATCAAATCCTTGGTGCCGCTTGCGGAGACATTCGGATATGTGACCGTTTTGCGCACGCTCACATCCGGCAGGGCAATATCCTCCATGCAGTTCCATGACTACGTGGAAGTGCCGCAGCAAATCGCACAGGGCATCATAGACCAGGTAAAAGGCAAAATAGTTTTTATTGACCAATTATAATTAAAAGGATTACCATGAGTCAAAAGATTCGTATCAAACTGAAATCTTACGATCACAACTTGGTAGACAACTCCGCCGAAAGGATCGTCAAGACTGTAAAGGCTTCTGGTGCAGCAGTCAGCGGGCCCATTCCGTTGCCGACTCACAAGAGGATTTTCACCGTCAACAGGTCCACATTCGTAAACAAGAAGTCGAGGGAGCAGTTCCAACTCTCCTCGTTCAAGAGGCTTATCGACATCTACAGCTCAAACCCCAAGACTGTCGAAGCCCTCATGAAACTCGAACTTCCCAGCGGCGTTCAAGTCGAGATTAAAGTCTGAGCGTAAAGACAACCAGATTTTTGGTACATTACATCAACTAAAGTACAAAAACTTGTTTTCCTATGCCGGCCGAGCCCGGTATGAAAACGCAAAATTCTATTAAAATGTCAGGAATAATAGGAAAAAAAGTGGGTATGACATCTGTCTTCAACGAGAAAGGCGTTAACGTCCCCGTCACAGTAATCGAAGCAGGTCCATGTGTCGTTACCCAAGTGAAGACCGTAGAAACAGACGGCTACAATGCCGTACAGTTGGCCTTCGATGACAAGAAAGCGAAGAACACCACACAGCCCCTCCTCAAGCACTTCGAGAAGGCTGGCACGACACCAAAGGCCAAGGTCGTGGAGTTCAAGAATATCGAACAGGAAGTGAAACTTGGCGACGTGATAACTGTCGAGTCGTTCAATGAAGTCGAATTGGTAGACATCGTAGGCATAACCAAAGGCAAGGGCTACCAAGGCGTTGTGAAGCGTCACGGCTTCGGCGGCGTAGGCGACCAGACCCACGGCCAGCACAACAGGCTCAGGGCTCCCGGTTCACTCGGTGCATCATCCTACCCCTCCAAAGTGTTCAAGGGCATGAGGATGGCAGGACGCACAGGATGCGACAGGGTGAAGGTCCGCAACCTTCAGATTGTCAAGATTATCCCCGAGCACAACTTATTGTTAGTTAAGGGAGCGGTTCCCGGTCCCAAAGGTTCATATCTAATCATCGAAGACTAATGGAAATAGCAGTATACAACATCGAAGGAAAGGACACTGGCAAGAAACTCGCGCTTAACGACGCCATCTTCGGCATCGACGCTAACGACCATGCCATGTACCTCGACGTCAAGCGTTACCTCGCCGACCAGAGGCAAGGCACCGCTAAGGCCAAAGAAAGAAGCGAGATGAGTGGTTCTACCCGCAAACTCAAGAAACAGAAAGGAACCGGCGGCGCGCGTTCCGGCGACATCAACTCACCGGTAATGGTCGGCGGCGCAAGGTGCTTCGGCCCGCGTCCTCGCGACTACCGCTTCAAACTCAACAAGAAGGTGAAGGTACTCGCCAGAAAATCGGCACTCTCCTGCAAGGCAAAAGACGGACAGATCATCATCGTTGAAGACTTCGATTTCAAGGAGCCCAAGACCAAGAATTTCGTGGCTCTGAAAAATAATTTGAAAATCAGCGATAAAAAGTCACTTTTGGTATTGCCAATTGAAAATAAAAACGTATATTTGTCCTCAAGAAATTTGGACAAATCGAAAATCACAACTGCCTCTAAGTTAACTACTTACGATGTGCTGGATGCTCAGTCGCTCGTGTTCACCGAGAGCGCAATCGAGGCTTTGAACAAGTTTTTCGAGAATAAGTAACCAAAAAAACGCAGAAAAAAGATGGAAATCTTACAAAAACCACTCGTTACCGAGAAGTTCAATGCGCTTGCAAGCAGGACTGTGAGGACTGGCAAGAAAGGCAACGACAAGGGACGTCCCGACACACGCAGCACGAGGACTATCGCCCAGTTCGCCTTCATCGTCAACCCTAAGGCCAACAAGTACCAGATCAAACAGGCCGTTGAACAGATGTACAATGTTACTGTAGTGGCAGTAAACACAATGAACTATGCCGGAAAGGTAAAGGCGCGCATGACTAAAGCGGGCTACATCGTGGGCAAGAGAGCAAGTTACAAGAAAGCTATTGTCACCCTCAAGGACGGCGACACAATCAATTTTTATAGCAACATTTAATCGAAAATGGCAGTAAGACTATTCAAACCGACAACTCCGGGACAAAGAGGAAAGGTGTTAAGCACATTCGCTGAGATAACAGCCACAAAGCCTGAAAAGTCGCTTACCTTCGGATTCGCCAAGTCCGGCGGTCGTAACCACAGTGGTAAGATGACCGTCCGCTACATCGGCGGCGGCCACAAGAGGAAGTACCGTATCATCGACTTCTACCGCACGAAGGACGGCATACCTGGCACAGTAAAGACTATCGAGTACGACCCTAACCGCACTGCAAGGATTGCCCTCGTATTCTACGCAGACGGCGAGAAGAGGTACATCATCGCCCCGAATGGCATCCAGGTTGGACAGAAGATAGAGTCCGGCAAGGACGCCGCGCCTGAGATAGGCAACGCGCTGTTCCTCGCCGACATTCCGCTCGGAACCATAATCCACAACATCGAGCTCAGGCCAGGCGAAGGCGGAGTACTCGCAAGAAGTGCAGGCTCCTATGCCCAGCTCACCGCAAGGGACGGCAAATATGCAATAGTGAAACTCCCTTCTGGAGAAACAAGAATGATTCTCGTGACCTGCAAGGCTACCATCGGTAGCGTATCGAACAGCGACCACGAGCTTGAGAAGAGCGGCAAGGCCGGAAGGTCGCGCTGGCTCGGACGCAGGCCCCATAACAGGGGTGTCGTTATGAACCCTGTGGACCACCCGATGGGTGGTGGTGAAGGCCGTGCATCGGGCGGACACCCGAGGTCGCGAAAGGGTCTCCTTGCTAAGGGCTACAAGACACGCAGCCCCAAGAAGATCTCCAACAAGTTCATCATTGAGAGAAGAAAGAGAAAAAAATAACTAATGCATAACAAGTAATTATGAGTCGTTCAATTAAAAAAGGCCCTTTCATCGATTACAAACTCGAGAAGAAAGTACTTGCCATGAATGAGTCGGGCAAAAAGTCGGTGATCAAATCGTGGGCGAGAGCTTCCATCATCTCCCCGGACTTCGTAGGTCACACGATTGCCCTCCATAACGGCAACAAGTTCATCCCGGTGTTCATCACCGAGAACATGGTAGGCCACAAACTCGGAGAGTTTGCCCCGACCCGTATATTCAAGGGCCACGGCGGCAAGAAGAAGTAATAATATAGGAGACCATTTAAAAACATCATACTAAAATGGCTGAAGAAACAAAGCACAGAACTAAGAAGAAAGACAGGGCTGCCAAACTTAAGGAGCAAAAGAAGGAAATGTCCTTCGCCGTCCTGAGGAACAACCCCACATCGCCAAGGAAGATGCGTCTCATGGCCGGCTTGATCAGAAACCAGAACGTAAGCAAAGCCCTCGACATCCTGCAGTACTCCCCGCAGGAGGCTGCTATCAAGTTGAGAAAACTTCTGTTGTCGGCAGTCGCTAACTGGGGCAGCAAGAACGAAGGCGCACGCTTCGAAGACGCTGACCTCGTCGTCAAGGAAGTCAGAGTCGACGGAGCAAGGATGCTCAAGAGGCTCAGGCCCGCTCCCCAAGGCAGGGCGTACAGGATTAGGAAGAGATCTAATCATGTCACAATTGTGTTAGGTAACAAAGAAAATTCAGATAAATAATGGGACAGAAAACTAATCCGATCAGCAACAGGCTGGGAATCATCAGGGGCTGGGATTCTGAGTGGTACGATATCAAGAACTATTCTGACAAGATTATCGAAGACGACAAGATCCGCAAGTACCTCAACGTGCGTCTCGCTAAGGCAAGCATCTCTAAGATTATCATACAGAGGACCCTCAAGGTCATTACTGTCACTGTTAACACAGCCCGCCCGGGTATCATCATTGGAAAGGGCGGTCAGGAAGTTGACAAAATCAAGGAAGAACTCAAGAACATCACCAACAAGGATGTTCAGATTAACATCCTTGAAATCAAGCGTCAGGAACTCGACGCTGTCATCGTAGCGAACAACGTGGCTCGCCAGATCGAAGGTAAAATCGCATACAGGCGCGCCATAAAGACTGCCATCGCCTCCACAATCAGGATGGGCGCAGAAGGCATCAAGTTCGTAATCTCTGGACGTCTCAACGGAGCCGAGATGGCCCGTACAGAGGCTTTCAAGGAAGGCAGGATTCCGTTGCACACCCTCAGGGCCGACATCGACTACGCCTTGGCTGTCGCAAACACAAAGGTTGGTTGCGTAGGCATCAAGGTATGGATTTGCAAAGGCGAGGTATACGGCAAGAGGGACCTCTCCAATAACGTCGCCGCCAAGACACAGAAGAAAGGCAATTTCAACAAGTCCAGGAGGCAGAAGTAAGTCTAACTACTAAATTTTTAAGGAGTAAAAAATGTTACAGCCAAAAAAGACCAAGTTCAGAAAAATGCAAAAAGGCCGCATGAGGGGTCTTGCCCAGAGGGGGCACGACATTGCATTCGGTTCTTTCGCATTGAAGGCATTGGAGAATTTCTGGATCACAGGACGTCAGATTGAGGCAGCGCGCCAGGCCATTTCCCGTTACATGCAGCGTGAAGGCCAGATTTGGATTCGAATCTTCCCTGACAAGCCAGTCACGAAAAAGCCTGCCGAAGTCCGAATGGGTAAAGGTAAAGGCCAGCCCGAATACTTCGTGGCTCCCGTGACCCCGGGCAGGATTATGTTCGAGGCTGACGGTGTGCCTTACGAAATCGCCAAGGAGGCATTCCGCCTTGCGGCTCAGAAGCTCCCGATCAAAACAAAGTTCGTCGTAAGACGTGATTATGTCAACCCTTTAATTAACGCATAATGAAAAGCACTGCACAAAACAAGGAAATAAAGGAATCGACTACTGCAGAATTGAAGGAGAAGCTCCAGACCGCTACCTTGGAATACACCAAGATGAAGCTCAACCACGCAATCACCCCCTTGGAGAACCCGATGAAGATTCGCGACCAGAGGAAGTACATCGCAAGGTTGAACACCGAGTTGCGCAGCAGGGAACTCGCCGAGGTCAATGGTAAGTAGTGAATTAATAACGCTCAATAAGTTTGATTAATAATGGAAGAAGTTAAAGAAGAAGGTCTCGTGCGCAACTTCAGGAAAGAACGTATCGGCGTTGTGGTCAGCAACAAGATGGAGAAGTCCATCGTCGTCGTGGTACACCGCAAGATGAAACACCCCAAGTACGGAAAGTTCATCCAGCGTTCAAAGAAGTTCATCGCGCATGACGAGAAAAACGAGTGCAACATAGGCGACACAGTCCGCATCATGGAGACCCGCCCATTGAGCAAGCGTAAGAACTGGAGGCTCGTTGAAATCGTAGAGAAAGCTAAGTAGTTTTTTAATAAAAAAAAGCTAAGACAAAAAAATGATACAGCAAGAATCAAGAATGACCGTGGCTGATAACAGCGGCGCAAAAGAAGTTCTGTGCATTCGTGTCCTCGGCGGCACAGGACGCAGATACGCCTCTGTCGGTGACAAGGTGGTCGTAACTGTTAAGAACGCAATCCCCTCTGGCGACATCAAGAAGGGCACAGTATCGAAGGCAGTTGTCGTGCGCACCAACAAGGAAATCCGCAGGGCCGACGGTTCCTACATCCGTTTCGACGACAATGCAGTCGTCCTGCTCAACAACCAGGGTGAGCTTAGAGGCACACGTATCTTCGGCCCGGTAGCCCGTGAGCTCCGTGCAGGCTATATGAAGATTGTCTCGCTCGCACCCGAAGTATTGTAATTAACTAATAAAGTTAGACAGAAACTAAAATGAAACTGCACATTAAGAAAGGAGACACAGTATACGTCAATTCGGGCGACTTCAAGGGCCAGAAGGGTACTGTACTGGAAGTGCTCGTAAAGAAGAATCGTGCTATCGTAGAGGGTGTCAACATGGTGACGAAGGCTGTGAAGCCGTCCGCCCAGAACTCTGAGGGTGGTTTCGTCAAGAAAGAGGCGCCCATCCACATCTCCAACCTGATGCTCATCTGCCCCGAGACTGGCAAGCCGACCCGCATCGGACGCAAGAAGGTGGTTGTAAACGGAGTTGAGAGATTAGTCCGCTATTCCAAAAAATCAGGAGAAAACAAAAAGGAGATAAACTAAAATGCAGTACGTACCATCTTTAAAGGCAAAATATAAGGACGAGGTTCTGCCCGCCCTTATGAAGGAGTTCGGATACAAAAGCATTATGCAGTGTCCCAAACTCACGAAAATCGTCATCAACCAGGGTATCGGCGACGCTGTTGCCGACAAGAAGATTGTCGACAACTCCATGGCCGAAATCGCAGCCATCACAGGCCAAAAGCCTGTAGCGGCTCTCTCGCGCAAAGACATCTCCAACTTCCGCCTCAGGAAGGGCATGCCTATCGGCGTCATGGTGACATTGCGCCGCGACCGCATGTATGAGTTCCTCGAAAGGCTCGTAGCAATCTCGCTCCCCCGCATCCGCGACTTCAACGGCATCAGCGGCAAGTTCGACGGAAGGGGCAACTACACCCTCGGTATCAAGGAACAAATCATATTCCCTGAAATCGACATCGACAAGGTCAACAAAATCATGGGCATGAACATCACATTTGTGACCACGGCTAAGACCGACGAAGAGGGCTACAAGTTGTTGCAGAATTTTGGTCTACCATTCAAAAAGAAATAAAAGACATGGCTAAAGAATCGATGAAGGCGCGCGAGGTTAAGCGCGCAAAGCTTATCGCCAAGTACGAGGCCAAAAGGGCCCAACTCAAGAAAGACGGCGACTGGGTAGGTTTGCAGAAACTCCCGAGGAACTCGAACCCCATCAGGCTCCACAACCGCTGCCAGCTCACCGGCAGGCCGAGAGGTTACATGAGGATGTTCGGCATCAGCCGAATCCAGTTCCGCGAGATGGCTTCTAACGGCCTCCTGCCAGGAGTTAAGAAAGCAAGTTGGTAATATTCAATCAAGAGAAACAAAATGACAGATACAATTGCAGATTTCTTGACACGTATCCGCAACGCTGTTATGGCAAGGCACAGGGTAGTTGAGGTGCCCACAAGCAAGGTCAAGAAGGAACTAACCAAAATCCTCTTCAACAAGGGCTACATACTCAGCTACAAGTTCGACGACGAGAACAGGACTATCAAAATCGCGTTGAAGTACCATCCGGCTACAAAACGTCCGGCCATAACCGCAATAACCAGGGTCTCCAAGCCCGGCCTGCGCAAATACGAAGGCAGCAAGAGCCTCCCTCGTGTGCTCAACGGCCTCGGAATCGCGATTCTCTCCACCTCCAAAGGCATCATGACCGACAAGGAGGCCCGTGTACAGAACGTCGGAGGCGAGGTAATGTGTTACGTTTATTAATCTAATAGGTATTTATAAGAAAATGTCAAGAATTGGTAAATTGCCCGTTCAAATCCCTGCGGGAGTCCAGGTAACCGTAGACGACAAAAACCACGAAATCGTCGTCAAAGGCAAGCTTGGTGAACTGAGGCAGAGAGTGAATCCAGACATCAAAGTAGAGGTTGAGGACAATAACATAAAGGTATCGCGTCCCACCGACGACAAGCAGCACAGGTCGCTCCACGGACTCTACAGAGCCCTTTTGGCTAACATGGTAAAAGGCGTAAGCGAAGGATTTACGATTAAGCAAGAGATGGTCGGCGTAGGTTACAGGGCCACTTCAAGCGGTCAGCTCCTCGACATCTCCGTCGGCTACTCTCACAACATCCTCATCGAGCTTCCTGAAGAGGTCAAAGTGAGTGTCGTGACAGAGAAACGCTCCAACCCCATCATCACCCTCACAAGCTGCGACAAGCAGTTGCTCGGACAGGTAGCGGCTAAGATTCGTTCTTTCCGTCCGCCGGAGCCTTACAAGGGCAAGGGCATCAAGTTCGTAGACGAAGTTATCCGCAGGAAGGCTGGTAAGACAGCGTCCTCCAAGTAATTTCGGGGTCTGGTTTTATTTAATCTTTAAAAACATTGAAAAATGGCTTTAACTAAGCAGGAAAGAAGGCAAAGAATCAAGTACCGCATCCGTAAAAAGGTCAAGGGTACTTCGGAGCGTCCCAGGCTCAGCGTGTTCAGGAGCAACAGGAACATCTTTGCTCAGTTAATCGACGATGTTAAACAAGTGACAGTAGTCGCCACCTCTTCAAGGGTAAAAGACATAGCCGACCAGAAGGTCACGAAGATCGAGCAGGCCAAGTTGGTAGGCAAGGCTATCGCCGAGAAGGCGATTGCTGCTGGTTACTCCAATGTAGTTTTCGACAGGAACGGTTATCTCTACCACGGCAGGATCAAGTCCCTGGCAGAGGCAGCGCGTGAAGGTGGTTTAATTTTTTAGCGAATCATGTTATCTCAAGGTAAAAAATTCAAGGCAAACGATGCTGAGCTCAAGGACAAGCTTGTAGCAGTAAATCGTGTAACAAAGGTTACTAAAGGTGGACGTACCTTCACATTCGCTGCCATCGTCGTTATCGGCGACGGCAACGGCACTGTCGGATACGGCCTCGGAAAGGCTAACGAAGTCGCCGTGGCTGCCCAGAAGGGTATCGAGGACGCCAAGAAGAACCTTATCAAAGTGCCGATCCATAACGGCACCATCCCCCACGAGCAGACCGCTAAGTTCGGCGGCGCGGACGTATGGCTCAAGCCCGCTACAAGCGGTACAGGCGTGAAGGCCGGCGGCGCAATGCGCGCAGTGCTCGAGAGCGTCGGAATCACAGACGTGCTGGCCAAGTCCAAAGGCTCCTCCAACCCCCATAACCTCGTGAAGGCAACATTCAAGGCTCTCGCGCAGCTCAGGGACGCGTACACCGTTTCGCAGTACAGGGGCGTGGACATCAACACAGTATTTAACGGTTAACATTCCCTAATTCTTTAAGAGAAATGAAGAAGAAAGTAACTCAAGTCCGCTCGAAGATCGGCTGGCCGAAGACCCAGAAGGCCACCCTCGCTTCGTTGGGACTCAGGAAAATCGGACAAAGTGTCATCCTTGAAGACACGCCCTCGAACATGGGACAAATCCTCAAGGTGAAGCATCTTGTGAAAATTGAGGATATTAACGAATAATCTAAAAGCAGTTCAATCATGGATTTGTCACAACTTAGGCCCGCGAAGGGTTCTACTCATACCAAGAAGAGACTGGGCAGAGGCCAGGGTTCCGGCTGGGGAGGCACCTCCACAAGGGGACATAAAGGCGCCAAGTCACGCTCTGGCTATTCCCACAAGGTGGGTTTTGAAGGTGGCCAGATGCCGCTCCAAAGGCGTGTTCCGAAGTTCGGTTTCAATAACGTAAACAGGGTCGAATATAAAGTTATTAACATCTCCGACCTCGAGAAGCTCGCCGAAGAGAAGAACATCACAGACATTACTCTCGATGTAATCAGGGAGGCTGGATTCGCCAAGAAGAAAGACCTCGTGAAGGTTTTGGGTGACGGCAAGCTCACCAAGACGCTTAACGTGACTGCAAACGCTTTCTCAAAGTCTGCGAAAGCGGCTATCGAGGCTCTTAACGGTACTGTTAATACATTGTAGTAAAACTCACTTTAATGAAAAACTTTATTCAGACACTTAAGAACATTTGGAGGATAGACGACCTTCGCGAAAGGATTCTCGCCACCCTCGGCTTGGTTCTTGTATACCGCGTCGGAGCGCACGTCGTTCTCCCCGGCATCGACCCGAACCAGCTCTCTGCGCTCGGCGAGCAGACTAAGGACGGTATCATGTCCATCCTCAATATGTTTTCTGGCGGCGCATTCGCAAATGCATCCATCTTCGCGCTCGGTATCATGCCATACATCACGGCGTCGATTATCGTGCAGTTGTTGGGCATGGCGGTGCCGTATTTCCAGAGGCTTCAGAGGGACGGCGAGAGCGGCCGCCGAAAGATTAACCGCATCATCCGTATCCTTACGGTAGGCGTGATGCTGGTCCAGGCGCCGAGTTATCTGATTAACTTGCACTATCAGCTCCCCGACTCCGCATTCCTCGCCACTGGCTTTTGGGGGTTCACCTTACCTTCGGTGATTATCCTTACCGCCGGTACCATGTTCATTATGTGGCTGGGTGAACGTATCACGGACAAAGGCATCGGAAACGGCATCTCTTTGCTAATCATGATAGGCATCATCGCGAGGTTCCCCTTCGCGCTCGGAGCGGAGTTCGTATCCCGTGTCCAGGAAGTAGGCGGCGGCGGCCTCATAGCCCTCATCGTCGAGCTTGTGATGCTTTTCCTGGTGTTTGTCGTATCCATTCTTCTTGTACAGGGAACTCGTAAGATTCCCGTACAGTACGCTAAGAGAATCGTCGGCAACAGGCAGTACGGCGGCGTTAGGCAGTACATCCCTCTTAAGGTCAATGCTGCCGGCGTCATGCCAATCATCTTTGCCCAGGCTCTGATGTTCATTCCCCTTATGTTTACCCATTTCAACACTGAGGCGACTTCGTCGATTGCATCGGCATTCGCTGACTATACTGGATTTTGGTACAACTTCACATTCGCCCTGCTCGTAATAGTGTTCACCTATTTCTACACGGCGATTACCTTCAGCCCTCAGCAGATGGCGGACGAGATGAAGAAAAGGGGTGGGTACATCCCCGGCGTTAAGCCTGGAAAGAAGACCG
Source organism: uncultured Bacteroidales bacterium (assembly GCA_905234655.1). Taxonomy (GTDB): domain Bacteria; phylum Bacteroidota; class Bacteroidia; order Bacteroidales; family UBA3824; genus UBA3824. The sequence continues at coordinate 22,808 of CAJOJG010000050.1, forward strand.
TGGAGTTCCTTGACGACATCATGTCGAGGATTACGCTCCCTGGCTCAATATTCTTGGCATTGATTGCCATCCTGCCGGTGTTCGCCATCCTCTGCCGCGTTAACAACCAGTTCGCCCAGTTCTACGGCGGCACATCGCTGTTGATTATGGTTGGTGTTATCTTGGATACTTTACAGCAAATCGAAAGCCACCTCTTGATGCACCACTACGACGGACTTATGAAGTCCGGCCGTATTAAGGGACGCACAGGGTCGGCAGCCGCTTTGTAAAGATAGAAATTGTTTCCCCGGGTTGTTTCGTGACAAGCCGGGGATGCAATTTTTTAACTTAATTTTTCATAAAAAATTGAAATTGCCCTCAAATAAGTTTTGTTTTTAACTTATATTGTTGTAACTTTGTCGGCTGAAAAATTACATATCCGCGCCGTGAGGTGGGTTTATGTAAACAGGTGATAAATTTATATTAAGGTAATTCCAATAAACTAATGAAAATGGAGAGCAACGCGAAGAGACCGACTAACGTAGTAAGGAAACAGAAAGAAGATGCCATAGAGAAGGACGGCATAATAACGGAGGCATTGTCGAACGCCACATTTCGTGTCGAACTTGAAAACGGCCACGTCATCACCGCCCATATATCCGGCAAGATGCGCCAGCATTACATTAGGATTCTCCCCGGGGACAAGGTGAAAGTGGAAATGTCCGTTTACGACCTCTCGAAGGGCAGGATTTCCTTCAGGTACAAGTAAAAGAAACTTAAATAAAGTACTCTAACTAAAATGAAAGTAAGAACATCTGTGAAGAAAAGGTCGGCCGATTGTAAGGTCGTCAGGAGGAAAGGCAGGGTGTACATCATCTGCAAGTCCAATCCCAAATTCAAGCAGCGTCAAGGCTAAAATAAAACGATTTTTGGTTCCGTGGCAGTCACAGATGCCCCGTGCCAAAAATGATCAAATTCCTTAAACTATAGAAAATGGCAAGAATTGTTGGTGTAGATTTACCAAAAAACAAGCGCGGCGAAATCGGCCTTACCTACATCTATGGCATTGGCCGCAGCAGAGCTAACAAAATCCTCGCGGAGGCTGGCATAGACAGGGACGTCAAGGTTCAGGACTGGAACGACGACCAGGTCGCTAAGATTCGCCAGATAATAAACGACGAGTACAAGGTCGAGGGCGAACTCAGGAGCGAAGTGAGCATGAACATCAAGCGTCTGATGGACATCGGATGCTACAGGGGTATACGCCATCGTAATGGTCTCCCTGTCAGGGGACAGAAGACCAAGAACAACGCTCGTACTCGCAAGGGTAAGAAGAAGACCGTCGCAAAAAAGAAAACAGCTACTAAGTAAACGTTAGAAAATGGCACAAAAATCTAAAGTAACGAGAAAGAGAGTTGTGAAGGTCGATGCAGTGGGAGAGGCCCACATCCATTCGTCCTTCAACAATATTATCGTCTCTTTGACCAACGCTTCGGGGGAAGTCATTTCTTGGGCATCGGCCGGCAAGATGGGTTTCAAGGGCTCCAAGAAGAACACACCCTATGCAGCGCAGCAGGCAGCTAACGAATGTTCTAAGACTGCCTATGATTTGGGACTCCGCAAGGTGAAAGTATACGTAAAGGGCCCCGGTAACGGTCGCGAGGCAGCCATCAGGGCTATCAATGGCTCTGGCGTAGAGGTTGTCGAGATCATCGACGTTACTCCTCTTCCGCATAACGGATGCCGTCCGCCTAAGAAGAGAAGAGTCTAACCTAAGTTTCCCAATCCTTAAAAAAATATTCAGAAAATGGCAAGATATACAGGTCCTAAAACCAAAATCGCCAGGAAGTTTGGCGAACCTATTTACGGTACAGACAAGTATCTCGACAGGCACAGTTATCCTCCGGGACAGCATGGTCTCGCTGCCAAGCGCAAGAAGGTGTCAGAGTACGGCACACAGCTCAAGGAGAAGCAGAAGGCAAAGTACATCTATGGTCTGCTCGAGCGTCAGTTCTCGAACCTCTTTAAGAAGGCTTCGAGGATGAGCGGTGTGACTGGCGAGACTCTCATCCAGCTCCTCGAGCAGAGGCTCGACAATGTCGTATACAGGCTTGGCATCGCCCCCACGAGGCCGGCGGCTCGTCAGCTTGTTTCGCACAGGCACATTGTTGTCAACGGCAAGGTCTGCGGTATTCCGTCATACCACGTGAAGGTCGGCGACATCGTCGGCGTCCGCGAGAAGTCCAAGGCTCTCGAAGTCATCACTAACTCCCTCCAGGGCGTGAGCAGGTCCAAGTACAACTGGCTCGAATGGGACGGAGCGCAGATGGCCGGAAAGTTCATGAGCGTTCCCGCTCGCGAGGACATCCCTGAGAACATCAAGGAGCAACTCATAGTAGAACTTTATTCTAAATAATAACTTTAATACGGTGGCGCATGGGTCATGCCCCGTGTGCGCCGTTTACCTTTACCGGATAATATTAAACAATAGATTCAAAATGGCAATATTAGCTTTTCAAAAGCCCGACAAGGTTATTATGTTGGAGGCTGACGAAATGTACGGAAAATTCGAGTTTCGTCCCCTTGAGCCCGGTTTCGGCATCACTATCGGCAACGCGCTGAGAAGGATTCTCCTCTCGTCGCTGGAAGGTTTTGCCATAACGTCCATACGTATAGAGGGCGTAGACCACGAGTTTTCGACTATTCCGGGTGTTATTGAGGACGTGACTGAAATTGTCCTCAATATTAAGAAGATTCGCTTCAAGCAGATTGTTGACGGGCAGGATTTTGAAAAGGCTGTTGTCACTATTAGCGGTCAGGAGCAGTTCACTGCCGGAGACATCGAGAAGTTCCTCACTAACTTCAAGGTTCTCAACCCAAATCAGGTAATCTGCAACTTGGAACCCACCGTGAAACTGGCCATCGAACTGACGATTAACAAGGGTCGTGGCTATGTGCCTGCCGATGAGAATAAGATGGCTGACAGCGAGATTGGCGTCATAGCCGTCGATTCGATCTACACGCCTATCAAGAACGTCAAGTACGCTACTGAGAACTACCGTGTGGAGCAGAAGACCGACTATGAGAAGCTCGTTATCGAGGTGACTACCGACGGATCCATCCATCCTAAGGACGCTCTTAAGGAAGCCGCCAAGATTCTCATCCACCATTTCATGTTGTTCTCCGACGAGAAGATTACCATCGACTCTACCGAGGAGGCCGGCGATGAACAGTTCGACGAGTCCTTGCTCCACATGAGGCAGCTCCTCAAGACCAAGCTCGTTGACCTCGACTTGTCTGTCAGGGCTCTTAACTGCCTTAAGGCTGCGGATGTCGAGACGCTTGCGGAACTTGTCGTGTTCAACAAGAACGATTTGCTTAAGTTCCGTAATTTCGGCAAGAAGTCGCTCTCCGAACTCGACGACCTGCTTGCCAACATGGATTTGAACTTCGGCATGGACATTTCCAAATACAAACTTGATAAAGATTAATCAAAACGAGCAGTGATGCTCGACAACTACATTAAGCAATGAGACATAGAGACAAAATAAACCATTTAGGTAGGAAATACGGTCACAGGAAGTCGATGCTGACCAACATGGCAATCTCCTTGATTATGTCTGCAACGAAGGATCAGAACAAGTGGATTAACACTACTGTTGCTAAGGCTAAGGAGCTCCGTACGTTCGTTGAGCCGATTCTTACTGCTTCCAAAGCTGACATCACTTACTCCGAGGCTAATGCTAAGACCGACGAGGAGAAGGTTGCCTTTAAGGTCAAGAGAATGGCCGCCCGTAGGCTTGTATTCTCCAAACTTCACCACAAGGAGGCTGTGAAGACGCTTTTCGCTGTCGTTACTCCGGCTATCATCGACCGTCCGGGTGGTTATACCAGGATTCTTAAGACTGGCTTCAGGCTCGGTGACAATGCCCAGACTTGCATCATGGAGCTTGTGGACTTCAATCAGAACTACAAGCAGGGCAAGGGCGCATCTGCTAAGCCCGCTGGCAAGACTACACGTCGTTCGCGCAAGAAGAAGGCTTCTGACGCTCCGGCTGCCGAGGCTGCTGCATCTGAAGAGGCAAAGGCTGAATAGTTTTTATAACTTCGTACATACAATTAACCGCTTTGTGGACTTTGGTCTGACAAGGCGGTTTTTGTTGTTTTTAATGGCGTTTAGATTATGTATAGATTTTCGTTCGTTGTATTTCTATTCCTTTCGCTGCCTTCTTTTGCGCAGAAGGAGGATTATGTGTGGCAGCTTGGGAATGTGTGTTTGAATTTCAATAATACACCTGCCACGGTTGAGCC
>CAJOJG010000051.1 GCA_905234655.1 uncultured Bacteroidales bacterium
CTGGAGTTGGAATTTGGGAGATGGCACGAAGTCAGATTTGCAGTCGTTCACATACGTGTATGACTCGCCGTGGACGTATTCTGTGGAGTTGACGGTAACTACGGACGAAGGCGAGGAGCGGGTTTTCCGTCAGGATGTGATGGTAGCCGCCCCGCCGCAAACGCCTGTAATAAAGGTCGATTGAGGGTTTAGCCGAGGATTTCAGCCAATCTTACGTAAAGCATCTGTGTCGGCAGTCCGACGACATTATAGTATGAACCTTCCATGCGAGAGATTGCCGCTGCGCCTATCCATTCCTGGACGGCGTATGCACCTGCCTTGTCGTATGGCTCGTAGTTGTCGACGTAATATTCGATTTCTGAAGTTTTCAGTTCCCGGAACCATACGTCTGTCTGTGCCGTGAAACTGTTGAGGACACCGCTTTTGAGGATACAAACACCGGAGTATACGGAGTGGCGTTTGTTTGAGAGTTTTTTGAGCATCGAGATTGCGTCGGCGCGGTCTTTGGGCTTGCCGAGGATTTCGTCGCCGATGACGACTGTGGTGTCGGCGGCGATTACGATGAGGTAGGGGTCGGCGAGGGATTCGTCCATGAATGAGCCAGCCTTTAGCCGCGAGAGGTATTCCGACACGTCTTTTGCGGGGAGCGTGTCAGGGTATATTTCGTCGGTCGGCTTTGTCTTTACGGTGAAGTCTATGCCGAGCATCTGCAACAATTCGCGTCTGCGCGGCGAGCCGGATGCAAGGATGACGTGGTATTGGTTGAGGGAGTTCATTTTGTGATTTGTTGATTTGTTGATTTGTTGATTTATGAATTATGAATTGTGAATTATGAATTGTGAATTGAGTTTACTGTTGGACCATGGGTTTGTCGTTTTTTGAGGCGTTGTGGACTATTATCAGGCAGGCGATGTCGAGGATGATGACGAAGGCGAGCAGCCATATTACAAAGTCTTCGTTTGATGAGGTCATTATGGCGAGGTAGTCGTATGTCCCGTGCGCAATGGTCGCGGTGAGCAGCGCGAGCATGAGCGATGTGTATTGCTCTTGTCGGCGGCCGTAGTAGAAATGGGTTTTGGCTTTTGCAAGGAATACGCCCATCAGTATCGCAAAGCATGTGTGTCCCGGGATAGAGAACAATGCCCTGATGATGGAGACGGCAAAACCGCCGTTGATGTTGTACATGATGTTTTCGACGGCGGCAAATCCAAGCGATATTGTCACGCTGTACACTATTGCGTCAAAGCTGTCGTTGAAGTCCGCGTGTTTCCAGATGTAGAGCATCAGCACAGCGAATTTGACGCTCTCCTCCACAAGCCCGATGTTGACGAATAGCTCGACGAACTGGTTGCTTGACGGGAACAAGAGTTCGGCAGTGATGGCCGGGATAACCGACAGGCAGCCCCATAAGAACGCGAATCCTATTGTGCGCGGTGGCTCCGGGTCGTGGTCTTTGTGGTAGACATAATACAATATCGCCGCAACTGGCAGTAGTGATAGTAATAGTATCCAAGATGTTCCCATGGTGTCGGTCTGTGTTATCTGATGTTAAGTATTTTATGGGCCTGTATCGAGATTTTCCATTCGGGGTGTCCAAGCACGTAGTCGAATATCAGCGGGTAGACTGCCGCGCGGTTGTCCCACTCGGCTTGGAGCGTCAGCGAGCATCGTTTCGGCACTTTTAGGGCGCACTGCTCGGCAAAATCGAAGCTTCCAGCGTCTGTGATTATCGCTTTTAACTCGTCGGCGACGTCAAGCACTTCGTCGAGCGGCGGGCGCGATGCCTTTGGCGATACGCATATCCAGTCGAACATGCCTGAAATCGGGTGTGTGCCGGAGGTCTCGAGCCATATTGACAATCCTTTGTCTTTCAGAGCCTTGCATAACGGCTCAAGATTGTGCATGAGCGGTTCGCCGCCTGTTATGACGACGTTTTTGGAGGCTGAGGAGGAGGCGCGTGTGGCTATTGAATCTATGTGCATGACTGTTTTGCCGTCCGTATTCCACGTGTTTTTGCTGTCGCAGAACGGACAATGGACGTCGCAGCCGGCGAGCCGTATGAAATATGCCGCCTTGCCTGCATTGGCCCCTTCGCCCTGTACGGAGTAGAAATCTTCCGCTACGGGCAGTCGTAAGCCGGTATTGTCAGTGGAAAAACTCTTCATGTTTGTGTGTATTATTGCACGAACATAATAATAATTTGTGATTATTGCAAAAATTTTTCAAAAAAAATTCTTTGGTTCAAATAATTCGTCCTATATTTGTAACTTAAAAGAACCAAACATTACAGACTACATGAGTTCGTATACTTACAAATATCCGATGCCGTCGGTAACTACCGACACTATCGTCATCCGTGGCGAGGGCATCACAAGGCAAGTGTTGTTGATAAAGCGAAAGCGCGACCCTTATAAGAACTGCTGGGCGTTCCCGGGCGGTTTTACGGAGGAGGGCGAGACCTTGGAGCAGAGCGCGGCGCGTGAGCTCGAGGAGGAGACCGGCGTCGAGTGCCAGTTCCTGTCGCAGTTCAAGGCTTTCGGCGACCCGGGTCGCGACCCGAGGGGGCGCACAATCACGATTGTGTTCTACGCATACGTGGACGAGGACACGGAGGCCACGGCAAACGACGACGCTGCCGCAGTGGATTGGTTTGACCTTAACAACCTGCCCGCGCTCGCGTTTGACCATGCGAAGATACTCGAGGAGTTCATCCTTGCCAATCATTGACCTTTATAAACACTTTAGATAGACATTGGGACTTAGGATTGCCATATTATTGATATTGACGGTCACGTTCTGCGGCCATTCGTGGGCGCAGTATGGAGAGACACCGGAAGACCAGAAGGCGAAGCTTTTGTACGAAATCCCGAAGTATCTGCTTTGGGAGAACGACGAAAACATCACCACTATCTATATCGGTGTCGTCAGTGGCGACCCTGACCTGCTCAAAAGGCTTCGCCGTGAAGTCCGCAGGCCATATCCGGGCGCGGGGACTAAGGTCGTTGTCAAGGAGTATATGACGGTAGGCGAAGCCGTTGCCGACACAGCCCTCAGTATCCTCTACATCCCTCATTCAAAGGAACTTGGCGACGACATCGACAGGTTCAAGAACCGTCCGGTGGCTATCGTGTCCGATAATTACGTCGACCAAAGGCTCGTGATGATAGATTTTGTGGACGAGAAGTCGGGCGTCGTGTCATTCAGGTATTCGAGCGCGAACCTTCGTGGCGTCGGCATCAGCACGCACGAGAACATCACAAAAGTACTCCACGGCGAGGACTTGTCGAAGGAGGCGATACTCGACGACAAAGACGCTCTGCTCAAGAGTTTCAAGAGCGAACTTGCGTTGAAGGAGCAGGAACTTGCCCGCAAACAGAGGCTCTTGGAGGAGCATGAGCGTGAGATTTATGAAAAGGAACTTCTCATCGACAAGCAGAACCGCAGCATTGCGCGGCAGTCCCAGGCGATAACCGACCAGGTCGACAGGCTCAGGGAGCAGAAGGATGCCGTCCGTCAGTTGCAGATTCAGCAGGAGAACACGCAGAAGGCTCTCGACAAGGCTGCGGAGTCGTTGGTAATCAAGAACAAGGAAATCAATTTTGTGGAGACCGAGCTCACACGGCAGAAGAAATATCTCCAGGAGCAACAGCAGATTGCCGACGAGCGCAAGGCAAGCATTGACAAAATCAACCGTGAAATCAGCGAAAAGCAGAAGGAACTCGAGGAATTGAACGACAAGAACCAGCTGCTCAACAACAGGCTGTTGATAGCGTGGATTGCCATTGCTGTGTTCCTCGTCATGCTCGCCGCGATTGCAAAGTTATACATCGGCAAACGCCGTGACAATCAAAAACTTGCGGAGAAAAACAATGCGCTTACGCTTGCCCATAACGAAATCAGCAAGCAGAAGGAGGAGATAGCCACTCAAAACGAGAAAATCATCGAGTCGATAATGTATGCCCAAAAAATCCAACAGGCTGTCATGCCGCAGGTTACGTATTTTAAAAAGTACCTTCCGGAGCATTTCATCATGCTCAAGCCGCGCGACATCGTCAGCGGTGACTTCTATTGGGGCACCCACGTCGGCGACAAGTTTGTGTACACTGCCGCAGACTGCACAGGTCACGGCGTGCCGGGCGCATTCATGAGCCTGCTCGGAATATCGTTCCTTAATGAAATTACCGGACGCGGCGACCAGGACACCATAACTGCCGCCGACATCCTTACAAGCCTAAGAACCAACATCATAACATACCTCCACCAGACCGGCAAGGACGGCGAGCAACAGGATGGCATGGACATGGCGTTGTGCATTTATGAAAAAAACTCTTCAAAACTTCAATACGCCGGAGCGTTCAATCCGCTAATCATAATCCGCGATGGAAATCTGATGCAGTATGAGGCGGACGAGATGCCGATTGGATATTATGAGAACCAGGCTGACCATTTTACGAACCACATCATCGACCTAAAACCGGGCGACATGGCTTATATGTTCACCGATGGGTATGCCGATCAGTTCGGCATGGTCGACGGCCGTAAGAAAAAGTACCTCATAAAGCGTTTCAAGGAGTTTCTCATGCAGATTCACAGCCTTGGAATGGACGAGCAGGCGCGGCGGCTCGACGAGAACCTCACGCAATGGCGCGGCAATCTCAAGCAGCTCGACGACGTGCTTGTCTTCGGAACGAGGTTTTAGAAACGAGGAACGAGGAAAGAGGAGAGAGGAAAGATTAAATATTAAAGAGAAATAATGTTCAAATAATCATAGTTGATAAAATGATTTTTTATACCGATTATTCGTTGGAAGGTTCCAACACGTTCAATATCAAGGTTAAGGCCAGTGTGTTTTACGAAGTGGCCTACCGTAGCGACCTCGATACTCTCTTGCGCAAGAGGAAGTTCATGGAGATGCCACGCCTTGTGTTGGGCAACGGCAGCAACGTGCTTTTTACCAAAAATTTTCGCGGCGTTGTGCTGAAAAATGAAATGAAAGGCATCCAAGTCCTCAAGGAGGACGAGGATTATGCCGTCGTCAAGGCTGCGTCCGGCGAGGATTTTGACGAGTTCATCGCCTACTGCACTAAAAAGCGTTTCTTCGGCACGGAAAACCTTTCCGGCATACCGGGAACTGTGGGCGGTGCGGTCGTGCAGAATGTCGGCGCATACGGACAGGAACTGAAAAATCTTATCCAAAGCGTTGAATATTACGATTTTGACGACGGCGACCTGCACACGGTCAAATGTGAGGAGTGTAATTTCGGCTACAGGGACTCGATATTCAAGAACGAGCTTAAGGACAAGACTTTCGTGACTTCCGTGACGTTCCGACTTCCAAAGCGTTACGAGCCGATAGTGGGCTATGGAACGTTGCAGGACAGGCTGGCGGACTATAACGTGCTTACGCCGATGATTGTGAGGAAAGCCGTATTGCAAATCAGGTATGAGAAAATCCCTGATTATCGTAAACTTGGTAATGCCGGAAGCTTCTTCAAGAATCCCGACCTCACCGCCGCCGCCGCCGAAAAACTCGGCAAGGAGCATCCCGAAGTCAAGATGTTCGAGCAGCCGGACGGCAGTTTCAAGATTCCAGCCGGCCAGTTGATTGACTTGTGTGGCTTTAAGCGCACACCGGACCCGACGGTCGGCGTGGCGTACACTAATGCGCTGATTTTGGTCAATATCGGCGGCGCAAAGGGCAAGGACGTGCTCGCATTCGCCAAGAAAATCAAGAAGACCGTGAAGGAGCGTTTTGGCATCAAGCTCGAACCTGAAGTCGTTATCATATAAGTCCAAAGATATGTCGGTGTCAACAGAATTTTTCAGCAGAACCTCGTTGAAACAGTACTTGATGGTTTTTGCTGGCACTTTCATTGTGGCGGTGGCGTTCATACTTTTCATATCGCCGTATAAGTTTATGCCTGGCGGCGTGTATGGTATTTCCATCATGGTCCACCACTTGACAAAGGGTGTCTTCGAGATGTTCCCCGAGGGTTTCCCTATCGGTACGCTCGCGCTGATGATTGACATTCCGCTCACGATAATCGGCACAAAGATTCTCGGTCCCAAGTTCGGGCTGAAGACTGTGCTTGGCTTTGTGTCGATGTCGATTTTCACGAGCATGTTGGAGTATTTTTGGGGCTATGAGCCGTTGGTGGTAGACCAGCCATTGCTGTCTGCGATTTTTGGCGGTGTGCTTATCGGCATCGGCTCCGGCATTGTCTTCAAGGCTCATGCCACGACCGGCGGCAGCGACATCATCGCCGCAATCATTGCAAAGTACACTCGTGCGCCGCTTGGTTTGATGCAGATTTATGTGGACTCGGCGATTGTGTTGTTGGCTTTGGCGGCGTTCCATGACTGGAGTATTCCGCTGTTTTCGTGGATAATAATTTTCATTACCGGCAAGTGCATCGACGTTGTTTTGCAGGGTCTTAATGTGGAGAAGGCGTTGATAATCATCACTGAGCATCCCGACGAAATCCGCGATGTCATTCTTAATACGATGGACAGGGGCGGCACGTTTTTTAATGGTCGCGGAATGTACCACAATCAGGAACGCAACATCCTTTTCACTGTACTCTCTCGCCGCCAAGCCGAGTTGATGAAAGATTTTATCCGTGAAATCGACCCAAAGGCGTTCATGGCGATTTTGGACGCGAGCGAGGTCTTGGGCGAAGGGTTCAAGGATTTGAAAATTGAGAATTAAAATGGAAGTAAAGATAGAACCTACATGGCAGCCGTTGTTGCAGGCGGAGTTTGACAAGCCGTATTTTTGGCAGTTGGCGGGCTTTGTGAAGAAGGAATACGCCACGAAGACGATTTATCCGGCGGGCAAGAATATTTTTAATGCTTTCAATCTCTGCCCGTTCCCGGATGTCAAGGTCGTGATTTTGGGACAGGATCCTTATCATGAGCCGATGCAGGCGCATGGTCTGTGTTTTTCGGTTCAGGACGGTGTGCAGTTTCCGCCGAGCCTGCAAAATATTTTCAAGGAGATTTCCGACGATTTGGGCGTGCCGATGCCCACGAGCGGCAATCTTGAGCGGTGGGCGCGTCAGGGCGTGTTCCTCTTGAACTCCATCCTTACTGTTGAGGCTCATAAGGCTGCGTCACATTCTGGAAAGGGGTGGGAGACGTTCACTGACCGTGTCATCGAGATTATTTCGCAGAACGCCGACCATGTCGTGTTCATGCTTTGGGGCGGTTATGCCAAGAGCAAGGCTAAGGTCATCGACACTTCCAAGCATCTCGTGCTTACCGCCGTGCATCCGTCGCCGCTGAGCGTTTATCGCGGTTTCTTCGGCTGCAAGCATTTTTCGAAGGCCAATGAATGGCTTGTGGCGCACGGAAAAGCGGCGATTGAATGGTAATTATTAATGCATAATGCACAATGCATAATGCATAATTGCCATCCGGCGGAAGCCTTAATTATGAATTGTGAATTATGCATTATGAATTATGAATTGTGAATTATGAATTGTGAATTATGAATTGTGAATTATGAATTGTGAATTATGCATTATGCATTGAGCAAAATGACCGACAGTTACATCACAATATCATCCCCCGGCGAGGCGGTGTATAAGGAGAAGGGCAGCAAGTTTTTGTCTTTCGCGTTCCATATTGAGGGCGAGGACGAGGCGGACGCGTTGCGCAAGGAGTTTAAGAAAAAATATTATGACGCGACGCACGTTGTTTATGCTTTTAGGCTTGGGGCTGAGGGCGAGAGGTTTCGTGCTGCTGACGATGGCGAGCCGTCGGGGTCGTCAGGGTTGCCGGTGTTGAATACCATAAAATCTAAAAATATCACCGATGTCATTGTCCTTGTAGTCAGGTATTTTGGCGGCACAAAACTTGGTATTCCAGGTTTGATTGACGCTTATTCGCAGGCGGCGGCGTTGGCACTCGACGCGGCGGCGCCCGAGGAACGCCTCGTTACCGAAACTGTCAGTGTCTCAGTGCCTTATTCCCAAATGAATTATGTGATGCGAATTGTCAAAGACCAAGACCTTCAGATTGCCGAGATGGGCGGCAGCGTGGACTGCGAGATGAAAATCCTCGTCCGCAAAAATCTGAAAGACAAAGTGTTGGAATTGCTTAACAAAAATGGACGGATTGCTGAATAAATTATTAACCACGAAAAGCACGAAATTTATGAAAACATTTTTCCGTGCTTTTCGTGGTTATTATAATATTTTTCGTAGTTGACAACCAAAACTATTGCGCCACTTCCACAGAGAGCGGCGTGTTGATTTGTCCGAGGCGGTTGCGCATCTGGTAACTGAAATAGCCTGGCAGGTTGTATTTGCCGGGCTGCACCGTCAATGCCACTACAAGGCGGTATCGGAGGGTGATGATGTCGCGCTCGATGGGCAGTTTGTACCATTGGTACTGCACCTTGTTGTTGTCGAAGTAGAAGTTTGCGTTGTCGGAGCCGCCGTTGATTTCGAGCGCGGTCATTCCTGCGGGCAGGAGTTGCTGGTACTGCGCGAAACAGGCGAGGTCGCATTTCTTGATGTTGACGGTGACGGTGAGAGTGTCGCCGGGCTTTGCTGTTTTGGCGGTTTCGCTTTGTGCTGACGGCACTTGCGCGTATGTGGCTGTGGCGATGCCGAGCGTGATTATTAACAGTGTGATTATGCGTTTCATTTTTTTGTGTGTTAGATTGATTTTTTGATGATTTCTACGGTTTCTGCGGGCGATGAGGAGAGGTGTACGTAACTCAGGTCGTCGTCCTTGATGACTTTGTATTGGGTTTTGAGTGTGTCGCGGAGCCATGTCATCAGCGGCTTCCAAAATTCTGCGTCCTGCAAGATTATCGGTCGCCTTTTGATGATGCTCATTTGCATAAGTGTCATACATTCAGTAACTTCGTCCAATGTCCCATAGCCGCCCGGCAACGCTACAAATGCTGTCGATATGTCCCAAAACAATTGTTTGCGCGCCGCCATGTTGGTCAGCGTTATGTTGTACTGGGGGTCGATGTATTCGTTTTGGATGAATATGCCGGGGAATCTCATGCACACTCCGACTGACTTGCCGCCGCCGTCTTGTGTGCCTTTGTTGGCGGCTTCCATAAGTCCCGGACCGCCGCCTGTGATGACCGAATATCCTGCAAGTGCGAGCGCGTAGCCGGTCTCAACGCCTTGCTGATAGTATGGCGTATCCGCTTTTATCGACGACGAGCAAAGCACTGTGACGCTTCTGCCGATGCCGCCGAGTGCCTTCCTGCCGAGGTTTATTTCCGAGTGGTAGATGTCGTTTTCCATTTGTTCGAGTGTTGTTTTTGCGGCAAATGTAATTATTATTTTTCAAATTTGCAATATTATATTGCAGACTCGAAAAATTGTGTTAATTCACACTTCTTCATCCATTCCGCCACTTCCGTGTTCCTGACGATGGCACGCTGAGGACGTGAGATAATATTATTTTCATACTCAATTCATTATCTTCCGTCAAGATGTTTGATCACGCTTTCGGCACGACTTTTCGTATTATCATTACACTTTTTAGTGCGACTTTCCATCTTATCATTACGCTTTTTATTTGTAGAAATTTCTCACAAAACCTGTCGTGTCGTTGGTTTTGTGGAGGATATGTGTGTTAAAAAAGGCTTTCAGAAAGCCCATGCCGTATGCCGTGAGTTGGATGAAGACAGCCGCTATGGACAGGAAGCCGACGCGGATGCAGTTTTGACGGGCGGAGTCGATGAAAACTATTAACGCCAACAAAATCAGCGGCGAGAGGCAGAGTAGGGGAGCGAGCCAGTTTTTGAAAATGATGGCGGTGGCTATCGCGCCGAGTACGCACATAATCTCACCGATTAAGAAACACGCGGGGAGAGTGTGGACAATTTTCAACGAGCCGGGGTGGCGGCGGTTGAGGTTGATGCGGGCGCAGCCGGAATTAAAAACCTGGCGGAAAAACTTGCGGAAGTCGGTGCGGCGTTTGTGATAGACAAAAGCATCCTTGATGAGTTGGGTCGTGAATCCACCTTCCAAAATCCTCAGCGTCATGTCGATGTCCTCGCCAAACCGCATTGTGGAGAATCCGCCCGTGGTGATGAAAACTTTGCGTGAAAATCCCATGTTGAAACTCCTCGGATGGAACTTGCCGGCCTTCTCGCTCGCGCCGCGTATGCCGCCGGTGCTGATTATGGAGGTCATGGCATAACTGATAGCCTTTTGCACAGGCGTAAAGTTTGGCATCGCAGCGTCAGGGCCGCCGTAACAGTCTGAATAATTATTTTCAAGGCGTTGCGCGACTGTCGTCATGTAATTTTCGGGGATTATGCAGTCGCTGTCGAAAAATATAATGTATTCTCCATCAGAACGTTCGGCACCATAATTGCGGGTTGTGCCGGGGCCGGAGTTGGCTTTTGTGAAATATTTGATGTTGAGGCGGCCGGCGTACTGTTTTACGACGTACTCGGCGGGGATGCTGCTGCCGTCTTCGGCCACGATTACCTCAAAATCCTTGTAATCCTGGTACACAAGGCTGTCCAAAAGTTCCTTAATCTCGTCGGGACGGTTGTATAGTGGAATTATGATGCTAAACTTTGTCATTTTTTTCAGCGTTTCGTTGTTCGTAAAGCGATTTGTATTCGGCGTAATATATCGACACAAGGCATGTGAACGGTATCGCCACTATAAGTCCCAGGAACCCAAGCAACTTGCCCCAAATGGACAGCGAGAGCAGAATCATGGCGGGGTTGAGGCCTGTGGCGCGTCCCATGATTTTGGGAGTAAGGAGCATGTCCTGGATTATCTGCACGGTGACGAAGACGCTCGCCGTCAGCACGATGCAGAGCCACAGCGGCGTGCCGTCCTCGATGTTCATCACAAAGCAGAGCAGCAGCGCGGGCATGAAGCCAAGTATCTGAAGGTATGGCACAATGTTGAGCATTCCCACCAATAGTCCGAGCAGCAGTCCCATCGGCAGCCCTATCACAGAAAATCCAACGGCATACAACACCATGACGCACAGCACGATGATGATTTGGCCACGGAAATATTTTTGCATCTCGGAGGTGAACCTGTCGAAAAACCTCAAGAATTTGTCCTTGAATTTGTTGGGGACGAGGTTCACGACGCCTTTGCTTATCTCGTCATAGTCCAACATGATGAAAATCAGGTACAACAGCACAATCGCCGCGCCAAATGCGCTGACAATGACGTTGTATGTCTTTCCCAAGAACGAGCCTATCTGTGGCAGCACCACTTTCAGGAGCGAATCCACCATAGCGGCGATGTTGTCGCTTGCAAATATTGTCGCCAGGTTCTCGTTATTGCCCAACGAGGACATGTAGTCGCCGATGAAGGACGGCAAGCCGCTTTGCCATTTGCCCATGATGTCGTGATCCACAACGAGTTCGTACAGGTGTCGCGCTTCTGCGAACAGCAGTGGCACTATCAACACAAATACCAACGCCATGGCGATGACGGTAAGCATCAGGGTCGCAACCACGGCAATCCACCGGCGGTGCAGCTTGCGCTCGAAAAAGTTGACCACTGGATTTAGTATGTACGCCAGCATGAACGCCACTGCGAATGGCAGCAGCACGTTCCTGAGGTAATACACTAATGCCAATGCGCCGATTGCCAGTGCGATTTTCAGCAGCAGCGACACCGTGGGGGATATGTTTTCGTTTTCAGTCATAATTACTGTGGCTTTCACGGCCACAAAGTTAATCAAATAAGCGTCGTGGTCATTTCAGCAGATTGCCGAGGATGCCGCGGACGAGGGAGCCGAGGACGCTTGAAGATGATTTCTTCTTGCTGGAGCCGCCGACGATGCTTTTTGTGATTTCGCGTGCGGCGGTGCGTGCGGCGGTTGTCGCAGCAGTGCTGATAATCTTGCCGGTTGTGCTGGAGGACGACTTCTTGGCTTTTGCCTTCTCTTCCTTTGCCTTTTCTTTTTCTTCCTTTGCCTTCTGTTTTTCCTTCTCGGCTTCGGCCTTCGCTTTTTCGGCTTCGGCCTGCTCCTTCTCGGCTTGGGCGAGGAGAACCTCAAATGCGCTTTCGCGGTCGTATGCCTTGTCGTATTTTCCGTATATGCGCGACTGGCGGATTATCATTTCGCGTTGTGTGGCGTTCACTGCGCCAATCTGGCTGAGCGGGAAGAGTATTTTTGCGCGTTGGACAATAGTCGGCGCGCCCTTCTCGTCGAGGATTGACACGAGGGCCTCGCCGGTTTCGAGATTTTGGATTGCTTCCTCGGTCTTGAACGCCGGATTCTCGCGGAATGATTCGGCGGCGGCCTTTACGGTTTTCTTGTCCTTTGGGGTGTAGGCGCGGAGGGCGTGCTGGACGCGGTTGCCAAGTTGGCCGAGGATCGCGTCGGGAATGTCCGCCGGGCTTTGGGATATGAAGTATATGCCCACGCCCTTGCTTCGGATGAGGCGCACGACCTGCTCAATCTTGTCTACCATCGCCTTTGAGGTGTCGTCGAAGAGCATGTGGGCTTCGTCGAAGAAGAACACTAATTTTGGCAGCGGCATGTCGCCGACTTCGGGCAGTGTCGAGTACAGTTCGCTCATGAGCCATAGCAGGAATGTCGAGTATAGTTTGGGCTGCATCATGAGCTTGTCGGCGGCGAGTACGCTCATTACGCCCTTGCCGCCTTCAGTGGCGAGCAGGTCTGATATGTCGAATGCGGGTTCGCCAAAGAACTTGTCGCCGCCTTGGTTTTCGAGTGCCAGGAGCGCGCGCTGGATTGCGCCGACGCTTTGGGACGAGATGTTGCCGTATTGGGTGGTGAACGTGGAGGCGTTCTTCGCCACGTAGTCGAGCATTGAGCGCAGGTCTTTCATGTCGATCAGGAGCAGTTTCTTGTCGTCGGCGATGCGGAATACAATGTTCAGGATTCCGGACTGGGTTTCGTTGAGGTTAAGGAGCCGCGCGAGCATGTCGGGTCCCATCTGTGAGATTGTGCTGCGCATCGGGTGTCCCTGTTCGCCAAAAACGTCGTAGAACCTTACCGGGCATGACTGGAATTGTGGCGGCTGCATTCCAAACTCCGCGATTCTCTTTTCGATGAAGCTTGACGACGAGCCGGTCTGTGAGATTCCAGACAGGTCGCCTTTCATGTCCGCCATGAAGCATGGCACTCCCGCCTGGCAGAAGGTCTCGGCTAAGACTTGGAGTGTGACAGTCTTGCCAGTGCCGGTGGCTCCGGCTATGAGTCCGTGGCGGTTTGCCATCTTTCCGACGATGCTTATCGGGCCGTCCGAACTGT
This sequence comes from uncultured Bacteroidales bacterium, assembly GCA_905234655.1. Classification (GTDB taxonomy): domain Bacteria; phylum Bacteroidota; class Bacteroidia; order Bacteroidales; family UBA3824; genus UBA3824. The sequence goes on from CAJOJG010000051.1 coordinate 13,240, forward strand.
GGGCTATGTAGAGTCCGTTATCTGTTGTGTACATTTTTGTTTATAGTGTTTTTTTATATGTTCTGCTTTGTAAAAAAATCTTGGACAATGTAGTTATATTTTCCGAATTTACAAAAAATAAAATATCTTTTTTCATTCCGCTTTCTCCGCCACTGTCGAGCCTCTCACGACGAGTTTTGTCGGCACGACTGCGGTCTGGTAGGGCGTCAGGACGTGGGTCTCTATGCGCTCGAGGAGCAGTTTGCACGCCTTTTGCCCAATCAGGAGGCCGTTTTGGTCGATTGTGGTGAGCATTGGCGATGAAAGTTCGGAGAGCATTCCGTTTGTGAATCCTACGACGGCTACCCTGTCCGGGACGCGGATTCCGTGCTTGTTGAGCTCGTTGACTGTGGATACTGCCGTGATGTCGTTGACGGCGAAGATTGCGTCGGGGATTTTGTCCTCGGCGATGAGTTTTTTAATTATTTGCGCCGCCTGGTCGTGGGTGTCGCAGGGGTATATCGTTTCGTCAGTTATGGGGAGTTTGTGGCGTTTAAGGCAGTCCACGAATCCCCTGCGGCGGTCTTTGCCTATCCTCACGTTGTCCGGGCCGGCGAAGTGTATTATGTTCTTCCGTCCGATGCTCACGAGGTGTTCTGTGGCGGTGTATGCAGCCGCGTAGTCGTCTATTATGCACCTGTCACACGCAAAGCCTTCCGGCGGCCTGTCGAAGAACACGACCGGCATGTTGCGGTTCATGAGTTTTTGGAAGTGGGTGTAGTCGCGGGTTTCCTTTGTTATGGAAATCAGGATTCCTTCGACCCTGAGCGACACGAGCGAGCGGATGTTGTCTTTTTCGCGCTCGACGCTTTCGTCGCTCGGGCATATAATGACGTTATAGCCCGCCTTCCGTGCTGTCTCTGTAATTCCGCTGATGGCCGACGAGAAGAAGTCGTGCTGGATTTCCGGGATTATTATGCCGATAATCCGGCTGTGCTGGTTGTGCAGCCCGAGTGCGAGCGCATTGGGCTGGTAGTCGAGCCTGTCGGCGACGTTACGCACCGCCTCCTTAGTCTCGGGGCTTATGTCCGGGTGGTCTTTGAGAGCCCTTGATACTGTGGACGCGGATATGCCGAGTTCTCTGGCGATGTCTTTTATGGTGGCTTGACGAAATTGTTTCATAATAATAGGGTCGTAGGTTTAGTTTCGCTGGATAAAGGTAGGTCAATTTTTTCATAAAATCAAAAAAATTCTACAAAAAAATTCATTTGCAATCGTTTGCGGCGACGTTTGCGGAAATTTTCGGCTTGTTTTTCGGCTTATTATGTTGACAGTCTGCATTTTGTATGTAACTTTGTACCGTCATCGAAGATGATGGCGGACGAAATGTTAGTTAGAATTTTCTCATCATAATTTTAGGTATTTGTAATATTTAGTGTTAAATTTGGTAAAGCAATAAGATTATTGTTGGTAATTGGTAAAGTGATAAAAGCCGGAGTCGCGATGATTCCCGGCTTTTGTCGTTTTTGATGTTTTTGTATTTTTTAGCGTGATATGTCAGGATTTATCTTTATATTTGTGCCATTAAAACTAATAGCATATAGACGCATGATAAGATTCTTTTTTATATTGTTGGGCTTGTTGGGCTTGTATTTTTACCAGTGCTATAAGCATGTCTCGACAAACTATTTCAAATATCTGAGGAAGACGTTCCTGTACTATGGAATTGCCGCCTTCTTTCTCCCGATTATCATGGATGCGCTGTTGTCTGCCAAGCCTGATGCGGTGGGCATGTTTATTTTTTCAGTTTTTTCGACCATGTTCTTGTTCGGGTTGAATACCGTGGCGTACTTTGTCTTCAAGGAGATTCGCAAGGACGACCTCAAGCGCGAGGCCGAGGCCAAGGAGAGTGCGGTCAGGAGCGAGAAGGAGCGTCAGGATGCAATCAAGATGGAGAACGACGACATGAGGAGCATGAAGCAGCTCATGGGCGAGATTACGCAGCGGGTGAACGCGCTGAATGTTTTTAACAAGGACATCAATGCCAAAATCTCCGAGCTTGAACTGCTTGCCAATAAGACAATCGCCGAGGCGTATGGCGACATTGCGGTCGGCGTGCCGAAAGAAAAATATTATGCCCTGTACGACAAAATCCACGAGCGGTTCTCCCCGTCAGCGGACACGATTGTGTCGATGCAGTGTGACAGGATTGTGAAGAAAATCTCGAACGCGATAGACGACAGAAAGCGGATTGTCGAGAGTAACAATCAGGACATCAGCAAGTTCCATTCGCTACAAGAATCGCTCCAAAAGCAGTACGACAAGGAATATAAAATCCAGCGCATGAAAAGTTTTGACGCGAAGGTCAACGAGATGACCGACGCGACATCGGACATCGCCGTTGCGCTGAGCAGTGGCTCCTTGTTGGAGTCCACGCGCGAGGAGTTCGACCGCCTCAATATCGAAATCGAGACGCGCCGTGAGCTGGAGGTAAAATATTCCACCATCGACATTTAAAAATTATTTGTTACATTTGCAGAATTTAATCACACACATAATATAAAATGCTACAAATCAGAAATCTTCATGCCTCTATTGAGGGAAAGGAAATCCTCAAGGGCATAGACCTCGACATAGAAAAAGGAAAAGTATACGCCATCATGGGACCCAACGGCTCCGGCAAGAGTACTTTTGCGTCCGTGCTTGCTGGCAACGAGGCTTATACTGTAACAGACGGCTCGATAACATTGGACGGCAAGGACTTGCTCGCGCTAAAACCCGAGGAGCGCGCCGCCGAGGGCGTTTTTCTTGCGTTCCAGTACCCGGTCGAGATTCCCGGAGTGTCCATCAACAACTTCATGAAAGCCGCCATAAACGAACAGCGCAAGTACCATGGGCTTGAGCCGATACCTGCGCCGGACTTCCTGCGCCTCATCAAGGAGAAAAAGCAGCTTGTCGAGTTGGACAAGAAACTCGACGGCAGGAGCGTCAACCAGGGATTCTCGGGCGGCGAGAAGAAGAAGCTCGAAGTGTTCCAGATGGCGGTGCTCAATCCCAAAATCGCCGTGCTTGACGAGACGGATTCGGGACTTGACATCGACGCGCTGCGCATAGTCGCCGAGGGTGTCAACAAACTCAAAACCAGTGAAAATTCGTTCATCATCATCACACACTATCAGAGGCTTTTGGACTACATAGAGCCGGACGTTGTCCATGTGCTTTATAATGGCAGAATCATAAAGACCGGCGACAAGAGCCTTGCGCTTGAACTCGAAAAGACTGGCTATGATGAACTGAAGAAACAGGCGGACGAATTGTACAACTAAACTAACAAACACCCTGAATTATGCTATTCGGACTAAGACAAGACGACTTCCTGGCGTTCCCGAACCATATAATAACCCATGCGTCCGAGGACGACTTCCATTTTGCTGCGGGCGAGCATGACGGTGTAACGCGGGCGTACCTAAGCCTGACGACACGCGACGTCGACCGCAAAAACACGCTTACCCTCGGCAACGACTCCCACTCGCTGCTCTCATACGCCATCCTTTATGGCGGTGCTAATAGTGTCATAACCCAAAACATCGCCACGGACATCACCATTGGCGACGACAGCACGCTTGAACTGAACATATTCTGTGGCGGCACGGAGAATGCCACTACAAACCACGACATCACCGTAAAAATCGGCAGGAACTCGTCGGTTAAATTTTCGTATGTCGTCCTCGCCGGAAAGTCTGTCAACACCAAGGTCAATGTCGATTTTCTCGGCGAGAACTCCACATTCGACTTCCCGTCAATCCTCATGCCGTACAGCGACGAGAAGTTTGAGCTCCAGACTGTTGTCAACCACAATGTCGGACATTGCAAGTCCAACCAGGTAATCCGTTCGGTCGTCAATGGCACTGGCATTTCAGATTTTTACGGGCTTGTGAAGGTTGCGCCCGACGCCCAAAAGTCGGAGACTGACCAGGTCGACAACAATATCCTGCTCTCCGAGGATTCACGCGCGCTGAGCAAGCCACAGCTCGAAATCTATGCCGACGATGTTAAGTGTTCGCACGGCAGCACGACTGGTATGCTCGACAAGGACGCTCTATTCTATATGCGCAGCCGTGGCATCAGCGAACAGACTGCGCAAAACCTTCTTCTCCAGGCGTTTGTCGACGAGATTGTTGACAAAATCGACAGCGAGGACTATAAGAATTATCTCCGTGGACAGTTGGCGGTGAAGATGATTTATGGTTGAGCGTCGTCGTCAACGAAAGTCCTGCCTGCCTGGGCGTATGTGCGCCACTTGTTGATTACTTCAAGCATGTCGGGCGCGATTTCGGAGTCGAAGCTCATCAGGTTTCCCGTCGCGGGGTGGATGAACTCGAGGGTTTTTGCGTGGAGGGCGTGGCGCGGCATTATCTCAAAGCAGTTTTCGATGAAGCGCTTGTACTTGGAGAATGTCGTGCCACGGAGAATCTGGCTGCCGCCGTATATCTCGTCGTTGAAGAGCGGGTGGTTCTTGCTCATGAAGTGGACGCGGATTTGGTGGGTTCGCCCGGTCTCGAGCTTACATTCCACTAATGTCACGTAGCCGAACCGCTCAAGGACTTTGTAGTGGGTGATGGCGTGTTTGCCAATGCCGCTGTCCGGCGGATATACCGTCATCACCATTCGGTCTTTCTCGCTTCGGGCGATGTTGCCGACAATCGTGCCTTCCTCCTCCTCGAGGTCGCCCCATACGAGGGCTTGGTAGCGGCGGTTGACCGTGTGCTCGAAGAACTGGTTGGCGAGGTGGACTTTTGCCTTTTCGTTTTTGGCCACGACGAGAAGCCCCGACGTGTTCTTGTCGATTCGGTGGACAAGCCCGGGGCGCGTGTCATTCCTGTCGAACTGCAACTTGTCGCCAAAATAGTAGGCGAGGGCGTTGACAAGTGTGCCGGTCAGGTTGCCGTGCGCCGGGTGGACGACCATTCCGGCTTTTTTGTTGATGACTATTACGTCGTCGTCCTCGTAGACAATGTCGAGGGGTATGTTCTCGGCTTCGAGTTTGAACTCGTGGTGTTCGCCGGGCAGCAGTACCTGGATGTCGTCGCCAGGATGGACACGGTAGTTGCTCTTAGCCGGCATCCCGTTGACAAGTATGCAGCCCGACTTTGCGGCTATTTGGATTTTGTTGCGCGAGATGCTCGCGATGTGGTCGTCAAGGAACTTGTCAAGGCGTTCCATGTCTTGTCCTTGGTCGACGGTTATGCGGAAACGCTCGCTCATTTGAGCGTTGTCTTGTGTATTTTGGTCTGTGTTCTGTTGTTCCATTTATTTTGTTATTAGTAGTTTTGCGCTTGCGCCGGTGGCGGGCGACGATATTATGTATGCTCCGGCAGGGATGTCGCCGACGTCGATTATAGCCGGGATTTCAATGTCGCGGATTGTCCTTATGATTTGGCCGGTTCGGGCGTTGATTATCATTATTGGCGACGGCTTGTCGAAGTCGGTGTCGTATTCTACGTTTATGAAAGTCGTGGCTGGGTTGGGGTAGACCTTCATGCGTGGTTTTGCGGAGGCAGTGCGTGTGGACGGATAGATGTCCGAGATTGCGGTTTTAATGTCGCCGAATGACGGGCGTATCATTATTTGTCCGGGTTCTTTGGACAGCCTCCAGTCGCCGCCGATGTTGAAGTATTTGTGGTTGGGAGTCGTGGTGTTGCGGTCGAAGCCGACGGCGATTATTGACGTCTCGTTCTTCTGCCATCCTATGAAGAATGTGTCGCGCACCTCGACTGGCGTGTCGAGAGGTATGTACACAAACTTGCCGGTGCTGTCCTTTGGGACTTCGACGTTTGGTTTGGTGTAGATTTCGGATTGTGGGATTCCGTCCTGGCATGACCAAACTTTGAGGTCGAAGTTGTCCGCCTGCATGTTGCGGTACACCGGGCAGAAGTACATGTACACGCCGTGGATTTTGTCGGGGATGTAGGTGTGGAACTTAATGGCAATCATCGCGCCGTCGCTGCCTTCTCCGTGCAGTCCGTATGCCGCCTCTGCCGTTCCGTCGTCGAGTGCATAGCAGTTGTGGAATGTCTTTCTGACTGTCACAATATTATTAGCCGCGAAGTCGCTTGTGGCTGCGTCGCTGACGAGTTTGACCGTTACGTCGTACTGTGCGGCAGTGTCGTTGGCGGACGTGAACTCGTACATGAATTTCTCGTTCCTGTTCTCAAAATCCATGTAACTCGGCATGTTGAACGTTCCAAGCGCGTATTTTTCATGGATTCCGTCGTGGTCGAGGTAGAGGTTTATCGAGTCAAGAAGGCGCGCGCGGTTGTCATTGTTGCGGTAGTGGATTATGTAGTTCAAATCCTCATGCTTGCTGTCCACGTAATGCCGCCATGGGACTTCTTGGTAGTCGCCGACTTTTATTATTGGCGTGTTAGTCAGCGACACATCATTATATACGGTGTCGCCTTGGTGGCGGTTCTTGTCTATCGTGATGTAGTCTATGAGCCAGTGGTCACAGTTACTGACCAAGTCCGGCGCGAGCGACGAGCCAAGGCTTATGTAGTTCCTGAACCTGAAGCGGAAGCCTTTTTGCAGGAAGCGGTCTTCGGTTATGTTAATCATTTCCTGCTCGAATGGCGCGGTCTTCCCGCCTTTGTAGGACTTTATCCACTGCCATTTGCGCTCCGGGACCGAATAGAACTCCAGGACGAGCGAGTCGCCCGCCTCGGGGCTGTCGCCAAGTCCGCCACGCTGGTAGAAGAAGCTCATCCAGATGCTCTTGTCGCCTGGATATTCGAGGTCGATGGGCAGCGATTCTATTGTGTCCGCCGGTGTCGCCGAGCCGTAACGGGCGTTTGGATAGAACTTAAGCCCGCTGTCCAATGCGTCCAGGAGCAGTGCGCCGGTGCTTGGCGGGCTGCTCGGCAGGTCGTGGCTCAATGTCGCTCCGTGGCGTTCCCATAGCGAGTCGGCGGGCGTAGTGGCGATGTATGAGAAGTCGTCGAAGAATGGCAGCTCCAACATTCCTTGGCCGTCGTCCGTGGTCTGCGCCCACGAATTGGCGGTAAGGGCGGTGATGGATGCCGCGAGCGTTAATATCCTGGTCAATCGGTTCATCTGTGGTTTGGTTAAAAGTCGTCAGGGTCGGTGTTTGTGTTGAACTCGTCGAGGTCGGCGTCCGAGTTGAAGTCGTCGAGGTTGTCGTCGAGCCTTGTTTTTGTGGTCGTGCGGTTGTCGTCGTCGCCCTTTCCGATTACGAGGTCGATGATGTCGCCCTTGTGGAGCTGCTTGCCTTTCGAGACCTTCGCGCCGTTGAACTTGGCTTCGAGCACAAGGTTCTTGTGAGGCGACTCGCGCTCGGTGATTTTGCCCGGCACGAGGCCGTTGCCTTCGAGTAGCGACTTGGCGGTTTCGAGCGACTCGCCGATGATGTTGGGCATGGTGGCGGGCTGCTTGGTGTATGCGAGGTATGTGAGGTACACTTTCCTGCCTTTCTTCACAAAATAGCCCGATGGGGGCTGCTGCCCGTCTTCGATGATGTGGCCGGGCTTTGTGCTTTTGGAGTCGGTGTTGTATGTGCTGTCGTTGACTACAGCCACAAGCCCGCGCTCCTCGATGACCTTTTTGGCCTCCTCGATTGTCATTCCCACTACCGGCGGCACGCTGATTCTCTCGTTGTGGTGGGTGTACCACTTAAGCCCCTGGACGATGAGCAAGAAAAACAGCAGTATCGCCGCAATGTAGATGCAGATGTTCTTGATGAAGTAGGGGGATATGAAAAACCGTCCCCAAGCCTTTAGTTTGTCTTTGAAAGTATTGCTTTCCTGTTCCATTATTGAAGTTTCGTTTTGTCGTAAGAAGTTCCATTAATTTGAGGTACAAAGTTAGCATAGAATTTAAGACAAAAAAAATAATACAAAAAAAATTTTTTTATTCACGAAAAAAACATAATATTTGTATTCTTGAAGTGAATACTAATTTTGAAGATTGAAGTTTAAGTTAAAGACATGCCAGTCAGCAACATAACTGAAACTATACTAATCGTTGACGACACGCAATCGGTCTCCGATTTCATCCAGTATGTGTTGGAGGAGCGTGGTTACAGGACGATAACCGCCAACAACGGGACGCAGGGCATGGTCATGGCGTTAGAGTACCGCCCCGACCTTATCCTGCTCGACATCATGTTGCCCGATGTGGACGGCTATGCTATATGCTCCCAGCTAAAGGCCGACCGAAAGACCCGTGACATTCCTGTAATCTTCCTTTCCGCATTGAACAGCCAGTTCGACAAGATAAAGGCTTTTAAGTGCGGCGCGGTGGATTTTGTCACGAAGCCGATCCAAATAGAGGAACTTACGGCGAGGGTCAAGAGCCACTTGACCATCAGCACCCTTAACCGTGCGTTGCAGTCGTCGAAAAAAGACTTGGAGACGCTTGTCCAGGAGCGCACGAAGGAACTTGAGGAATCCAACAAGAAGCTTGTCGAACTCAACTCGCGCCTTGAGAAGACCGTCGGCGACTACCGCATAGCGCAGGAGAAGGCGGCGGGGGAGGACGAGTTCAGGACTAAGCTCCTTTCCAAACTTTCACACGAGATTCTTAATGACACCAACATCATTGTCGGGTTTTCGGAACTTATAAAGGCCACCGACGACCGCGACCGCCAGCATGAATATGCCGACTGCATAACCGACAGCGCGGGCAGCCTTGTCAGTGCCATCACCACTGTCCAGGAATATAACAACGCCATAACCGGCAAGTGCGCCGTCGACATCCAGCGTGTCAATGTGTGCTCCGCCTTGCAGTGCGTATGTCAGAAATATGCAGACAGGGCGCGCCGCCGTAATATCGAAATCGTTGTCAATAATGAGAACAGCGACACGACGGAGATATTCACAGATGAGGCGATGTTAGTGTCGATATTGACAAAGTTAGTCGGAAATTCACTTAAATTCAGCGAGAAAGGCCCGATAGAAATTGGCGCGTCGAGCAGCGGCTCGTCGGCGGTTTTCTATGTCAGGGACACGGGCATTGGCATCAGCGGTGATTTGCTGGGCGATGTCCTCGAGCCTTTTGTCCGTGGTCCAAAGACTTGCGACAACTCCAGCAAGGGGCTTGGACTTGGTCTTGCGATTGTCAAGGCATACGTCAAGAAACTCAACGGTGAACTGTGGTTCGACTCCTCGCCAGGCGTAGGCACGATATTTTATTTCTCGCTGCCGACGAGCAGCAATGGCATCATTGATGCCGACAGCCTTGCGGCGATGCGTTTTGACGGGACATCGGTGCTTGTGGGCGAGGACGAGGACGTGTCGTTCGTGCTGTTGAACGAGATACTGCGTAAGTATGGCGTCAAGGCGTTGAGGGCAAAGACCGGCAAGGAACTTTTTGAGCTCTACCGCCAAAATCCCGACATCTCGTTGGTAATCTCCAACCTCAAGTTGCCGATGATGAGCGGCACGGAGGCGATGAAACTCATCCGCAAGATGAGTCCATCGATAGTGACAGTGGCGCATATACCGTATTTTTCGGCGGAGGACAAGCGCGCCTTCGCCGATTCGGGTTGTGACAGCTACATCGACCGCCCGGCAAACGAGATGCAAGTCCGCGAACTGCTCTCAAAATATTTGCTGCGCAGTTGAGTTTTTTGAACGAAAATTTTCGTCAATTTTATTTTTTTTGAACAAAAATTTAAACGAATTAAAATAAATTAAAACGAATTTTTTGATTCCCTGTTCGCTTTAATTCGTTTAATTCGTTTAATTCGCGTTAAAAAAAGAAAAAAGTTTAACACTACATAAATAATATTAACAAACACACTAAGATTTAAATGGAACATAAAGCAATTGACCTCAAGGCAGCCGACAATGTGAGGCTTCTCGCAGCGGCAATGGTTGAAAAAGCCAAATCAGGACACCCGGGCGGCGCGATGGGCGGCGCGGACTTCGTCCACGTACTCTTCTCAGAGTTTTTGAAATTTGACCCCGACGACCCCGAGTGGGACAACCGCGACCGTTTCTTCCTCGATCCCGGCCACATGAGCCCGATGCTCTACTCGATCCTCACCCTCATCAACAAATTCTCGCTCGACGACATCCAGAACTTCCGCCAGTGGGGCAGCGTAACGCCCGGACACCCCGAACGCGACATCAAGCGCGGCATCGAAAACACATCCGGCCCGCTCGGCGTAGGACACGCACTCGGCATCGGCGCGGCAATCGCACAGGAATTCCTCGCCGCAAGGTTTGGCAAGAGGGTCCAGCACAAGACATACGTATATATATCTGACGGCGGCATCCAGGAAGAGATTTCGCAGGGCGCAGGACGTATAGCAGGTTTCTTGGGCTTGAAAAACCTCATCATGTTCTACGATTCCAACAAAATCCAGCTCTCTACAACTTGCAAGGAAGTTTCGGACGAGGACACGTACGCCAAATACAAGACTTGGGGATGGAAGGTTGTGAAAATCAACGGCAACGACGCAGCCGCAATCCGTCAGGCTCTCCAAAACGCCCAGAACGAACAGAACCAGCCTACACTCATCATCGGCGAAACTGCAATGGGCAAGGGCATCGTTACCGAAAACAACGAAAACTTCGAGGGCAAATGCTCTACACACGGACAGCCTGTCAGCAAGTCGGGCGGCTCGTTTGAGATGACCGTCAAGCACCTCGGCGGCAACCCCGAACAGCCCTTTGAAATCTTCCCCGAAGTCAAGGAATACTACGCCAAAAAACTCGCCGAAAAGGCCGAGGCCGCCAAAGCCGAAAAGGCCGAGGAAGCAAAGTGGGCGGCTGCCAATCCCGAACTCGCAAAGAAATACCAGCAATACCTCAACGACGACTTTGAGATTCCTGCCCTCGACGACCTCAAATTTGACAAGGCCACCGCAACACGTGGTTCGCTCGGCAAGACGCTCGCCGCAATGTACGGCAAGGTAGAAAACTTGGTTGTGGCTTCCGCCGACCTTTCCAATTCCGACAAGACCGACGAGTTCCTCAAAAAGACCAAGGCATTCGTGCCGGGCGACTTCTCAGGCTCGTTCTTGCAGGCTGGCGTTTCGGAACTCACGATGGCCGCCCTCTGCGTCGGAATGATGCTTCACGGCGGTGTCAAGACCGTCTGCGGCACATTCTTCGTATTCTCTGACTACGAGAAGCCCGTACTTCGCGTTGCAGCGTTGATGAAGACGCCCGCAATATTCCTCTACACCCACGACTCGTTCCGCGTAGGCGAAGACGGCCCCACCCACGAGCCAATAGAGCAAGAAGCACAAATCCGCCTTATGGAACAGGTGGACAACCACGACGGCAAGATGTCAACACTCGTGCTTCGTCCCGCCGACGCATACGAATCCGTCGAGGCATACAAGATGGCAATCGCCAACAAGGAATGTCCTACCGTGATGATTGGTTCGCGCCAAAACATCGACATCCTTCCGCAGGGCAACGCCGCATCGCAACTCGACCGCGCCGCCCAAATCAAGAAAGGCGGCTACGTAGTTTGCCAGACCAAGGAAGGCAACCCCGACATCGTCCTCGTTGCCAATGGCTCGGAAGTTGCCACGCTCGTTGGCGCAGCCGGCACCATCGCCGAAAAGACCGGCAAGACAGTCCGCGTAGTTTCCGTGATTTCCCCGCGCTTGTTTGAAAACCAGGGCGAGGCATACGTTGAGTCGGTAATCCCGTCCAAGGCGCGTGTACTCGGCATGACGGCTGGCCTTCCCTCTGTGTTTGCCACCATCATCCCCGGCTTCAAGAAGGACGTATTCGGCCTCACTCACTTCGGCGCGTCAGCACCCGCCGGCGTACTCGACGAGAAGTTTGGCTTCAAGCCCGAACTCTTCGCCCAGTGGGCATTGGAAAGGTTGAAGTAATAACCATCTCTGATATAAAATTAAGGTCGTGCGGTTTGTTTAATGACTGCGCGACCTTATTTTTTTGTGGGAGATAATGCGGTCACAATTCCCAAATCCGTCTCTTGGCGTTGTGTCAGAACTGTCGGAATATCTGAGGACAATCGACCCGACGTTGAAAAACTATAAAAAGAGAACCTTGTACAGAATGGTGCAGTTTTACGACACATATTCTTCGCCAGAGTTCCTTCAATTGCTCGACAGATTGAAGTTGAACAAACCATTACAATTACATCAAAATACTGAAAGTCAAGATGATATAATTGTGTCATTCGAAATGACACAAATTCCCGTCGGTTCTTTTGAAGGTAAATTGGACGTGTCATTTGCAGATTTTGGTGGGTTGCAAAACCAACGAGCAACGCATTTTTTACATTCTTTATGCCAACAAAGAAAAGTTTGAGGTGAAGGAACTTCAACGCGCCATAAAGACCAATGCATACGCTTCAATCCTCGGCAACAAGGACTATATGTCAGAAATTTTTGCAAAGGACATTGGAAGAGTTTGTAGGGTTTATTGATGGAAAATAATATGAATGTAATATGCACCTACCCATCAACAAAACACTAATTATGACACAATCGCAATACCAACCTTTTGATTTCGCCACAAAGGAAGAAAGGCTTGAAAGTTGTTTTGACGAAGCCCTTTCTACTCTTAAAACAATGTATCACGGTAATACATTGTTTCATTCCGATATGTATGGCATAGATGTTTTTGATTCTAATGCCAACCGTATTGCTCAGTTTTCCATGGGATTAGTAAAAGAAAGAATTGCAATACAAAATATTTTCACAAAAGAAGTACTTCAATTATAAAAAATTGTTTATCTTTGCGGTCGTTATGTATATAGTTAAACAACATATCATTTCTTATATTGGCGATTGGTCTTGTAATGGACTAATGGTCAGAATTTTACCCCCCCCGTTAAGTATACTTTACTTTTTGTAAGGTACAAAAAGGTGGAGCTTTGGCAAACCTTTAATCCGTCAGTTATATGAACTTTGTTGACAATATAATTGACGAGATTATCGACCAATATATGTTCGCCGACAGTAGCAATCGCCCTTGGATTATCGGATTCAGCGGTGGCAAGGATTCTACTGTTATGCTACAACTTGTTTGGAAAGCATTGGAAAGGGCTAAGAATTTTCATGGTTTTGTTGGACGTGATGTCTACGTCGTCAGCAACGACACAATGATTGAAAATCCTATAATCGTCGAATATGTCAACCGTGTTTTAAGCAAAATAGAACAAGCAGCCGTCGAACAGGATATGCCGATAAGAGTTGTCAGGACAATCCCAAAATTAGAAGATACTCTTTGGGTCAATATGATTGGCAAAGGATACCCTGCGCCGAACAACGCTTTCCGTTGGTGTACTGAACGTTTGAAAATAAAACCAACCGCAAATTTCATTACTGAACAAGTCAACGAATTCGGAGAAGCAATTATTTTAATCGGAACACGCTACGCCGAAAGTGCAAACCGCGCCAGAACAATGAACAAACACGCCGTCCGTGGTCAGCGGCTTACAAAACATCCCACTCAGCCCAACACTTATATGTATGCACCAATCCGTTACTTGCTTTTGGAACAAGTGTGGTACATTATTAATAGTATGCCCTCGCCATGGGGGGCAAGCAACGACGAACTTTTCAAAATCTACGCGAATGCAAGCGCAGACGATTATGAATGCCCTGTTGTCGTAACAAGCACAGAACACAAATCGTGCGGTCAAAGCCGTTTCGGGTGTTGGATGTGCAGCGTTGTAAAAGAGGACAAGTCTATGGCGGCGTTGATTCAGAACGGCTTTGAATGGCTCAGTCCATTATTGAAGTTCAGAGATGAAATCGTTGAAGAACGCAATATTATCACCAATAGGCTTGCCATTCGTCGCAATGGCACTCAAGCGGTCAACGATATGGGACCATATACGCCAAAATA
>CAJOJG010000052.1 GCA_905234655.1 uncultured Bacteroidales bacterium
CACCGGCGAAAGGTTTGTATTCATCATCGACGAGTGGGACAGGCTTGTCCGCGAAGTTGACAAAAAAGTTCAGGAAGAATATGTAAATTTGCTCAGGGCAATGTTCAAATCAAATGCTGCCAACAAAGTCTTCCTCTTGGTCTATATGACTGGAATACTGCCGATTATCAAGGTCGAGGCGCAGTCGGCATTGAACAATTTTGACGAGTTCAGCGTCATCCGCCCCGTTAAAACAGCAAAGTATTACGGGTTCACTGCCGACGAAGTAAAGGCGATATGCGAAAAGCACAACTTGGATTTTGATTTGATGCGGCACGCCTACGACGGCTACATCATCGGCGACGAAAAATCTATGTTCAACCCCAACTCGGTGATGCTCGCAGTGGAAGACGGCAAATACGACAGCCATTGGTCAAAATCTGCATCTTACACTACCATAGAGCATTACATCGGAATCGACCACGACGCTGTGCAGCAAAAGATAATCCGAATGCTCAACGGCGAGAGCGTTACGGTGGAAGCCACAAGTTTCCGAAACGACATGAAGAATATCGACAACAGCGACGACGTTTTGACACTTTTGACGTCTTACGACCCTGAAACGCTGACCGTCAGGATTCCAAATACAGAGGTCGCGGGCGAGTTCCGGCTTTCCATCGGACGCGCCGGCTGGGGCGAGGTTTCGGCGGCGTTGAACGATTCTTTGACACTGATTAACAAGACGATAGAAATGGATGCCGACTATATTGCCGAGGCTTTCGACAAGTACCGTTTTGAATCCTCGTCAATCATAAAATACAAGGACGAAAACTCGATGTCGTGCGCAATTACTTTGGCATATTATGCGGCGAAAAGGTTTTACAAGATTTTCCGTGAGCAACCAGCTGGCAAAGGTTTTGCCGACATGGTTTTTGTGCCGCTGCCAAAATCCACGCGCCCCGCAATCGTCGTGGAATTGAAGCACAACAAATCCGCCGTCGGCGCAATCCAACAAATCAAAAACAAGAACTACCCCGAGGCGTTGAAAGGCTTTTCAAAAAAGATAATCTTGGTGGGCATCAACTGGAGCAAACGCAAGGCGCATCACGACGTAAAGATTGAAGTCGTCTAATTAGACGGGGTAAAAAAGGTATTTTTCATCAAATCTAAATATGAAACATTCCATAATCATCGCCATCATAATCGCAATTGCACTTGCAGCGTGTTCTGACACCACTCAACAGTCTGACGATGAAGATGTTAACGATGTTCAGTCCGAAATAATCGACACTGGCTTAGAGGATTACGGCTTGGCGATGTCGCAGGTGGACAGCCTTGGACAATGTGGTAAATTTTCGGCGGCGAGGGCGGACGACACCCGCGCTCTTATCTGCATGAACGCCGAGCGTTACCGGCTTGCCAACTATTACGCCGAGCGCGGAATGGACGCAGCCATCACGTCGGGGCGGGATTGTGATGAGGACGTCATCTGTTCCAGAATCCCGAGCCGACACCAGTATTGAAATTTGACCAAGCGACTGGCTGGAGTCGTTGGATAGAAATCAACGAACAAGAACCTGTGAACGTAAGCCCCGCAAGTATGAAATTAGTCGTAACCGACGACGGATTTGAGCCTTCCGCTGAATAGACTTATCACTCTTTTCTACATCATTTACTTGCTGCACTGCCGTAAGACAATGCAGCAAGTATTTTTTATTCCGATTTCAAGTTTTTCAACTTCCCCCTTGCATTTTCCACAAAAAACATTTACTTTTGCAACATCATAAAACTCAATACAACTGAGCAATGGTAAAAGTCTACAACCCGATATACGACACGGTATTCAAATACCTGATGGAAGACGACAAGGCCGCCAAGGTGTTGTTAGGCAGCATTTTAAACAAAAAAATCAAAGTGCTGACCCTCAAAAACAACGACTACACAATCGTTACCGCCGACGGCATGAAGATTGTCAGGCTCGACTTTTGCGCAACCATCGTCGATGTCAAGACCAAACAGGAAGAGGTCGTAACGATAGAACTTCAAAAGGCATTCGACGAGGAAGAAGTGGTCCGTTTCCGCAAATACCTCGGACTGCAATACAGCAACGAAGCCAACACCATAAAAATCGCCAAGAAACGCCGCAAAAAGGATGAAGAATATGTCGTAATGAAACCGATGCACATCTACGCAATCTACATTTTGGGACATACATTGGGCACAGGGTTGGAATATTCGGTTTTGAAAGGCAAATACGTCTTTTACAATTTGGACGGCAAGGTTGTGGAAGTCCCACGCCACCACGAGTTTGCCAACGGTCTGACGCACGACCTTTCCATAGTTCAGATTCCGCATTTGGCAGACAAGCCCAAAAAGCACATCGAAAAACTTCTCAGCATCTTCGACCAGCGGCAGGTAATCGACAAGGACGAGCCAAAATATGTCCAAATTGACGAAACCCGCGACCATTCCGAGGATTACCAAACACTCGTAACACGTCTTTTGTCTGCCACATCCGACGACGATATGCGCGGCAAAATCGCCTTTGAAGAAGAAATGGAACGCCGCTTCAAGCGCGAACGTTACGAACGCGCCGAGCTCAAAGAAGCCCTCGACGACGCTAAATCCGTAATCACCGAACAGCACAACCTGATTGTGGAAAAGGACAAAGCGTTGTCAGCATCCATAAAGTTGCTGTCGTCCCTCGGAATCGCACCCGACAAAATCGCGGGACAACTTGACATACCGCTCGACGAGGTAAACAAAGCGTTGGAATAAATGAAATGAAAAAACATGGAAAACGTAATTGAATGTATCAACCTCACTCATTATTATGGCAAGAGGTTGATATACAAGGATTTGAATTTTGCAGTTCCGAAAGGCAGGATACTTGGACTGTTGGGAAAAAACGGGACGGGCAAGACCACCACGATAAATATTCTGAGCGGGTATTTGAAGCAATACAGCGGCAAGTGCCTGATTTTCAATCAACCCGCCAACGCAATAGAAGACCATACGCGCAAGAGGATTGGGCTTCTTATCGAGGGGCATGTCCAATACCAGTTTATGAACATCGAACAGATTGAAAAGTTTTATTCCGCTTTTTATCCCGGGCAGTGGCGGCGCGACGCATATTACTCGTTGATGGACAAACTCAAAGTGGCGCCTCATCAAAAAATCAACAAGATGAGCAACGGCCAACGCTCGCAAGTGGCTCTCGGCCTGATACTTGCCCAAAATCCCGAACTTTTGGTGCTCGACGACTTTTCGCTTGGGCTCGACCCTGGCTACCGCCGCCTTTTCGTCGAATACCTGCGCGACTACGCCAAGAGCGAGGGCAAGACCGTCTTCCTGACGTCGCACATTATCCAAGACATGGAACAACTTATCGACGACTGCATCATAATGGATTACGGCAAAATCCTCGTCCAAAAGCCCGTCAAGGAACTATTGGCGTCAATCAAGAAATACCGTTGCCATGTCCCTGAGCTACAGCCGATTAAAGAAAACATCCCAAAACTTTTCCACCCCGAGAAACACAAGATATTGATGGAATTTTATTCTTTTGAGCCAATCGAGGAAGTGGAACAAATCCTGCACCGCGAACAAGTGCAATACAGCAAAATTTGGGCAGAGGACATCAACCTCGAAGACGCTTTCATTGGTCTAACTGGAAAATATTGACAACTATGCTTTACGCAATTTTTTATAAGGAATGGATTAAGACAAGGTGGTATTACATCATCGCCTCGGCGGTCTTGCTGGGGTTTGTGTGCTACGCCGCCCTGTACCTCAACCGCGTCGGCGACCTCGCCGGCATGAAAAACCTGTGGGATTATTTTCTGATTAAGAACGATTCGCTCATCTCAATCGTCAAATACATCCCGCTCATCGTCGGCATTGGCGGCGCGGTGTCGCAGTTTGCGCCCGAAATGTATCGTAAATGTTTGAAACTCACACTCCACCTGCCGTGCAATGAATATTTTTTGGTCGGTTCGATGATGCTTTACGGCTGCGGAATCATGGTGGCGGTGTCGATAGTAAGCCTCACGATTCTATTCCTGACGCTTAACGGAATACTGCCGCCCGAAATCATATCCGGCATACTCCAAGCGTCTATCCCGTGGTTTTTGGCGGGCGTATGCGGCTATCTGCTGACGACGTGGGTCGTACTCCAGCCAGTGACAAAAAAGCGGATTTTACAGGCAATTTTGGGCGCATTTGTGCTGCGGACGTTCTTCCTGACAGACACGATGCAAGCCTACACGCCGTCGATTTGGATTTTTGCAGCGACAACGGTCTTGACCGCGCTGCTGACTATTATTTCACTTAACGACTTCAAGGAGGGCCGTCAAGACTAATGAAAATGGTAAAATTTGCAAAGATATACTTATGGATTTTGGTGGCGGCGGTCTGCCTGTGGCAACTGCCCTCGTGGTGGAACTTCCTCACTGCCGACGCATCTTCAACGCCTTTTGTGCTTTACAGCGCGCTGGCGGACGATTTCGTAATCAAAAAGACCGTCGACGGCAAGTCTGTCTGTGAACTTTCAGACGGCAGTAGGATTGCGCGGAAGGAGTACGACAGCCTTCTGCCCGATTATTTCTGCCGACAACTCGCCTCCGAAAACCGCCTGCCCGACACGATTCTCGGCCGTGCGGTCAGCCTCAAGTACCTCAACGACGAGAATCTCTCGATGCGCATAAAGCCTGAACAAATATTCGGTCCCCAAATCCCGCTCTACCAGTTGATGGAATCGCAGTCGGGGCGCGTGGACTTGGAAATGCCGGACGACGTGTTCAGAATGACGGAAACCGGCATCGAGTTCGTCAGGAAAATCGACAACACAATCGACGAGGAAAAGTCGCAGATGTTCACACAGGCGTTTGATTCCGCTTATTTCAATTTTCCGGCGTTGGAAATTGCCTCAAACCTCTCCGAAAAGAAGAAGTACGACAACGGATTTCTTCTCGTCGACGCGCGCAACAGGATTTTCAACATGAAGATGGCGAAAGGCAAGCCAGTAATCGAAAAAATCGAACTGCCGCACGGAATAGTGCCACGGCACTGTTTCGTCACTGAGTTTGCAGGACGGCACACCCTCGGGCTGTTTTTTGACAAGGACAATTACCTTTATGCGATTACACTGCCAGCCAAGGAAACCAAAAAAGTCGACATTCCGCCATTGAATTTGGAGGATGACGAGGTGCTTATAATGGGCAACATCTTCTCGTGGACTATCCGCGTGAAAAACGACAAGCAAATTGCCTGGTACGCCGTTGATTCCCAGGATTTTAAACTCAAAAAAACTTATGCCGTCGACCAAGAGGATTCAAGCGTCAAAGGCTTGACTTTCATCAAGAACGATTGGGTACGGTTGGGCTGGAGGTAGGCTTACCCTTCGCGCTCGCCGCTATAAACTCGTCGTCGTCCAATGGAACCTGTGTAAGTGCTGCATTCTCAGACATATAGGCCGTCGGTGAACAACCGAACCTATCCTTGAACACAGTAGAGAAGTACGATGTCGAGAGGAATCCCACTTGCATCGCGACATTAAGGATGCTGACGTGCTTTGTGTTCAACAACTTAAGCGCGCGGTTAAGGCGGACGTTGCGCAGGAAGTCGATTGTGGACTGGTTAGTCAACTCCTTCAACTTGCGGTGGAGATGCACACGGCTAATGCCCACTTCCTTGGCTATCATGTCCACAGTAAGGCCAGGGTTCGACATATTGTCGTTGATGACGCGGAGGACACGCTTTAAGAGCATCTTGTCCGGCGAGTACTTGCCGAGGTCGGGATCCCTGCCGTCCTCGCCGACGTGGGTCTGATTGCCGAGGTAACTGTTCTTAAGTGTCGCGTTGCGCTTAAGGAGGTTAGTCACGGTATGGGAGAGGACAGAGATGTTGAACGGCTTTGTGATGTAAGCGTCCGCGCCGATGTCGAGTGCCTTTATGCGGGCGGTGTCCTGGTTAGTGGCGGTCAGCAGGATGACGGGGATTGTGTTAGTGTCGACATTCTGCTTAATCTTCTTGCACAGCGTCATGCCGTCCATCTGCCCCATCATGATGTCAGAAATGACGAGTTGTGGCTTGTTCTTGACGATATACTGCAAAGCGTCCTCGGCGTTTGAAAAGTCGGTGAAATTGAAGTAATCCCCGAGTTCGCCCATTACGTACTTCCTCATCTGCTCGTCGTCGTCGACGATGACAAGCTTGATGCCGGCTCTCGAATATTTCCTCAACTCCTCGTCGTCAATCTCCTCCGATGCCGCAGATGCCGGCAAGTACTGTTGCTTTTCCTGCTCGGTGCGCACAAAAACCTCGTCGTCCGAGAGGTGCTCGCGGCCAAGCGGCAGGTCGATGACGAAAGAACAACCGCCTTCCGAAAGCGGATTGTTGACCGCACGGATATTGCCGTGGTGCATCGTGACAAGCTGACGGGCGAGGTACATGCCGACACCAGTGCCGACGACATTGATTTTGTGGCTGTTACTGCCCTGGTAGAACAGGTCGAAAATATGGTCGATGTCCTGCTCGGCGAGGCCGGAGCCTTGATCCTTGACAGTGATGTTGACCATGCCATCGTTAAGCCGGTATATTGCCAATGTCACTTTCTTGCCCTTCGGCGTGTACTTAAAGGCATTCGAGAGCAGGTTCACAATCACCTTGTCAAAATTCTTCGGGTCGATGTACGCCTCGATGCTCTCCTCCTCCGTCTCGAACTCGAACTCTACGCCTATGTTGTTGGCATGGAGTTCAAACGACTCGTAGATTCCCTGGCAGAACGACACCAAGTCGACCTTCTCAAACTCAAGCTTCAACTGCGAGCTGTCTATCTTGCGCAGGTCGAGGAGCTGGTTTATGCAGTTAAGGATACGCTGTGCATTGACATTAATGACCTTATAGCTGCGCTGACGGCCTACGTCGGGATCGGAGTTCATAAGTTTGTACAATGGACTTATAATCAACGATATAGGCGTGCGGATTTCGTGGGAGATGTTTGTGAAATACTCTATGCGCGAGTCGTTAAGTTCCTTGTCGCGAGAGAGTTCCTCGATATGGCGGTTAAGCTTCATGCGTCGGCGCACGAGGTGGTAGGCGAGCATTGCCGCCGCGACGACTAAGAGCGCGACCAGGAGGTAGAACCAGGTGCTCCTGTACCACGGATAGTCGATTTCTATGACGACCGACAGGACGTCCGACGTGTCTATATTATCCGTCACACGCGCATCGAGCGTATGCTTTCCGTAGCCGAGTTTCGCAAACGAAACCCTGTTGCCGGAAATCATGTTCCACTGCCCGCCGTCGAGCCGGTAGGAGTACACCAACCGGCCCGGCGTCTCGAACTCAATCGCAGAAAACTCAACTTCAAACGAATTGTCATGCGGAGCGAGGCGGAACTTGCGGGCATGGAGTACCGACGTGTCGATAATCTCATGTCCACCAGACATATAGCCCTTGTTGATAGGCACATTGTCGATGACGAAATTGACAATCCTGAGATTCATCCCACGGGAGCGCGTGCAGCTCTCGAAGGGGACAAAGCTTGCAACGCCATTGACCGCGCCGAAGGACACCCTGCCACTATTGGACACGCAAACGGCGTTCGCCATGAACTCGTTGCAGTACAAGCCGTCGGACACGTTATAATTGACAAACTTTCCGCTGTTGACGTACAGGCACGATATGCCCATCTTGCTGCTTATCCATATATTACCGTCACTGTCGGCGACAATGCTTGAAATCGAGTTGTTGACCAGCCCGTCATCAACGCCGTAACGCTTGAACTCGCGCTTGTACGGGTCAAAATCGTAAAGCCCTTCCATTGTGCCGACCCAAATATGGCGGTTAGGAGCCTCGCAGATGTCATTGACGACAAAACCCTCCATGAAACAGTTGACGCCGTATGTGTTGACGAAACTTTCAGTGTCCAAGTCCATGCACGAAAAGCCGGAATA
The DNA here is from genome assembly GCA_905234655.1 of uncultured Bacteroidales bacterium. Lineage (GTDB taxonomy): Bacteria > Bacteroidota > Bacteroidia > Bacteroidales > UBA3824 > UBA3824. The sequence goes on from CAJOJG010000052.1 coordinate 7,938, forward strand.
TGTGCCGATGTACAGTTTCCTGTCCGACGAAATCATCATGCTTACGACCCACGTGTTGCAGATTTGGTCTGCCGAGTAGTCATGTTGTAACGTAGTGTACTTGACACCGAACAACTTGTTATGCAACGTATTCTCGTTAATCTTGTACAGTCCAACGCCCGATGCCGACACCCAAAGTGTCTGTGTCTTCTTGTCCTCGACGATAGAATACACGCTTGCGTAGTCGAACCCCTCGGACGACGACGGCGAGTTGAGTTCATAACGGTGCCACGTGCCGGTAGCGCGGTCGAGGTACACAAGCCCGCCCTGATAGCCGCCGACCCAAAGCCTGCCGTGGCTGTCCTCGCAGATTGAGAGCGTGACATTAGGCACCATGCTATTCGCCGTGCCGGATTCATAATGGTGTATGGGGGCATATCCCTCGTTGAGGAAGTATATGCCGTCGTTGTCAGTGCCGACGTACATGTTGCGGTCTTTGTCAGAGAACAATGCCGTTACACAACATTCGCCTATAACGTCATGCAGCAGCGAACTGCGCCCGACATAGTCGAAAACATTGCCGCCATTGCGCTTGACGACAACGCCGCGCTGGAAGCACCCGAACCAATAGTTGCCCTCGCGGTCGCGCATGATGTCGTGAACCTTCAGGCGGCTGTTGTCTATCGTGGCAAACTCGTATTCCCTTAACACCCACTGTCCATTATCATGCACAAGCCTCCTTACGCCGCGCCCGTCAGTGCCGACGAGCACAGTATTGTCGTCATCTACATAAAAGCACTGGACAGCCATGCCGTTCTGCGCCGACGAGACAATCTCACGGCACTTAGCCGGACTGCCAGCGTCATAGACCATGATCCGCCCGCGCGCCGTGCCGAAAAATACATTGCCGTCATGGTCGGCGGCTATGGCGTTGACGGACTCGGAATGTGGGAATGTTATAGAATCGAGGACATTGAGGTTGGCGTCCAGTTTTTTAACGCCACTTTCCCTGTATGCCAGCCATATATAACCCTGTCCGTCCTTGTAGAATGGGCCGATATTGCCACCGCCTAACTCAGGGATATTCCTCATTACAAGGTTCTTGTCCTCATACCTCAGCCGCATGACGCCATATCCCGACGTCGAAACGAGGTATTCACGCTTCCCGAGCTGGCAGAATGACGAAATCGACGGCATGATATTAACCGCGCCACTGTCATTGACAACCGGGATGAGCTTGTACTGCTGGGTGTTCTTGTCGAAATATTGGAGGCCATGGAGCGTGCCGACAAAGATGACACCGTCGTCGTCCTGCCTTACTAACCTCACATAGTTAGTGATGACAGTATGCGGGTCGTCATCGACATGCTTTATATGCCAAAAACGTACACCGTCATAGACATCAAGACCGTCCTCGGAGGCTATCCACACAAGGCCGTCGCTGTCCTGGAAAATACCATTGACCATGCTCGACGACAACTCCTTACTCGAAGTAAAAAGCATCTCGCCCTGTCCGAGCGCACCGCCACAATACATAGTCGAAATACAAATAAGCAAAAGGTTTGATATATAGCGTTTCATTATAAAAACAGTATGAAAAAAAACGATTACCACACGCCGTTTCTACCGACGCGCGAAATCTGCCGTAAAAGTACAAAATATTTTTATGTCGTAAAAATAAAATTGCTAACTTTGCCATGTAAAAAAAACATCAAAATCCACAAAAAATGATAACCTTTATATTAGCAATCGTAGCCCTGATACTCGGCTACATGCTTTATGGCAAATTTGCGGAAAAGGTCTTCGGACCCGACCCAAAACGCGAAACGCCCGCCTACACACGGCAGGACGGCGTGGACTACATCCCGATGCCCACGTGGAAGATTTTTATGATTCAATTCCTCAACATCGCCGGCCTGGGGCCAATATTCGGCGCGATACTCGGCGCACAATTTGGCACGGCGGCTTACATCTGGATTGTGGTGGGCTGCATATTCATCGGCGCGTTCCACGACTACTTTTCCGGCATGATTTCGCTGCGAGAAGGCGGCGCCAACCTGCCCGAAATCATCGGCAAGTACCTCGGCGGCACCACCAAGACGGTGATGAGGGTCTTTACAGTAATACTTCTCGTATTGGTGGGCGTAGTGTTTGTAAGCCAGCCCGCAAGCCTTCTCGACAAAATAACGCCCGACTGGATGAACAACACATTTTGGATCATCGTCATATTCGCATACTACCTCGTGGCAACGCTCCTGCCCATCGACAAGGTGATTGGCAAAGTCTATCCGCTCTTTGCCTTTGCGCTGATATTCATGGCGGTAGGCGTATTGTTCATGATTTTCTACAACGGAATCCAACTTCCCGAACTTACCGACGGAATCGCCAACAGCCACCCCGACAAGGAGACCACGCCAATATTCCCGATAATGTGCATCACGATAGCGTGTGGCGCGATTTCGGGCTTCCATGCCACGCAAAGTCCGCTGATGGCGCGTTGCCTCAAAAACGAAACCCTCGGCCGCCCCGTATTCTACGGCGCAATGATTGTAGAAGGCATCACGGCGATGATTTGGGCGGCGGCGGCAATTTGGTTTTACCGAGAAAAAGGCGCGGAAGGCTACCAAACATCACAGGCCAACATCGTGTATTTCATCACTGAGACTTGGATGGGCAAGGTCGGCAGCGTATTGGCGATGCTCGGAGTGATTTTTGCCCCGATTACGAGCGGCGACACGGCACTGCGCAGCGCACGGCTCATCCTCGCCGACTTTTTCAAGATGGATCAGAGCAAGATAGCGCAACGACTTATGATAAGCGTCCCGGTGTTTGTTGCGACGGCTCTCATCATCGTATATAGCCTCAGCGACGCAGCCGGATTCGGCATCATCTGGCGTTATTTTGGCTGGAGCAACCAGGCATTGAGCGTGTTCACGCTTTGGTCTGTTACAGTCTATATGGTCCTGAACCACAAGCCGTGGCTGATGGCGTTCCTGCCCGCATTGTACATGACGGTAGTCTGCACCACATACCTATTCATCGCGCCCGAATGTCTGCACCTCGACGCCAACCTCAGCTACATCCTCGGCGGCGTATGCGGCGCGGCGGCGGTGGCGGTATTCTTCCGTTGGAAAAACGGACTTAAACCATCAACGCTCAAATAACCCAAACGCACAAACCTACACAAACCTATGAAAACAAAGAGAGCGGTTTGCTCAAATTCAACAAGTGGGATGTCTATGTCAACGGACTGCCGCCGATTACGGAATTTTACATAAGCGCGACCTTTTCGACGGGCGAAAAATTCTATATGGGCTACTTCCACGCTCGGTGCAACGCCAGCAACGTGGGCGCACGCTACTTCGTGTCAATCATCCCCAGGCATCGCGCCCACCACAAAACGATCCTTGCCAAAAAGGTCTTTCAGCACCGCCGCGCCCACAAAGCCAACACTTTGCATGAGCGCGGCGGTCTGTGTACCAAAACGCTCGTTGACCTCAAAATAAAGCCGTCCGCCGCTTTTGAGATGCGACGCAGCAAATCCTGCGATGGCACGATAAAACACCAACGGGTCGCCGTCCGGGACAAAAAGCGCGGTTTCAGGCTCATAATCAAGTACATTGGACTGCATTTGAGCCTTTTCGGATTCCAAGACATACGGTGGATTGGAAACAATGACATCCAATTGCAACGAATCCAAATCGCTGTAATTGTGGAAGTTAAGAATGTCAGCTTTGATGAAATTGACGTTGCAGCCATGACGCTCTGCATTACTTCGGGCGGTATCGAGTGCGGCATCGCTAATATCGACGGCGTAATAATTGCAATCAGGAAAATTCTTAGCCAAATACACTGGAATACAGCCACTCCCTGTGCCAATATCAAGCAAAGTGGACGAACAACGAGCCTCTACCCCACCCTGCCGCTGCCGTGTCCTCAAATCCGTCAAAACTTTCAGTGCGAGTTCCTCGGTCTCGGGGCGCGGAATCAAGACGTTGGAATTGGTATATAATTCGATGTCAAGGAATTGCGCGGAATTAAAGACGTATTCCAACGGCTCGTGGCTCTGAATACGGCGCACAACATTATCGACGGCGGTATTGTCAATCTCAATGCGTCGGTCGGGATGCAAAACGCAATCATCGATGCCAACACCTGCCAGCCCGCCCACAATACGCCGCGACACAATTCCCCGTTCCTTTTGGTCGGGAAATTGTGCCGTGAGCCTGTTCTTAATATCGGTGTATAATTCTGATAATGTCATCATTTCAATGTAGAAACGCGTCATGATTGCGCATCTCTACCATTAGAACAATTCAACCTCAATCTTTTGGATGAACGCCGTGAGCGTGGTGCGCTCGCCACGAGAAGCGGATGCAAGTGTAACGAGTACATTGATTTGTTCACCGCTCTGGTCTACGATGAATACCTCCGTGCGCTTGCCAACGAGTGTCTTGTCGCCCGCGCGGAAGAAATTGCCGAGGTAATTTTCACCGGAGGAGATATTGTCAGTCGGCAGGAGTTCCGAGATGTCGTGTTGAAGGACATTACCACGCTGGATGCCCCAAAGTTCCTCGGCGGCACGGTTAAAGAGCGTGATTTTGTTGTCTTGGTTAATGGCGACGACAGCATCAAGAAGTCCTTCCAAAGTCTTGTCGCTGAGGTTCTTGACAATTTCCACCTCAATGAATTGCGACTTGACTTCCTCGCGGGCCTCCTTAAGTTTCTTAGAGAGTTCGACCTGCGACTGCTGGAGTTTCTGCTCCTGCTCGCGGAGTGTCGCCATGTATTCACGGTTCTTCTCCTCGATGCGAATCTGGTCGGTAACGTCATTGCCAATGAAGACAATCTTGGCAGGTTCGCCGTACATGTCGTGAACCACAGTGTAAGTGCCTTGGAACCAGCGTTCCTCGCCAGTCTTCATAATCCACTTGTGGCGGCCTTCAAACGGAACGCCATTGATGATGTTCTTCCAAATGAGCTTGAAGTCCTCGAGGTCGGACGCTGTAAGGAAGTTGAATATTGTACGTTTCTTAAGTTCTTCGGGAGTGTAAAGTAGGACACCCTTAAGTTTGTCGTTCATTTCGAGGACGCGGCCGTCAGGACCATATTCAGCCTTCATGGTTGAACGATTGAGCGCGTCGATTTGTCCCTTGTAGTCGAGGCTTTCCTTCTTGCTCTCGGTGATGTCTATACCGAGGAAAAGTATCTTGACAGGATTGTGCTTATGGTCGCGGACAGAGACATACGTCGCCATCGTCCACACGTCTGTGCCGGTCTTTGTGACGTGCTTCATGTCGCCCTCGAAGTGCTTGCCGCCCGAGGCGAGGTTCTGCCAAAGGTCATTGAACCATGCGCGATCCTTGTCGGAGATGAACATCGAGATATGCTTGCCTTCAATCTCGGACGAGCTTGTATAGCCAAGCTTAGAAAGGAACTTTTGGTTGGCGTATGTCAGGAATCCGTCGACAGTGTACTCCGCACGTATCATCGTGTGGTTCACGGAGTTAGTGAAACTGATGAACTGCTCGCTCTGACGTGCGGCTTCTATCTGCGTATGCTTGAGCGCGTCCATGTTTTTGCGCATCTCCTCCTCCTGGTGAACCATCGCCTCCGCCTGTTCCTGAGATTCCTTGAGGAGCTGGGCGGTACGGATGTTGATGTTGACGGTGGATATGGTGGACGCGATGGATTCTGCCACGCGCTCGATAAATTCGATTTCAAAGGGCTGGTACTTTATGAACGACGCCAACTCGACAACGCCATAAATCTCGTCGTTGAACTTAAGCGGGACAATCACCAAGCTTCGCGGATTGCTCTTTCCAAGGCCGGACGTTATCTTTACGTAATCTTCTTTTGTCTCCTTGATGTAGATGGTCTTCTGTTCCAAGGCACATGCGCCGACCAAGCCCTCGCCCCACTCTATCGAGCCGTCGGGGAATTTCTTGCGGCCGTATGCGTATGAAGCCGTCATCTTAAAATATTTTGTGCCGTCGTCCCTCGTGGAAAGGATGAAGAATCCCGCCTGCTGCGCATTGACATACTGCACGAGGTTCATTATGACCTCGTTAGAAAGTTGTTCGAGGTCGCCGATGTTTTCACGGAGGATTGCGCCGAACTTCGCCATGCCTTCCGTAATCCAGTGGCGTTCCTTGTCTTCGTTTTTACGGATGTTTTCCTCTTCCTGCGAACGCTTTAACTCGTCGCGGAGGTTGATGAGCGACTTGCCGATTTCGTCGCCCTCACGCACTTCGTATTGTACGTCGGTCTGTCCCTGACGCATCTTCTCCACGAAGTCAAATATCATCCTCGACTTCGACTGCTCGTTGGCGATGTCGTCGCTCAAGTCGTCGATGCGGTGCTGGAGCTCATGGCCGGTGTAGTATCCGAACGCGGCGAACAGGAATGGCAAGACAAGGTTAATCCACATTGTAGGACTGTCCCTGAAAGTCTCCACGACAAGCTCGAACGAGATAGGCTGCCCCTGGAAAGCGAGGTCCAGGAACACTATTATCGCCAAAAAGCCCAAGCCGATCAGGAATCCTATCACGGTGTAGGAATATGCTGCATTATTTTGTGCTTTCTTTTTCATAATTCATTCTAAATTATTGTAAAAACACAATACAAACCTGTATTGCATAATAGTCCACAAATGTAGATATAAAAACGATGCCAAACAAATTAAAATTTGTCCAAAATCTCCGAAATGCCTTCTATCGAGTAAGGTTTTTCGAGCAGCCCGTCGAATCCAGCCTCCTGGAACATCTCCGAAAACTCCTCAAGGTTATGCGCCGTCAGCGCGATGACCGGAATTTCACGGTATTTAGGGTCGGATTTGAGTTTTTTTGTGGCCTCTATGCCATTCATCACCGGCATCTCGATGTCCATGAAGATGATGTCGAACATCTCGTCTGCCAAAGCGTCAAAGACTTCCTTGCCATTAGACGCGGTGCGGATGTTACAGTCCATCTCCTCCAACATCGACGCCAACAGAAACTGGTTGGCAAATATGTCGTCTACAACTAAGACCTTTCGTTTTCCCATTGTTCTATAGAGTTTGGATTGTTATTGTTGTCTACTGTCAAAATGTATATAGCAATTTGAATACCATTTTTTTCGCCGAAGCCAAAACGGTGTCCAAAATTTAAGCCTTGACTTTCGTCAGAATGGCTTTACGGCGAATGACGCGAGCTTGTCCAACGGCAAAACCCTGTCCGCCGCGCCGAGCTTGACGGCCTCTTTGGGCATACCGTACACTACGCACGAGTCCTCGTCCTGAGCCGCCGTCTTTGCGCCAGCCTCCTTCATCTCGAGAAGCCCGCGCGCTCCGTCGTCGCCCATGCCAGTCATTATGATTCCCACGGCATTTGCACCGGCGTACCGCGCCGCAGAGCGGAACAGCACGTCGACCGACGGCCTATGGCGGTTGACAAGCGGGCCTTCCTTTACCTCGACGTAATATTTTGCGCCGGAGCGTTTGAGGAGCATGTGCTTGTTGCCCGGGGCGACGAGCGCATGGCCGGGGATTACCGTGTCGCCATTCTCCGCCTCCTTCACACTAATCGCGCAAAGGTCGTTGAGCCTGTTGGCGAACGACTTCGTGAAACTCTCCGGCATGTGCTGGACAATCACCACTCCCGGACAGTCGAGCGGCAACGCCTCGAGGAACACTCGCAGTGCCTCCGTTCCGCCGGTCGACGCGCCTACTGCCACGACAACTTCCGTGGTCTTTATCATGCTCAATGCCGGAGCCTTGGGAATCACGGCGTCCGCCGAGAGTTTTGGCTCGACATGGAGCGAGGCATGGCGCGGGAAGAGCTTGGCCTTCGCGGCGGTCTTAACAGCCTCGATAAGCCTTATGCGCGATTCTTCGATGAACTCCTTGGTGTCCATCCTGGGCTTTGCTATCACGTCCACCGCTCCGTATTCCAACGCCTTGAGCGCGGTCTGGCTGCCTTCTTCCGTAAGGCTTGAGATTATAAGCACAGGAATAGGGTGCTGGGTCATGATTTTCTTCAGGAACGTCAGGCCGTCCATTCGCGGCATCTCGACGTCAAGTGTAATCACATCCGGCACCTCAAGCTGAATACGCTTTGCGGCGATATAGGGGTCACAAGCCGTGGCCATGATTTCGATGTCGGGGTCAGTCTGAAGTATCGACGACATTGTCTGCCGGACGACAGCCGAATCATCAACGATAAGAACCCGTATCTTTTTGTTTTCCAACGACATAATTAGGTGTTGATTATAGTTGCCACTCCATGCGGGGGACTTCACTTGCCTAAGTTATTCTTTATATAGCACTGAAGCACCTCGCCCGTGTGGGTGTTGAATATTATCTTTCGCCCGTTCTTGCCGCCCGTCGAGCGGCCAATGATCGGGATGTTGTGTTCTTGTAGCATCTCCTCTGCAACCATTATGTTGCGCTCGCCGATGTGCATAGCCGACGAGGTGACAGATATTACCTCGCCACCGCCAAAAATCTTGGCCACGAGGTTGTTTTTCTTGCATCCGAGCTGAACCATCTTTTCCACAAGCCTCTCGATGGCGATATTGCCGTACTTCGGGGAGGCGAGCTCCATGCCGTTCCAGGTTGGGAGCATATAATGGTTGATGCCGCCGATGCCAAGATACCGGTCCCAGAGGCACACGGCGACGCACGAGCCGAGTATTGTCGTTACTTCAGCCGGTTGTGCCGATGCGAACATCGTGGACGGATATAAAAAGTGTCTTGTCATAAACTTGCTTTTACACCATTATACAACTTAGAAAATCTCTTCAGCATCGAAGAACACTTCGTTAGCGTCCTCCGAATAGTCGTTGCTGTTAATCTGCGACTCGGGTATGGTCACAGTGAAGGTCGTGCCCTCGTTCTCCTTGCTCTCGAGCTCAAGCGAGCCGCCGAGGAAGTCTATGTATGCCTTGTTGATGGACAATCCGAGCCCGTGTCCACGGTTCAAGGAGTTAATGCCATTGTCAAGGCGGCGGAAACGGTCGTATATTATCTTCTGGTTCTCTTCCGAGATTCCAAGACCCTGGTCGATGACCTTCACCACAAGTTCGCCGTTGCCGTTACGTCCGTACTGAATCTCGACCTTCTTCTCCGGCCTGTTGAAGTTAATGGCGTTGCAGAGGAGGTTGGAGACTACTATCGTGAGTTTGTCGCCGTCGGTCTTGAAGAGGAGCGGCTTCTCGTCGCCGAGGTTTGTCAGGACTTTTGTAAGGCGTTTGCGCGAAATCTCCTTCGAGTACTGCTCCATGAGGTTCTCGAGCATCTCGTCGATATTGACAACCGCCACGATGGGCTGTATGCTGCCAGCCTCGATTTCAGCGGCGGCGAAGATGTTCTTGAACTGGAAGTCAAGGTTGAACGCCTCGCTGTTTATCATAGTCGCCATGCGCTTCATGCGGTCCACGTCCGTCGCGGGACATTCCATGATGCTCTTCGAAAGTCCGAGGATCGACGCGAACGGGTTGATAATCTCGTTGGTGATGTTGGAGATGAAGTGGCTTTTCATGGCCTCGCTCTCGGCGAGCTTGTGGTTGAGGTCCAGGAGCTGCTTGTTCATCGAGTTGAGGTTGTCAACCGCGTTCTTGTATTTCTCGATGCGCTTGCTGAGCTCGGTCAGCAATACGTCGTCGCTTATATTGCATGTTGGGTTTTCCATAATATCACTGTTGTTATCTATGTTTTTACTTTTTCATTTTTCTCCTTGTCGTCGTTTTTGAGTAAATCATATCCGCCTGAATACCGTGGGTTTAAGTTGCTTGAGCGGCACGTTGATTCCCGCGACGGACTCCGAGTGCCCCAAGAAGAAGAATCCTCCGCTCTTGAGGTGTCGGCAGAGCTTGTTGATGACCCTCTCCTGTGTCTCTCGGTCAAAGTATATCAGCACGTTACGGCAGAACACGATGTCGAAGTTATTCGGCACATTGTTGTATACGTCGTCCATGAAGTTGAGCCTCATGAAACTTACCTTGCGCCTCAGCTCGGGGACTATCCTCACCGTCGGGGTGGAGCGGTCCTTGCTGCGGAGCAGGTATTTCTTCTTCAGGTCCATCGGCACTACGTCGACCCTGTCCTCGGGGTATATCGCCGTTATCGCCTTGTCCAGCACAATCGTGCTCAGGTCGCTTCCCATTATCTGGAAGTCGAACCCGTGGGTAGTCGCCGCATATTCGGACAGTACCATCGCCATCGTGTACGGCTCCTCGCCCGACGAGCATCCCGCCGACCATACCTTTATGAAGTTCTGTCGGTTAACGTCGTGCAACTCCGGCAGTACGTCGCTGAGCAGGAACTCGAAGTGCTGGTTCTCGCGGAAAAAGTCGGTCTTGTTTGTGGACACGACATCCATCATGTGCACGATTTCCGCGCTTCCCGCCGGGGAGAACACGTAGTCCACATAATCCGAGAAGTCCACTATCTGCAACGCCCTGAGCCTTTTCTGCAAGCGGCTCTGGAGCATTATGCGCTTGGCGTCGGGCATCTTTATGCCGTACTGCCCGTAGATGAACTTGCTCAACCGCGCAAAATCCGCGTCGGACAGCTTGGCCTCGTAATATGAAATCGGGTTTACTTCCATGTCATGCCGTTCCGTATGCTACTCTATAGTTTCAGCCTGCTTAGACTCCGGGCTTTCCGTCGTGTCCTTCATCATCACGAGCTCGTCCGTCGAGAATACCTTGTCGATGTCGAGCAGCATGACGAACTTCTCGTCGTTCATCTTGAATATGCCTTCGATGAACTTCGACTTGTACTTCGAGCCGATGCCCGGGGGCGGCAGAATGTCCGCCGACTGAATCTCGAACACCTCCTTGACCGCATCGACTAGTATGCCGGCGTTGACTATCTCGCCGTCTATCTCTACGTTAAGCACGAGGATTACCGTGTCACGCTTGTACTCTATCGGCTCCATGCCGAACTTCATGCGGATGTCGATGATGGGCAGCACGGTGCCGCGCAGATTTATGACGCCCTTCATGTAGTCCGGCGCGGTCGGCACCTTCGTTATCTGGACGAGTTGAAGGATGTTCAGAACCTGTGCGACGTTGATGGCGAAGTACTCCTCGCCAAGAACGAAGGATATATAAGAGCCTGTTGTTTCCTGTTCCATAGTCTTTTTCTCAAAAATATGATGTTATTATATATCGTGTCCGCTTTCGCTTTATATTATAAGTCGTTGTACCTGGTGAACTGGTTTATGACCTTGTGGGTGTCGAGAACGAGGGCCACGGTTCCGTCGCCCAATATAGACGCGCCGGAGAAGATGTCCTGGTTGCGGTAGAGTTTGCCGAGCGGCTTGAGCACCGCCTGGTACTCGCCGGTGATGTTGTCGACCACGATGCCGATCTTCCTGTCTTCGTATTTCACCATTATTATCTCCTCGCGCTCAGGTGCATCGCCCGGGATTGCAAACTCGTCGCGCAGGTAGTAGAACGGATACTGGACGCCTTCGATGTTAATGACGTTTTGGAACGATGAAACTATCTTCTCATGTTCCACGGCAAAGATTGTGTCTATTACCGAAAGCGGGATTATGTAGTCCACGTCGGCTATGCGGACTAACATTCCGTCTATGATGGAAAGTGTCAGCGGCAGGCTTATGGTTATCGTCGTGCCTTCTCCAAGCTCCGAGGACACTGATACCGTGCCGCGAATGTCGGAGACCTTGCGCTTTACGACGTCCATTCCCACGCCACGGCCACTGATGTTAGTGACTTTTTCCGATGTCGAGAATCCCGGCATGAATATAAGGTCTATGGCCTCCTTGTCTGACATCTGCGCGTCCGGGGCTACAAGTCCTTTCTCGATGGCCTTGCGGCGTATCTTCTCGGGGTTCATGCCCTGGCCGTCGTCCGTGACGGCTATGATGACCTGGCTGCCTGAATAGTACGCGGAGAGGGTTATCTTTCCTGTCGGCGACTTTCCTGCCGCCTTGCGCTCTGCCGCCGTCTCGATTCCGTGGTCGACGCTGTTACGCAGAATGTGCATGAGCGGCTCCGAGATGCCCTCGATGAGCGACTTGTCAAGCTCGACCTCCGCGCCGCGCGCCTCAAACTCTATCTCCTTGCCCACTTCGCGCGAAAGGTCGCGCACAAGGCGGCGGAACCTCACTACGAGGTAGTCTATCGGGATAAGCGTGATGCTGAACGCAGTGTCGCGCAACTGGCGCGAGATATTCTCCAATCCTTCCGCAATCCTGGTCAACTCCGCATTCTTTGCGCGGTCGGCGTACAGGTTAAGTCCTGCTTGTGTGGTTATAAGCTCGCTGACGAGGTTCATCAGCGAGTCAATCTTCTCAGAGGCAACCCTGATGCCGGAAATGGTGGATTCCTTTGCGAATTTCTTTATGTGCTCGTCGCCCTTGTCCTCCTTGGCAGCGGCGGCCTGCGCTGTCTCGGTCTTCGCCTTCTCAAGTGCCTGGATTGTATTGGCGAGCGAGGTTATCTTCTCCAAGTCGAACGGGAAGTCGTGGCTGCACTGGAGCAGCGGCTCTATGCCGTCGAAGGAGAACACATCGCCGTCGGCGAGTTTCTTGATGACGATTTCGCAGTCGTCCTCTACGAAGATGAACACGTCCTTTATTGCGTCGATGTCACTCTCGGTAGCGAGGATTACCTCCCACCATATATAAGTGTCGTCGAACACGAGCGACTCGAAGTCCGGGATGTTGCTGTAGAAGATGTTGACCTTCGCCCTGCCCAAGCCCACGAGCTCGTCGATAAGCAGGAGCGGGTTTGTGCCGTTACGCTGGATATGCTCGTATGGCTTTACCTTCACGTAGTACGACGCGAGACCCGGCTTGACTTCCACTGAGTCCCCGACCGTCACGACGGACATAGAGTCGCCGTCGAGTATCGCCTCGATGCGGCTGTTAAGGATTTCCTCGTTCTTCTTTATTTCCTCGGTCTTCGAGCCGTCGTCGTTGAGCATGCTCGAGATATGGTCGGCCGACTCGAAAGTGATGTCGAGCATCTCCCTGGTCACCTTAAGTTTCTTCTGCCTTACGAGGTCGTACATGTTCTCAAGGCGGTGGGTGTAGTTGGAGATGTTGTCAAAGCCGAACATGCCGCCGCCGCCCTTGAGCGAGTGCATGATCCGGAATATGCTGTCTACAAGCTCCGGATTTCCCATGTCCTGCTCCAAGGTCAGCAACGCCTGCTCCAACTGGCTTACCAGGTCGCTTGCTTCGTCCAGGAATTTCTTCTGAAAATTATCCATTTCCCTGCTTCAAAATAAAGTTTGTTGTCTTCTGTAGATTTTCTTCGGAAAAAACAGAGTAAAGCGAAAGGCAGAATGGTGCTTCTACCTTATCACCTTGCTTATCGCCGCCAAAAGCTTGGCGGGAACAAAGGGCTTGATGATCCATCCCGTCGCGCCGGCGTCCTTGGCCTCGATTTTCTTGGCCAACTGGGACTCGGTGGTAAGGAACAAGATCGGAACCCTGTTATAGCCAGCCGTGGCACGGATATACTTGATGAGCTCGATGCCGTCCATCTCGGGCATGTGGAGGTCGGTGATGACCAGGTCGATGACCCGGCCGTCAAGGAGCTCCACGGCCTCCTTGCCGTTTCCGGCAGCATATACCTCAAATCCGGCTGTCTGTAATGTGAAATTCACCACTTCGCGGATGCTTTCCGAATCATCCACTATGAGTATTGTCTTTGCCATTTGATTGAATATGTGATTTATATTAAATTCCCTAATGTGTAGTCTTATTATTATAAAAGCGTCTTACTCGACACCGGCGGACAAGACCTTCGCCAGGTCGTCGACGCCGCAGTTGGAAAGTAACTTGACAACCTCCGGCGCAAGGTCGCACGTGACCTTGAACTTCTTCTTGTCGCGCACGAAACTGTTCTTTATCGAGTAAAACATCTGCAACGCGGACGTATCGAACTCCGTGACGGCGACAAAATTGACCGTCAGCTCGTCGCAGTGGGCGACACAATCCTTCATCTCCGCAAGCAACGGCTCGATGTTCTGCACAGATACATCGCCCGTAACATCATACTCGCGGTAGCGTTTCTTAACGTCGTCGGTTTTTAGTTTAAATTCCATATATCTCTGTATTTCTGTTAGTTGAGTTATGCACGGACACAGTATGGAATACTACAAGTCCTTGCCTTAACCCTGCATTTATTATGCCACAATTAGCACCATGGCGTTTTTTTTCTTACACCGCAAATATACACATTTTTTTTTAGTTTCGCTAAAAAAAAGCCACTATGTTTTTTTTTATTCGATTTTTTTTTAATTTTGCGATACTTTTTACAGCAAAAAGCATAACCATAAAAACGACCATTAAGATTAAAATGTCGGACGGAAACTACAGATTCGACCCGGACTCCCTCCAGTACGAGAAGGAGGATTCGAAGCCAGGGCGCAAGGTCATCATCTCCATTGTCACGCAGCTCGTCGCCGCGCTGATAATAGGCATCGTGGTGTTCCTTACGATTTCGTACACCATAAAGACGCCACGGCAGAACAAGATAGAGCGCGAGAACACGCTACTTAAACAAGAGTACACCGCGCTCAGCGACAAATATAAAAAGGTGGACTCCGTGCTTAACGACATAAAGCAGCGCGACAAGGACATATACAGGGCGATATTCGAGACCGAGATGGACACAGACTATAACGCCCAAAGGCGCGAGACCTACATATCCATTAACAGCGACGACTCACTCAAACGCCTCATAAACCTAATGAGCCAAAGGTGCAGACAGAAACTGAAAGAAGAAGAAAAGACATTCAGCGACCTCAAATTCCGCCTCTCACAGGACAATGACAAAATGCAGTCGCTGCCGTCGATCCTTCCGGTAATGGACGCGGGCATAGACTTTATATATTATGGCTTCGGGAAAAAACTCGACCCAATATATAAAACGCCAAAATCGCACAACGGAATAGACATCGCCGTCAACACCGGCACGGAAATATACGCCACGGCAAGCGGCATCGTCGAATATACCGGCGACAAGCGCGAACACGGCAAACACGTGATTATCAACCACAAAAACGGCTACAAGACACTATACGCCCATGTAAGCGAATACATGGTCAAGCGCGGGCAGAAGGTCAACAGGGGCGACGTAATCGGACTTGTAGGGAACACAGGCAAATCCCTCACTCCACACCTCCACTACGAAGTCCAATACAACGACAAGCCGGTCAACCCGACTAACTACTTCTTCGCCTCGCTAAGGCCGGAAGAATGGAAACGGGTCTCCCGAATCGCGGCGACAAGGGGATTGAGCCTGGATTAGAGAGGAGAGATTTAATGAGGAGAGAGGAAAAGAGGAGAGAGGAAAGAGGAAAGATTAGAGATTAAAGATGGAAGTTGAACAAAACTAAAAAAAACATACTATGGAAAACCAGGAACCACAGAACGAAATGATAACGAGCGAGGAAATCAAAAACCTCGACAAGCTATACTACTCCATAGGCGAAGTGGCCAAGATGTTTAATGTAAACACCTCGCTCATAAGGTATTGGGAGAAGGAGTTTCCAATCATCAGGCCAAAGAAAAACCAAAAGGGCAACCGGCAGTTCACGAAAAACGACATCGAGAACATCCACAAGATCCACTACCTCGTGAAAGACTGCAAGATGACCCTCGAAGGCGCAAAGACATACCTCAAAAGCACCACAAACGGAGTGAACAACTTTGAAGTCGTAAAGACGCTCCAAGGCATCAGGGAAATGATAATCGGACTTAAAGAATCGCTCGACGAAAGGGACGAAAACAGCGACTCGACGAAAGCCGACGCAAAATAAATTGCACGACACATAAAAATTGCACGGCATTTGCATAAAACCGTGTCAAAAGGCAAAACTAAAAAAACAGAACCATGAGTACAAAGAACCCAGCGATGGAACTCGACATAAACTTCATGCACAACGTCCTCGCCCTCTACGACGAGCTGATAGACAACGGCATATCCGTAGTCTACATCGGCAAATTCACCCACCAGGTCGTAAAGATGTTCACCGAGAAGAACGAAGCCGAAATGGAGGAAAACAACGAGGAAAAACAAGTCAAACGCCGCGTGCACCACTCCCTCGTGGAAATCCTGCAAAACATGCAGAAACACAGCACAGAGTTCCAGACCGAGTTCAGCCTCATCAACGGACTGTTCATGATAGGGCGCAAAGACGGCATATACTACATAATGACCGCCAACAAAGTCACAAAACACGACATGGCACACCTCTCACAAGCCCTCGAATGTGTCAACAACGCGACCAAAGACGAACTTAACGCAATGTACAAGAAGCAGCTCAAAGAAGGCAAAATCTCATCAAAAGGCGGAGCCGGCCTCGGACTCATAGACATCGCGAGAAAGACAGACGGAAAACTCGAATACCTCTTCATACCCGTCAACGGAACAGACTACTTCATCCTAAAAGTCGAGATTTCAGGACAAGGAAACGAATAACAACACCCAAAAATCAACAAAATCAAAAAAATATTTGCCCATATCAGAAAAAAAACATACATTTGCCGAAATACAAAAAAACTCACATTAATCCAAACACCATGGAAACAAAGTCGGTAAAAGTATTCAGCGGTCTCGCGATAGACGTCAACACTGTAAAGAAGCACCTCGAAAGCAAGGGTATAAACTGCTACGCAGAAAACCGCAACGCAGGCGACAACGGAAATGGATGGGCTGAAACAGGGTTCGACCCATACGTAGAACTATTCACCACGGAAGACCAGGCCATAAAAGCCAAAGAACTCGTGGACGAACTCCTGAACACTAAAGCCGAGTGACTTTTTTTTTAACTAACATAACAATCACAGCCAACCGAAAAATACAGTAAATGAGCAACATTGTAGCCATCGTAGGGTGTCCGAACGTAGGCAAATCGACACTTTTCAACAGACTTACCCAGACTCGCGAAGCCATCGTACACGAAACAGCAGGCGTGACGCGAGACAGACATTACGGAAAATCTGACTGGAACGGCAAAGAGTTTTCCGTAATAGACACTGGAGGGTACGTGGACAACTCCGACGACATATTCGAAAACGAAATTAAGAAACAAGTACGCCTCGCCATAGACGAAGCCGACGTAATATTGTTCATGGTAGACACACAGCTCGGCGTGACCGCAGGCGACGAGACTATCGCCAACATACTCCGAAAATCCGGCAAGCCGACCTTCGTCGCCGCAAACAAAACCGACAACCCCGAGCTCCACCTCGACTCATCGACATTCTACTCCCTCGGAATGGGCGAAGTATACTCCATCTGCGCCAACACCGGCAGCGGAACCGGCGAACTCCTCGACGCAATCGTACAGACATTCACCAGCGACACCACAGACGACGAAGAAGGAATACCCAAAATCGCAGTCGTCGGCCGCCCTAACGTCGGAAAATCGTCACTCATAAACGCCCTAATCGGCGAAGAAAGGAACATCGTCACACCAATCGCCGGAACCACACGCGACACCGTAAACACACGATACAACAAATTCGGCCACGACTTCATACTCGTCGACACCGCCGGACTTAGGAAAAAGTCAAAAGTATCGGAAAACATTGAGTTCTACTCCGTGCTCCGCTCCGTAAGAGCCATCGAGCAGTCCGACGTATGCATCCTAATGCTCGACGCGACTAAGGGCATCGAATCCCAGGACATGAACGTGTTCCGGCTCATAAAGGAAAACAACAAAGGACTCGTCGTCTGCGTCAACAAATGGGACCTCATCGAAAAACCGGACGCAAACACGACAAAAAAATTCGCCGAATACGTCAGGAAAGAACTCGAGCCATTCGACGACGTGCCGGTTATTTTCACCTCCACAGTCTCCAAGCAGCGAATCCTCAAGGCAATGGAAGAGGCCATCCACGTATACGAGAACCGCACGCGCAAGATTCCGACCTCAAAACTCAACCAGTGCATCCAGCAGTACGTCGAGGAAAACAACCCGCCGGCATGGAAAGGCAAGTTCATAAAGATTAAGTACGCCACCCAACTGCCGACATACTACCCCACTTTCGCGCTTTTCTGCAACCTGCCACAATACATCCGCGACCCATACCGCCGCTACATCGAAAACAGGCTCAGAAAAGACTTCGACTTCACAGGCGTGCCAATCAAAGTATTCTTCAGGAAAAAATAAAAACGACGATGAAAAACACCATCAACATAATTACGGTAATACTCATCGCAGCAATGGCAGCAGTCTCAAGTTGCACAGACCTCGAGTCATACTCCGAAATCCCGAAAGTGAAGTTCCTCAAAGTCTTCACCGCCGACACTACAGACACCATAGGTAACAAAGTCATATACCAAGACATATACCTCCAAGTAATCGACGGCGACGGGAACCTCGGACTGACACGTGACGACAACGAAAAAGACAGCTCCAACCTGACCATCGACTTCCAAAAAAAAGTCGACGGCAAGTACATACGCGCCTTCGACTCCATACCAAAGTTCAGAATACCATACAAACAGCCAATCGGCCAGAACAAATACCTCCGCGCCGAAGTGAAAGTGAACTTCACAATACCAAAAATAAAAGTCAACTACGACACAATACGCTACAAGATACACGTCCGCGACCGCGCCCAAAACACCAGCGACACTGTAATCACCTGCGACATACCAATCAGATGGAACGGCACGGTCTACGCCGACGGAAGCACCGAAGAGAACAAATAAACAAAATAAAACATCAAAAACAATAAATAACACACAATGAAAAAAAGTCCTTTACAAATCGCAAGGGCGGCATACCAGCCCAAAATGCCGGCGTCGATCACCGGCAACCCCGTAATCGTGGAAGGCAAGGCCACCGAGTCAGTAGCCGACCAGGCGGACATCAA
>CAJOJG010000053.1 GCA_905234655.1 uncultured Bacteroidales bacterium
GAACCTGAGCCACAATTCCTTGATGGCGCGGCTGCCACGGTCTTTGGGCTTGTATTTGACAAGTTCAACGAATATGAAGGACAAATCGCTGCGGCGGTCTTCGGGATGGTTCTTGTTGGTGATGTAGAACTCCTGCATATAGCCGTCGTCGTCCCTATAGTCGAACGCCTCGTCGTTGACAAGAGCAAGCGCATAGACCTCTTTCAAACGCTCAAACGGGTTGCCCTTCTCCAACTGTTTTGTGTACATTGAGGCGGCGTTGTATATTGTCCGCGAAAAAAACTCCCTGTTCCAATACGACTGCATCTCCACGATGAAGCCGCGGCCCTTGTTGTCGGTGCAGCGGACGTAAACGATGGAATATTTTTTTGAGGGGTTTTCGGGGACGTTTTCGGGCGTAAGGTATTCCACCTTGACGATTTCCATGCCCTCCGGCAACGGCAGCAAGGCGTTCAAAAGGCTTTTGACGAGATTTGGATGCTCGCCAAAGACTTTCTTGAATGTCAAATCGACTTTGGGGTTGAGGTATTTTGCCATAATGATTCTGACTACTTAAATGTTTGACGGCAAAGATAATTCAAGTTTTCGATATTTGCAAGAAAAGACTTCCGAAAAAATCGTGGGCATCGCCCAAAAACTATTTTTCAAGCCTTGCCATCGAAAACTCACAGCCGCAATACAGCTGATTATAAAAATCATTCTCCTTTATCAACTCGTTTCGCCGCTGCTGAAGGCCGCCCTTGCGCCAGTTTTTTGCCCAGTACGACAGACCTGCGCAACCTTCCACAGCCGAATTGCCCGCCTCGTCGATTTGTTGGAGGCTTTTCCAACGCGACGACGACAGCGACGTTGCGATAGTGTCGTAGCCATGCTCCTCGGCAGCCTTGGCAGTGGCATTCATGCGCATCTTAAAGCACAACAGACACCGCCCGCCACGCTCAGGCTCGTTCTCAAAACCCTTCACAGCATCACGCCACTTCTCATGGTCATATTCGCCTTCAATAAAATCGACACCGAGTTTAGTGGTGTACCTGACTATCTCATTGCGCCGCTTTTCATACTCCTCGGCAGGGTAAATGTTGGGATTATAGTAAAAAATGGCGGGCTTAACGCCGTCCTTGGCCAAGGATTCCAGTATCGGCGCACTGCACGGCGCACAACACGCATGTAACAAAAGTTTCATAATAATTTTTTTTGCAAAAATACCAAAATTTACGAAAAACGGCACAAGAATTGAAAATGATTTTACTGAAAAGTTAAATAGTTAGGTTAGGTTGGTTAATTTTGGCGCCGGACGCTTTTTATAAAGTACCGGCGCTTTTTGTTGGCTGTTGACGAGTTTTTTTGTAACTTGCGCCGCGAAACGTAAAGCAATCTCTATATTAACAATGAACAAGATAATCAAGGCAGTCTTGATACTGTCAGCAATAACATTATGCGCCGGATGCGCCCTCGTTGGACGCACAAAGAGCGACGAAACGGAACACCAGGGCTCTGTGATAAGTTCGGGCTCGGAACAACTTGCCCTTATGTACAACCCGTACAGCACCACTATCCACCCAAAGGTGTTCGCTAAAAAGCACAACCTCGAGGACATCGAACTGTACGTGGTCATTAACGACGGCGAACTGCTTTTCTCAAAGGCAAACGCCCTTAAAAGCAACTCCGCACAAGTCAAGATTTTCTACAAAATAATGGAAAGCTACGAAAAGACGATGCTCATAGACAGCTGCACACGGACTATCACCTTCACAAAGGAAGCGTCGCCAAAGACATACGCCATAAAGTTGAAAGTCAAGCCTGTGGAACTGAAAAAATTTGTCATACAGACCACAGTCACTGATCTCCTGCGCGGGAAGATGAGCATACACTTCACCGAAATCGACAAGACAAACCCATTCAGCGAGGACAACTACATGGTCACTAAACTCGACAACCTCCAGCCCCTCGCCGACCACTACATAAAGACAGGCGACGCAGTCAGGGTCGACTACCTATGCGCCCAACGCTATCCTGCGCTCATGTCTGGAAACAAGCCCCACGAGACCATAATCCCGCTGTCGCCATACTCAAGCGACCCGGCGGTAGAAGACACCACACTTTTTTATAATACAATGGAAGAACGCGCAAGTTATGTAATGCGCGGCGACACGGCACGTATGTTTGCATCGACAGCCGACACAAACTTCAACCAGAACCTCGTCCTGCCATGTTTTGACGGCGACTTCCCAAACATAAACACCCCGGACGAGATGATGCTGCCGATAGCGTACCTCGCCACGCCGGAAGAATACGCAACACTCAGGAACGCCACAGCCAAAAAACTCGCCGTGGACGACTTCTGGTACTCATGCACCCACGACATCCGAAAGGCGAAGGAACTCATAAAAGTCTACTACACACGCGCCATAATCAGCAACCTGCTGTTCACGGACTACAGGAAAGGCATGTTGACAGACCGTGGCATGGTCTACATAGTCCTCGGCCCGCCAAAGATGCTCGCCATAACAAGCACCGCCGAGATATGGACTTACCGCGACAATAAGAGCGGACAGCGCGTCCGGTTCATATTCCGCCGCACACGCACAAAACTCTCCGGCGAGAAGTACGTCCTGAGGCGTAGCACAGAGTTCAAACCCACATGGGACCGCGCTGTGCAGACATGGAGAAAGGGCAATATCTACACTTTTTGAAAATTAAACAAAATTAACATTAAAAACAGCGAAAATATTACCCTATTTAAAAATTTTGGCTTAAATTTGCGATTGTCAAAAGCGAAAATTTCACAACAAAATAATTTAATAACATAATGAGCAATTTAGATTTGACAAAGTATGGCATCACAGGTTCTACCGTGATCGCTCACAACCCCTCCTACGAGGACCTCTACAAAGCTGAAATCAACCCCGCCCTCACTGGCTACGAGAAAGGCAAGGAGACCGAACTCGGCGCGGTGAACGTAATGACCGGCATCTTCACCGGACGTTCCCCCAAGGACAAGTACATCGTTGACGACGCTCAGAGCCACAACAACGTATGGTGGACAACCGAAGGCTACAAGAACGACAACCACCCGATGAGCGAGGAAGTTTGGGCTAAGGTTAAGGACATCGCCGTCAAGGAACTCTCCAACAAGCAGCTCTACGTAGTCGACGCATTCTGCGGCGCAAACGAGGCGACAAGGCTCGCTGTACGCTTCGTACTCGAAGTTGCATGGCAGGCTCACTTCGTAAAGAACATGTTCATCCAGCCCACCGAGGAAGAACTCAAGAACTTCGAGCCAAACTTCGTCATCTACAACGCATCTAAGGCTAAAGTCGAGAACTTCAAGGAACTCGGCCTCAACTCCGAAACCTGTGTTGCATTCAACACAACATCCCGCGAGCAGGTTATCATCAACACATGGTACGGCGGCGAAATGAAGAAAGGCATGTTCTCCATGCAGAACTACTACCTCCCCCTCAAGGGCATCGCTTCAATGCACTGTTCCGCCAACACCGACATGGAAGGCAAGAACACTGCCATCTTCTTCGGACTCTCCGGCACAGGCAAGACCACCCTTTCAACAGATCCCAAGCGTCTCCTCATCGGCGACGACGAGCACGGCTGGGACGACGAGGGCGTGTTCAACCTCGAAGGCGGCTGCTACGCAAAGGTCATCAACCTCTCTAAGGAGAACGAGCCCGACATCTACGGCGCAATCAAACGCAACGCACTCTTGGAGAACGTTACCGTTGACGACAACGGCAAAATCGACTTCGCAGACAAGTCTGTAACCGAGAACACCCGTGTATCTTACCCAATCGACCACATCACCAACATCGCCAAGAAAGTTGCCGGTAAGAGCGCAGGACCCGCAGCAAAGAATGTAATCTTCCTCTCGGCTGATGCATTCGGCGTATTGCCCCCTGTATCCATCCTCACCCCGGAGCAGACCCAGTACTACTTCCTCTCCGGCTTCACCGCCAAACTCGCCGGCACAGAGCGCGGAATCACCGAACCGACCCCGACCTTCTCGGCTTGCTTCGGCCAGGCATTCCTCGAACTCCATCCGACCAAGTACGCAGAGGAACTCGTTAAGAAGATGCAGAAATCTGGTGCTAAGGCTTACCTCGTCAACACCGGCTGGAACGGTACTGGCAAGCGTATCTCCATTCCTGATACCCGTGGTATCATCGACGCCATCCTCAATGGCTCTATCCTCAACGCTCCCACAAAGCAGATCCCTTACTTCAACTTCACCGTTCCTACACAGCTCGACGGCGTTGCATGGGGCATCCTCGATCCCCGCGACACATACCAGGATCGCTCTAAATGGGAAGAGAAGGCAAAGGATCTCGCCGCTCGTTTCATCAAGAACTTCGGCAAGTACACCACCAACGAAGCCGGCAAGGCTCTCGTTGCCGCTGGCCCCCAGCTCTAATCGTCAGAAACACCGAATTAATTTCTAAATAAAAAACTCCCACGTAGTCACCAAGATTACGTGGGATTTTTTTTATTTTTCAATCCAATTCTCAATCATTACCCCCAGTAAGGCTCGACCGCCGGAGATGGTGTCATCAAAGTAGATAATCTCATAAACTTACATTTTTATAGTTACATGACAAAAATAAGCATATTTTTCAGAAAACTAAATATTAATAATCCTTAATTCAAAAAAAATAGCCCGAAATTTGCAAAATAAACAGAAAACGGATATATTTATGACCAAATTTATTAACCATTAAAACTCTTAAAGCCATGAAAACAAAGATAATCACACTGTTGGTTTTGTCGCTGATAATCAACGCATCGGCAGCCATCGCCCAATACGGCATCACCAAGGAGACGTACAAAGTGGCTGTCAAGAAATTCCCGACATACTACGTCGAACCGGAGAAGCGCACCTATTCAATAACCATAGAGAACAAAATCCAGAACATGTTCAACGACACATACATCACCGGCGACATCGAAATCCCCGGATGGCGTGAAGTCGAAAAGGACGACTCCGCATTCCTCGCAATCTCCATGAACGTCCAGCCGGTCAACATCATCGGCATCGACCTCAAGGACAACAAGACCGAAAAGATGACACCTGACGGCCTGCAAATCAACCACAACTACTTCCCCACCGTCAAGTACACCTTCAACATCAAGTGCAACTTCAAGTCGCCCGTAGAGACATTCGAGCGCAGGAGCAACCCCGACGGCTCGACAATGGTAAAACTCTACCCAATAAAAATGAGCTTCCCGACCGAAGAAGAAGCCCGTAAATACGTCAACGACGACAAGGAGTCACTAATCAACAAAATCGCAAAAGAAGGCATCGAGTTCATCAACCAGGAAATCCTGAAAGCATTGAGCGACAAGTTCATAGCCACGGACACTGAGGAAGAACTGACAATCGGGTACCTGCTCGACGAAGAAAGCCCATTCAAGGACGACATGCTCGCCGCAAAGGAAGGCATCGCCGACGTACTGTCCAAAATCGAAGCCGACAAGGAAGTCAAGAGCCTTGCCCCACAGCTCGAACCATGGATAGAAAAACTGCAATACGCCGCCGGCGAACTCTCCAACACAGTCCCCGTACAACGGAAGGCCAAGGAAGAAATGCTCCGCGACCTCGCCGCGCTGTACCTCACCGTCGAAGACTTCAACCAGTGCCTGCTCTACTCGCAGATACTGCGCGACACCTTCAAGAGCAAAGAAGGCGAAAAACACATCAAAATGATGAAACAACTGCAGTCCGACTTTGCAAAATTTCACCAAAACTCAAGGCATTTTGACACTTATTGAAAAAAATATATGCAAATCTGACAAATAATTGAAAAAGAAAACATATATTTGCACTCAGATTTCACACACAACCGAAATCTGAAAATCAAGTATATAAACATATAACTATGAAAGTTTTAAAATTTGGAGGAACATCGGTTTCCTCGGTAGAGACAGTTAAGAACATAAGTGAAATCCTCAAGAGGACAACCGAGAAGCAGATTATCGTCTGCTCCGCTCTCAGCAAAGTAACAAACATGCTTACCGAGGCTGGCGAGAAGGCAGCCGCCGGTGACATCAGCTACCGCGAGGTCAGCGCGCAAATCGAGAAACGCCACTACGACTTCATCGACGCGCTCATCGACACGAACCAGCAGAACGACCTCAAAGGAAAGATTCACAGTTATATCACAAGGCTCGACAAAGTGCTTGAATCGATATACTTCCTTAACGAAGTGTCCGAGAGAGCATACTATATAATTGTAAGTTTCGGAGAACGCATGTCCAACGACATTATTTTCAGATACTTGCAGATTCATAACGGCAATGTCGACTACCTCGACTCGTCACAGATGATCATCACGCGCCCGGTCAACGGCAAGGAACACGTCAACCGCACCGTGACATACGAGAACATCCGCAAAAACTGGAACCCAAACGCCGACATCACCGTTGCGCCAGGCTTCATCTCAAAATCTGAAAAAGGCTATGCGACGACCCTCGGCCGTGGCGGCAGCGACTACACTGCGGCACTCTACGCCGCCGCGCTCGATGCCACGATGCTTGAGATTTGGACGGACGTGAGCGGCATATACACATCCGACCCGCGCAAGGTCGCCAAGGCATACCCGTTGGACAAGGTAAGCTACCGTGAGGCTCTGGAACTCAGCAACTTCGGTGCAAAGGTCATCTACGCGCCCACAGTACAGCCCGTGATGGAAAAGAAGATTCCGATGAAGATCCTTAACACCTTCCATCCCGACGACCAAGGCACGCTCGTCACAACGGAGACCTCGCACGACATTCCTATTAAGGCCATCTCGACAATGGAAAACATCGCCATGATTACATTCTCGGGCACCGGCCTCGTCGGCACGACAGGAATCGCGGGAAGGCTATTCAGCATGTTGAGCCATAACAACATCAACATCACGATCATCTGCCAGGCAAGCTCGGAGATGTCCATCTGCCTTGTAATCGACGCAAAGGACGCCGACAAGGCCGTAAAGGCAATCAACGAGGAGTTCGACTTCGAAATCCGCAAAGACACTGTCAACAAGACGATTGCGGAGACCGACTATGCAATCGTGGCGATGGTAGGCGAAGGCATGAAAAACTCCGCCGGGCTTACCGGCAAGGCATTCACCGCGCTCGGAAACGCCGGAATCAATATCCATGCAATCGTACAGGACAGCACGGAAGTCAACGTGTCGATTATCGTGAAGAAAGCCGACGCGACAAACGCGCTCAACGTACTCCACGACGCTTTTTTTAACAACTAAGATTTTTACTCAACAAACCACAAGATGCAGTACATAAGCACCAGGGACAAGAACCTCAAAATATCGTTCGAGCAGGCTGTCAAGCGCGGACTGGCTCCCAACAAAGGACTTTTTGTCCCCGAAAACTACATAACGCTACCCAAAGAATTTTGGGACAACCTTTACGGAATGAGCCTCCAGGAGATTGGCTATCAGGTTGGCAGACAATATGTTGGCGATGAGATTCCCGATGACGACTTCCGCCAGATATGCAACGAGGTGTTGAACTTCGACATCCCGCTCGTCAACGTGAAGGACAATATCTACTCGCTCGAACTCTTCCACGGCCCGACGTGCGCATTCAAGGACGTCGGCGCAAGGTTCATGGCGAGGTGCTTGGGCTACTTCTCGCGCCAACGCAACGAAAAGACCGTAATCCTCGTCGCGACATCCGGCGACACAGGCAGCGCGGTTGCCAATGGGTTCCTCAACGTCCCCGGCGTTGACGTGATAATCCTCTACCCGAGCGGCAAAGTCAGTGAAATTCAGGAAAAACAGCTCACAACCAACGGCGGCAACATAACCGCATTGGAAGTCGACGGCGTTTTTGACGACTGCCAGGCACTCGTAAAGACCGCCTTCGCAAACTTTGACACAAAGGACAAAATCAAGTTGACATCAGCCAACTCGATTAACATTGCGCGGCTTATCCCGCAGTCGTTCTACTATTACTACGCCGTTTCGCAGCTCAAGAGGGACGACGCGGTTATATGTGTGCCGAGCGGAAACTTCGGAAACATAACCGGAGGCATCCTGGCGTTGAAGTCCGGCTTGAAAGTCAAGCACTTCGTAGCCGCCACAAACGCCAACGACACCGTGCCGCGCTACCTCGAGACCGGCGTGTACACCGCAAAACCGTCAGTGCAGACTATCTCGAACGCAATGGACGTCGGCGACCCAAGCAACTTCGAGAGGCTCGACGAGATTTTCTGCCACAGCAGCAACAACTTTGGCTCTACAATATCGAGCTACTCGTTCAGCGACGACGCGACACGCCAGAAGATGAAGGATACATACGAGAACCACAAGTACATCCTCGACCCGCATGGCGCGGTAGGAATGTTGGGCATAGAAAAATACCTCGGCGACGACAAGGACACGCCGGGCGTCTTCCTCGAGACAGCCCATCCGTGCAAGTTCCTCGATGTCGTCCAGCAGTCCACAGGCATAACGCCACAGTTGCCGGAGGCGTTGAGCCGCTGTCTTGGAAAGGAGAAAGTGTCGATTAAAATCGACAACGACTACAAGCAGCTTGAGAAAATACTGTCATATAGGTACTTGTAACATTTTTTGGAAAAAAGTTCATCAAAAAAGAACAATTTTCGCCAAAAAACGTTAAAAGAATAGAGTAATTTTTTGATTTACACCCAAACGATGTCAGAAAACAGCATAGTTCTCGACAACACAGCATACCCTCTGTACGAGCAGTGCAAGGCAAACCGCCTTGAATACTCGTACAGGGGTATTGTTGATGCCACAGTGGTGGAAAACATCCTCGCTCTCGCCGAAGCAAATTTCAGCGACAACAAGGAGCAGACCATCGTGAAGAAAAGGGTGTATTTCATTATGGTAGAGTGCCTTCAGAACATCACGCGCCATCAGGAGATTCCCGAAGACCCGGATTTTGACCAGAGCGCGCTGTTCATCCTCAAACGCAAACAGCTTTCGTACTCCATAACCTCAGCCAACCTCGTCTACGACAGTTCGGTAGAGCCATTGCGCCAAAAGTTGGTGAAAGTGAACTCCATGGACGCCGACCAGCTCAAGGACTACGCCCGCGAGGTGCTTAGCAACGGCACATTCTCAAGCAAGGGCGGCGCCGGCCTCGGACTTATCGAAATGGCGCGGAAGTCCGGCAGCAAGTTCCAATACGAGTTCATTCCCACAAAATACGGATTCTCAATGTTTTACATGACATTGGAAATTCCCATCGCGAAAGACATCGTAGTCCCATACGACCCGCAGGCGATAGACAAAATCAGGGATTACCGTAGGTTGCTCCAGCAGCACTACGTCGCACTGATGTACAGCGGAATGTTGACCCATAAAAACCTCAAGAACCTGCTCACGATACTCGGAAAGCAGATTAACACGACTAAACTGCTCAAAACCCGCGTCAACAACCTCATGATCGAGATGGTACAGAACATACTCGGACACGCAGACCGGCGCGAAGGCGAGACAGAAAATGTCTGCTACGGAATGTTTGTAGTCAGCGAGGACAAGAAATACCTCAAGCTCACCTCCGCAAACTTCATCCGAAACTCTAAAATACTCACCACGAGAAAACTCCTCGACCTCATCAATGACGCCGACAAGGACATCCGCTCAAACATGCTCCACGACCCGGACACGCCCGGCAGAGGCTTCATCACGATAGCCAACAAGAGCCGCAACAGGTACACATATTTCTTCGACCAGGTCGACGCTGACTTCTCGTTATACTCACTTAACGTGTTCCTGACTAAGGAAAATGAACAGAACATGGCGATGTAACGCTCTGAAACATACCGCAATCGAAAATATTTGAAAAAAAATATCAAAAAAGATTTGGTTATTTCGACTATAATATCTACTTTTGTAGCCGAAAATTAAAGGCAACCAGGCCCCTTAGCTCAACTGAATAGAGCATTTGACTACGGATCAAAAGGTTGCAGGTTTGAATCCTGCAGGGGTCACAGAATTATTTTTCATTACTTTTAAAGTTAGATTTTTGTTAGTTAGTCAGGCCCCTTAGCTCAACTGAATAGAGTATTTGACTACGGATCAAAAGGTTGCAGGTTTGAATCCTGCAGGGGTCACAAGCGGAGTTTGTTACCCAACTCCGCTTTTTTTATGCACATTTAATAGTGCCTTTTACGAAAAAAATCATTACCTTTGCACTGTTAAAGTATGCCTTTACGGGCAGAAATCTTACAAATCTTTCAAATCTTAAAAACCTTAAAAAATTTGTTAGATTTGGAAAAATTTGTAAGATTTCCCGCATAGCGGCAAAAAAATATCGTAAGATTTCCCGCATAGCGGTAACATAAAAAAAATTAAAGCATCGAAAATGGAAAAGAAAAACTTCATCAAGATAGGGCTTTTGGCGGTCATCGCGCTCGTGATTCTCGTATGGGGACTGAGCTTCCTGAAGGGCGAGAGCCTTTTCAAAACCGAAAACCACTATGTGGCAATATATAACAAACTCGACGGACTCGCCGAAAGCAACCCCGTCATGCTCTCCGGCTACAAAATCGGCGCGGTGGAGTCCATCGGATTCCAGGAGCAGGACAACGAGCTTAAAATCGTCGTCAAGATGAAAGTCAGCAACGACTTCCAACTCCCCACCGGCACAACGGCAAAAATCGTCAACGTCGACATCATGGGCACAAAGGGCATCGAAATAATCCGCCCCAAGAATGTCACTGGCTATTATGGCAACGGCGACACTCTCCGCTCCGCAATAGACGGCGGCATCATCGACCAGCTCCTTGACTTCATAATGCCGATGAAGGAAGACCTCGCTGGCTTCCTCTCGACTTCAGATTCCGTCATGCGCTCCCTCAACCAGCTGCTTAACGAGCGCAACCGCAACAATCTCACACTGAGCCTTGAAGGGCTGAGCGAAATCGCCACACACCTGAGCCAAAACTCACACGCGATAGACTCCATCATGCGCAACTTCGACAAGGCGTCACGTATGCTCGGACGCAACACCGGCAACATCGAAAGAGCCATAAACAATTTTGCAACCGTAAGCGACTCGCTCGCCGGCCTTGGACTTTCGAACACGCTCGCCGAAGCCCAGGAAGCACTGAAAAAGGCCAACCGCCTGCTCGCCACAATCAACGAAAGCAACGGCACCGCCCAAAAAATCCTGACCAACGACACACTCTACAACAATCTTGAGGAGGCGACAGTGCGCATTAACAGAATCCTCGACGAGTTTGAGAAACACCCCAAAAAATACATCAACCTCGCCATCTTCGGCGGAAAGGAAAAGGAGAAAAAGCAAAAAGAATAAAATGATGAAAAACAAAATCATAGCTACACTACTCACGGCGGCGACGCTCGGAAGTTGCACACAGAACACGACCAAAAACACGCCCCAAAACGGCGAACAATGCGTCCTGCCCGACGTTCCGGCAGTGATACTCGACACAGACCTTGGCAGCTCTGCCGACGACCTTTTTGCGATGACGATGCTGTACGACGCCCACCGAAAAGGCTCTGTCAACCTCCAAGCAATAATGGTCAACCGCGACGGCATCGCAAACCTTCGCGTAGCGGACATTATGAACACGTACTACGGTTTTGACGGTCTGAGCATCGGCAAAGTCCACGACGCGCCACAAAACACACAGATTTTCATCCCGTACTGGCAACTTGCCATGCCGGAAGACTATCCCGACACTCCAAAATTCAAGCGCACACTCTCCGACGCTCAACTCTCACAACTGCCTTACGCCGAGACGCTTTACCGACAGATACTTGCAGACGCGCCCGACACTTCGGTTGTGATTTTTTCAGTGGGATTCGCCACGAACATCGGCCATCTTTTAGTGTCAAAACCCGACACAATATCCGACTTGGACGGCGTGTCGCTCGTCTCGAAAAAGGTCAAGGCTCTCTATATACAGGGCGGACACCTCTCCAACTACGGCGACGAGCCCGAATACAATCTCCGCCTCGACCCCGAAAACGCGCTGATTCTCATTAACAAATGGCCACGTCCGATATACTTCTCACCGGGCGAGACTGGCGAGAGGTTTGACTACGTGCCAGAAAATGTCACCGCCGACCAAAAAGCCAACAACCTGACTGACAGCCCGATAAACTACGTTTATACCCACTTCGACTGCAACACTGGACAGAAGATGTGGGACGCTTGCGCCGTATTGCAGTACCTGCACCCCGAGTTTTTCGAACTCCACGGCCCGGTAAGGTACGCCATAGACAACGACATGATTCTCCACGAACAGCCAGGCACGAGCCACTACATGACCTTCACAAAAACCGCCCAGCAAGACTCAGTGATAATGAGTTACATACGCACATCGTCCACCGGCGGATTGTCCAAACAGTAAATCCCGGCGGAAAACGTCTGCGTGTCGTTCGGAGTCAGTGGCAGGTAGCCGCCGACGAGCTTGCCATCAGAAAAAACTGGCTTTTGGAGCGGCAGTGAAGGACGGTTCGCCTTGTTAAAAACAGTAAACACAGCGTCTACGCCAACGAGGTTTCCGACCTCCATTGCGAGACGCCCCATCGAATAACGGCAGTTGACCTCCACGCATGGGTTTATCTTCAACTGACCGCCGTCCCGGTAGACCATGCAGTCAACGCCCAACGGCCCGCAATAGTACTTCGAATATGGAGAATTTTCCAAGGCATTGATTTGCATCGTGATAAGTCTTTTTGTGACAACATCGTCAAAGCCCGGCACTCGCTCCTGCCGCCCTACCCTACTGCCGACGTATGCGCCGGTTTCGGAGGTCGTGAACGTCGAAATCCCGACGAATTTCGCCTTGCCGTCGTCGATGTCGTAATGCACCGAAAAATCAGTGACTTTATCGAAAAGATTCTCACACGAAATCGCGCCGTGGAGCTTTATCATCGAAGCTATCCACTTAGCGGCATTTGGCGTCATGTTGTTGCTTCTAAGGATTCTGATGCCACGGCCGCTTGAACCGTATATCGCCTTGAAGACCGAGCCGTGCGGCATGTCATTGAACATTTCCAATGCCTCGTCCCTCGTCGTCGCAATCCTCGGAAGCTGGCTCTTTAAGGGCCACTGGCTCTCGTCGTACAGCACGCTGTCAGCCATCCTACGGAACAAATCTGCGGACGTCGCCCTCGAAAAAAGCTGTTTGTGGATGTCACTGTCCCACCGTCCGACCGGCGTGTTTATATAATCGTCTGACAGCCACAGCTTTCCAGCAATCCAGTACATCCTCGGCGATATGCCCCACGGTCTGAAAAAATCGAACTCCCTGCGGCAATGCTTGAGCTCGGCGACATCCATAAATTCGCACTGGAACCTCTCTTTCCAAAACTCAATGAACGCCGTGTCCTTTGTCGGCACATAAGCCACACAGTCGCCCCGCCGCGCAAAACACATCGGCAAGACCGACAAGTCGCGCTCCAAAAGCGCAGGATATTTCGGAAGGCTGTAAACAGTCTTGCCCACCGAAACTTCGATTTCACACCCGGGATTGAAGAAGAAAAAATCCATGATTTTTAACTTGAATTTTGTCCACACAAAAATAACAAATGCCGGTTTCTTTTCAAAAAAATTTCCTTATTTTTGTGTCCAAAATCATCAAAACAACACACATTTTCAACAATGACAAAAACAGTACTTATCACCGGCGCGACGAGCGGAATCGGCGAGGCGTGCGCCATAAAATTTGCAAATGGCGGGTATAACGTCATCGTCACTGGCCGTAACGCCGACAAACTCAACGCATTAAAGTCAAAAATCGAAGCCATGGGCGCGAAGGCGTTGGCTTTGGTATACGACGTGAGGGATCGTGAAGCCGCCACGAAAGCCGTCGGCAGCCTGAAGGACGGTTGGGAAAACATCGACGTGCTCATTAACAACGCCGGTCTCGCCCTCGGCCAGGAAAAGGAACACGAAGGCTCGCTCGACGACTACGAGACAATGATCGACACTAACATCAAGGGACTTTTGACGATGACAAAACTCATCGTCCCGGGAATGGTCAAGCGCGACAAAGGCCACGTAATCAACATCGGCTCGGTCGCCGGCGACGCTGCATACGCGGGCGGAAATGTCTATTGCGCGACGAAAGCCGCCGTAAAGGCACTCTCCGACGGTCTTCGCATTGACCTCGTGGACACTTCCGTGCGCGTCACAAACCTCAAGCCCGGGCTTGTGGAGACCAACTTCAGCCGCACACGCTTCAAGGGCGACAATGAACGCGCCGACAGCCTCTATCGCGGCATAAAGCCACTGACCGGCGACGACATCGCGGACACCGCCTTCTATTGCGCCGAAGCACCGGCACACGTCCAAATTGCTGAAGTCCTGATTTTGGCGACGCACCAGGCAAGCCCATCGATTGTGTCGCGCAAGGCAAACGGCTAATTGTCCCTCCAGCTCTGGTCCCTCTTGTATTCCAAGCCTTGGAACATGGAGGAATTGAACGCAAGTGTGAAGTTGTAACTCTTCAACCGGCCGAACGGAATGATGTAGAAACTGAGGTTAAAACAGTGCAAATCCCTTGACACTGAAAGCCTTGTGGAAGTCATCTTCTTAGCGTCGAAGTCGTAGCCGGAGCTTATGGACATGTGCCACTTGTCAGTGAAGGTAATCGAACCCGAGAAATTAAGGGTCTGCGTTATGACGGCGGCATTATTGTTCGGGTGTGAATAGTTAAAGCCATAATCGGCGGAGAGGCTCCACGGCACGGAGTAATAGTCAAACTCTCCGTCTTTTTCTTTCTTAGAAATCGTCGCTTTTTCGCGTTTCTTGCCCTCCTCGACTTCCTCGGCTGTCGAGATGATGTTACCGTCCTCATCGACCTCCGCCTGCGGCTCGTCCTCGCCAAACTTCTTCGCCGCCTCCTCTTTCTCGTCCATCTTTTTCTTTCCCAATGTCTTGGAATCCAAGGAGAAGCCAGTGCTTGCCCTCGCCGATGTGAGCCTTGCCCACTGATGGCCTTTGGTCTTTGACATGAGGTATTCTTTCGTGCGGCGGCCGTTCTCGTCGAGTGCATACGGGTCGAATGTGCCGCCGAAGGTGAGGGTCATCTTGTCGAATAGCCTCGTGCTGCCGGACATGGATATATTGCTCAACTTCATGCTGTCAGCCGCCATGTTGTAACTGCCGGAGAACGAGAGGTTTTCGAGAATCTTAATCTTTGTGTACTGGCCGTCGACAGTGTCCTTCTTGCCCTTGACTTTCATCTCGAAGTTGTTTCCGAGCGAGAAGTTGAGCGACGCATTCTTGCCGGACGACGGGCTGCCGTAGATTCCGTTTTGGAAGATGCTGTACTTGCGCGTGCCGGTAGTGTCCTGCGGGTCGTTTCGGTAAAATCCCCAAAACTCCTCCGAGAAGTCCGGCCTCCAGCTCACACCCATGCTCGGCGAGAGGACATGGCGGAACGCCTTGATGTGCTTGGCTTTGTTGAACTGGAAAATACCGTACAATTTTGTGCTTGCCGACAGCGACGTGCTGAAGTCAAAACAATGCCTTACAGCGTTGATTGTGTCGGTTGAATACGTGTAAGTGTCTGTCGCGGCGTTATATCCTGAGGCGTACCGCAGCGTGTAGTTCGGATAGATGCGCCCAGAATAGTTGACGTACGGCGAAACCTGGATGTACTTGAAGAGGTTGAACGATGTGCTGAGCGGCATGTCGTATTTAAGGCCGTAGCGCATCTTTTCGTACATTTCACTCTTGAACAGCAGCGAGTCCTTCATCAATGGAATCTGGTTTGAGAAGGTGGCATTGAACGACGAGCCAATCTTTTCGTACCACTTGTCAGAGCCGGTCTTGTGCTTGCGCTTGAATGGGAAAAACCTTTGCAACGAGAATGTTAAGTTCGGCGCGGAGGACAGCGAAATTGTGCTGTCGTAGAGGTTCTGTGTCATGTTCGCCGACGCGCTGAGGTTAGCCTTTCCGCCAAAAAGTTGCTTTTGGTACGAGACAGAGGACTGTGTACTGCTCTTTGCGTAGTCCTGCACAGACCGTGCGTTGTACCGGTCATAGTTGGACTTGTCGTATGAGATGTTTACATTGAACGAACTCGTCGGATTGGCCTTCGGATCCTGGTTGAAGTTAAGTTTAAGCATGAAGGAATTTGTGCTCGAATAGCTCAAGTCGGAATTGGTGGAGGCTGCAAACTCCTTCTCGCCCTGGACATTTTTTGAAAACTGGAAGTCCATGTTGCCGGAAAACTTGTACCTCAACTTGAACTTGCTGCTCGCCCTCGCGCCCCACGAGCCATAACTGTATATGCTGCCGAGGACTTCAAGGTCGGCATAGTCGCTGAACGAGACATAATAGCCGCCGTCCCTTAAATAAAAGCCACGGCGCGACTCCTCGCCGTATTTCGGGATTATTACGCCGCTTTGATGCTTTTTTGAACTTGGGAATATGCCGAACGGAAGCCCAAGCACAAAGACAGGAATGTCCAAGAACACGAAATACGCCGGACCGGACACAATCTTGTCGTTGGGGATGACCTTTGCCCTCGTCAATTCAAGGTAAAAGTGCGGATGCTCAAGGTCACAAGTCGTGTAGCGGCCATTCTTGATGTGTATCTCCTTGTTGGAGTGCATCTTAGTAAGCTCGCCGAACAAGTAGCCGTTCTGCTGCTCGGTGTTTACGTCGCACACGATGCCTTCCTTGGACTTGACATTATATTTTATAGTGACGGCCGTGAACTCGTCCTTTCCGTCCTTGAAAACGGGCTTGCCCTCGATTTCGTTTGTCGTGGAGTCCAACTTTCCCTCGGCAAAAATCGTGTTAGCGTCCATGTCCATGTTGATATGGTCGGACGTCAGTTTCATGTCCTCGGTCTTTACATCGGACTGTCCATAGAGGAAAACCTGCTTGTCGTCAAACGAAACCATCAGCGAATCCGAACACTGGTACTCGATAGGCATGTCCACAATCGACTTCGGTTTCTTAGGCTTTTGGAGGTCAATAGAATCCATCGCCACGCCCAACGAGTCTGTGACCAAAGAATCATCGGCCATCGCCGCCTCGCGCTCTGCACGGCGCAAGGAATCACGCACAGCCCGACGCTGCTGGCCAAACACCGTGGATGTGGCCACCGTTAACAGAAATATTATGAAGAGAAGTTTTCTCACCTGATTATCATGCGTTTATTAATCATACGCTTCCTTTAAAAAGCGCCACAAAAGTAAGGATTTTTTTGGCAATATCGCAGCATTTAGTAGATTAATTCAATGTAAAAATTATACAGTGCTGATTTTCAGCATATTACAGCACAGCCATTTTCTAATTGGCAAAATATTTGCATCTATGTAAAGAAAAATGCTTAATTTAGCAGTCCAAAACGAAACAAGAATACCCAAATGTCACTAAAACTCACAGCAATACTAAGCATCATAACCGCGATAGCGACCATAGGCGACCTCCACGCCCAGGACACCGACACTGCCTACAAGGTAAAATCCATCGTCATCGACGCCGGCCACGGCGGAAAGGATCCCGGCGCGCTCGGCAAAATTTCGCAGGAAAAAGACCTGACGCTCGCCCTCGCGCTTAAACTTGGACACTACATAGACTCGCTGCTGCCAGGTATTAAAGTGATATACACCCGTGATACCGACAAGTTCCTCTCGCTCAAGGAACGCGCAGAGTTCACTAACGCAAACAATCCCAACATCTTCATATCCATACACATCAACTCCCACAAAAGCAGCAAGGTAAGTGGTTTCACGACATACGTCAGCGGCGAATCGCGTAACGAAGAAAGCATCGCCATCCAAACAAAGGAAAACGGCGACGAGGAAATAAAAATCGAAGACGTTATCTCTGCCAAAGTCACACACCCTTGCAGCCACGAATACAGCATATTGCTTGCGCAAAAAATCCAAACTGCATTCAAAGCGTCAAAATGGTTCAAAACACGAGGCGCGAAAGACCTCGGCTGCAAATATGCCAACTTCGCAGTACTTTGGCGAGCCGCGATGCCCGCAGTGCTTGTAGAATGTGGCTACATAAGCAACCGCTCCGAGGAGGAATACCTCAACTCAAAAATCGGACAGGTCAACATCGCATCGGCGATATTCAGAGGCGTGAAAAGTTATATCCGCGAAGTCGAATCCCGAGGCAGCAAGCCTGTGATAACCACACCCGCCACAGCCCCGCAACAATCCGCCTCCACAACCACACAGACTAATGAAACCGCCCAAAAGCCCGGCGGAAAAATCACGTCCCAACAGAACAATGAAACCAAAACCCCACAGACTGCGAAGAAATCATCCGACGACGACAAAGTATATTTCCGTGTCCAAATAAAATCGAACCCCCAAAAAATCCCACTCACAAGCAAGGAGTTCAAAGGGCTTAAGAACATCGACGAACTATACCTCGACGGCGCATACAAGTACACAATCGGCAAGACGCAAAACTACGATGAAATTGTAAAAAAGCAGTCCGAAATCCGCAAGACCATCAAAGACGCATTTGTCATCGCCACAAAGGGCAACGTCCGCCTCAAAGACATCAACAAAGCGAAAGAAGAAATCTCAAAACAATAGCCTGTTCAGAAAATTCGGCAAAAATTTGGAGTGCCACTCCGAAAATTCCATGAAAATTTGGAGTATAATTCCCCAAAAATGCCTAAATTTGCACTGCAAACATAAAACATAGAACCATGTACAAGCGAATCACAGATTTCAAATAGAATATCCGCAAAGCCGACTCATAATCGTATCGAACGACGAAAGGCCGCGTATCTTCAACGACATAGAAGTAATGCCGGCAAAATACTTCCTCCAACAGCTTTGGACCGGCAAAATCTACCCCTGGCCTACTTCTTTCCCTTGAATAACGCTTCAACGACCAGGCTCACCAAAACATAAATAAGCATGTACACGGCTATCGTGAACACAAAATCCTTCGGCAACAGATTCTGCGGGAAAAAACGCCGGAACGCCAAAATTGCCCCGGCAGCCGCCACAATCCTTATGACGTGCTTAAGCACATCGAACCACGAGAAATTAAGATTAAGATTTAACTTAGACATCTGGGATTTTTTTTTTAAAGACAGAAACCATAAGAAAGTGACCAAGCTGGGGTTCGAACCCAGGACCCCATCCTTAAAAGGGATGTGCTCTACCAGCTGAGCTACTTGGTCTAACTACCATAACTAACAAAAATTAACTAAATAAGTAAATAATCAAATAAATCGAGAGTGACCAAGCTGGGGTTCGAACCCAGGACCCCATCCTTAAAAGGGATGTGCTCTACCAGCTGAGCTACTTGGTCTGACCCAAAAAACTAATATTAAGCTAAACTCGTGACCAAGCTGGGGTTCGAACCCAGGACCCCATCCTTAAAAGGGATGTGCTCTACCGACTGAGCTACTTGGTCATCCAAATATGAAAAACAACCTCCGTTTCCGAAAATTGCAGTGCAAAGGTAAACATAATAATCCATTCTCCAAAAATTTTTTTCAAAATCGACGGCTTTTTCTATTAACAAACACCATAACGCATTGAAAAACAAGACGACACAAGGTAAAATTTTTATAAAAAAAAACACAAACCGCCACAAGTGGAAGTCAGAAATACCATTTTTTAATAAAAAGCGTTAAAAAAATTCCAAAATCCAAAAGAATTTTGCATATTTGCAGCGGCAAACGGAATACCGCCGCGAAACTGAAAAACACATAAAAAATAAATACATAAACAAAAAAATGGCAAAGCACAATTTCTTCGCAGGACCATCAATCCTTCCCGACTACACCGTGGAAGAGACTGCAAAAGCACTCAAAGATTTCAACGGCACAGGCATCTCGCTAATGTGCATGTCGCACAGGGACAAGTCGTTCGACGCCGTGATGAACAAGACTGTCGAACTTTTCAAGCAAGTACTCGACATCCCCGCCGGATACTCGGTAATATTCCTCGGCGGCGGCGCAAGCCTGCAGTTTGCGATGGTTCCGATGAACCTCCTGCGCACAAAGGCTTTCTACCTCAACACCGGCACATGGGCCAACAAAGCCGAAAAAGAGGCAAAACTCTTCGGCGAAGTAGTGGAAGTATCGAGCAAGCCCGACAACTACACATACATCCCCAAGGGCTTCCAGATTCCTACAGACTGTGACTACATGCACATCACCACCAACAACACAATATTCGGCACAGAAATCCTCGAAGACTTCAACTCGCCGATTCCCGTAGTAGCCGACACGAGCTCCGACATATTCAGCCGCCCCCTCGACGTCAGCAAGTACGGACTTATATACGGTGGCGCACAGAAAAACCTCTCATGCGCCGGCGTGACATTCGTAATCGTAAAGGACGAACTCCTCGGAAAGGTTGACCGCCCGATTCCCACGATGCTCAACTACAAGACACACATCGACGGAAACTCCATGTTCAACACACCGCCCGTAGTACCCATCTTCGCCGCAATGAAAACCCTCGAATGGATCATCAACGAGGGCGGCGTAAAGGAAATGGAGCGTCGCGCAATCATCAAATCCACAAAACTCTACGAAGAAATCGACCGCAACAAGCTCTTCAAAGGCACTGTACAGGCAGGTTCGCGTTCGAGGATGAGCGTATGCTTCGTGATGAACGAGGAGTACAAAGACCTCGAGCCCAAGTTCCTCGACTTCGTAAAGGGCCGCGACATGGTTGGCTTGAAGGGACACCGCTCGGTCGGCGGCTTCCGTGCATCCCTCTACAACGCACTTCCCGAAGCCAGCGTCGACGCCCTCGTACAGGCAATGCAAGACTTCGAGAAACAAAACTAATTTTTGTCTAAAAAGAAAGAACGCCGCAAGACGTTCCAAAACAATACTTAACGACAATTTTTGTTAACACAAACAATGAAGATTTTAGTAGCAACAGAAAAACCGTTTGCAGCCGCAGCGGTAAACGGAATTAAAGATATTGTAGAAAAATCGGGCAATACATTCGCACTCCTCGAAAACTACACCGACAAGCAGCAACTCCTTGACGCTGTGGCAGATGCCGACGCAATCATCATCCGTTCCGACAAAGTCACAGACGAGGTGATGGCAGCCGGCAAGAACCTCAAAATCGTTGTCCGCGCAGGTGCGGGCTACGACAATGTGGACCTCGAAGCCGCCACAAAGCGTAACATCGTCGTCATGAACACTCCGGGTCAGAACTCAAACGCAGTTGCCGAACTCGTATTCGGTCTCCTCGTGTTCGCCGTCCGCAACTTCTACAACGGCAAGTCCGGCACCGAGCTCAAAGGCAAGAAACTCGGCATCCTCGCATTCGGCCAGGTAGGACGCAACGTTGCCCGCGTCGCCAAAGGATTCGACATGGACGTATACGCATACGACGCATTCTGTCCCAAGGACGTAATCGAAGCCGCTGGCGTTAAGGCAGTTGACAATCAGGACGCACTCTTCGAGAACTGCGACATTGTATCGCTCCACATCCCGGCTACCCCCGAGACAAAACAGAGCATCAACTACGCCCTCGTCAACAAGATGAAGAAAGGCGGCATCGTCATCAACACCGCCCGCAAGGAAGTCATCAACGAACCCGAGCTCATCAAACTCCTTGAAGAGCGCACCGACCTCAAGTACATCACCGACATCGCCCCCGACGCAAACGAGGAGTTCGCCACAAAGTTTGCAGGACGCTACTTCGCAACACCGAAGAAGATGGGCGCACAGACCGCCGAGGCAAACATCAACGCCGGTCTCGCCGCTGCCAACCAGATTGTCGATTTCTTCAAGACCGGCAACAAGAAATTCCAAGTCAACAAGTAGCAGACCAAATCTGCTGACGGAATAAGCAGAATCATTAACACACTATCTATACAAAAAGCCATCGCTCGAAGTGATGGCTTTTTTGTATAATCGTAAGTTTGCAAGATAGGTTTTGCCTGAGCCGGGCGCACCGGTGAGGATAAGGTTGTGGGTGGTGTTGAAAATACAACGACAGTATCACCTATACGAACCTCTTTCATAAATTTCCAATACATATCGGGGATTGACACATCTGTATTGCTTTTGATTTTCTGATACTTATCGTCCAATTCCACCTTAGTTTTGACGGCAGAAAAATCTAATTTGCCCTCGGCAGAGCTGCCCATTTTGAGTGTCGTAGTCGAAAATACATCTACATTTGGGAAATTGTCCTTGTTCCAAAGCCAAATTTTCTCTGTCCGCAACGCTTTAAAAGCCGCGTCAGAAAGTTCAGGGAACGATTTATATGGTATTTGGTTGGAACACATCATACCCCTAACTTTGTCTATAATATGCAAATAATCGTTGAAACTATTGAATGATATGTTTTTGTCAACACCAAAATTTTTTCATAACATCGACATTTTTTATATTTCACAGTGCAAAAGTAACAAAAATTTCATATCTTTACAGCGCAAACTATAAAAATGTGAAGTTATGACGGAAAAAATACTTGATAAATTCAACGAAATAAAAGCAAACGCGGCTAAGGGCGATATAAACGCAGTGGAATTGTACCTTAAATACCTCAGCATGTTCTCCGAGGACGAGACCGCCACTATCAAGAGCTTCACCGACAGTGGCAATATCACTGACATTGAGAATTTTAACGGACAAAAAAGAGAAACTCTAATAAAGTTCATGCGCTTTCTCACGACCGCAGCGCCACAACCCGACAGCCCCGGCAACCCAAAACAGATGCCCACTGGCGAGATGCTTTCGTCACTGCCACTCGAAAACGGCATTGACTACGTGCGCGAACGCCTCGACAGATCCATCGACTTCCACAGCCGCGCCGCCTCGACAAGCAAGCGCAAGTTCCTCAATAAGAAAATCACTGTGACAATATTCTCGTCGCTTGTGACACTTTTCATCGCGCTGACCCCGATTTTCCCTTCGGAGTACCACGTATGCGAGATTGTGGCGTTAGTCTGCTCCGCCGTGGTGACGTACTTCACGATTGTCAACAAGGTCGAGCAAAACAAGGAAGACTGGATTAACTA
The DNA here is from genome assembly GCA_905234655.1 of uncultured Bacteroidales bacterium. Classification (GTDB taxonomy): domain Bacteria; phylum Bacteroidota; class Bacteroidia; order Bacteroidales; family UBA3824; genus UBA3824. The sequence goes on from CAJOJG010000053.1 coordinate 22,963, forward strand.
CCGCCGTATCACCGACTTGCTGAAGTCAGAACGTTACCTCTACTGCATGAAAGCCGGCGACTATGCCGACAACAACCGTGACAGACTCCTTGCGCTCAGGGTCGAGAACATCATCCAAAGCGCGTCAGAAAACTTTTTCAACCGAAAAATCAACATCCACGACGAAAACCAAAAGAAGGAATGAGGCCACAAATGTCCGGCTACAACCTAAAACCTTATCCCCATCACCGTTACGTCGTCGATCTGTTCGTTGGATTGCTGAGCCATCCAGTCGTCGATGTTGCGCTCGATTTTTTCTTTTTGGTCGGCGGCGGGTAGCGGATATACCTCAGTGAACAGTTTGCGCAGGTTTGCCGAGCCGAAACGGCGGTTGTGGGGGCCGCCAAACTGGTCGCAGTAGCCGTCGGAAAACATGAAGGCTTCGTCGCCGTCCTCGTAATTGATGGTAGTACGTTGAAAATCAAGCATCTTGGGATAACGACCGATGGGACACTTGTCGGCGGGATACTCGGTGAGAACGCCATTACGCACATAATACAGCGAATTGAAGGCACCCGAAAATTGAAGTTGCTTTTTCTCTTTGTCAACCACAATCAGGCTGATGTCGAAGCCTTCGTTGTTGTCTTTCATAGTGCTAATCATGCTCGACCGCAATTCCTCGAGGATTTTTTCAGAGGTCAGGTCGCTCTCGTCCATGTCTTTGATTACGTTGTGAAGCACCGACATCGACATTGTGCTGATTAATGCGCCCGATACGCCGTGCCCCGTGCAGTCGCCGACGGTGGCGATGGTCTTGCCGAATTTTTCAACGGCGTAGAAGAAGTCGCCGCCCACAATGTCTTTTGGTCGGTAGATTACAAAACTGTCGTCGAAAAGGGTGCTGAACCTGTCGAATGGCATTATGACCGACTGGATGCGTTGGGCGGCGTTGATGCTTGACATTGTTTCTTGGTGCGCGAGTTCGATGGTGCGTTTCTGCGATTCGATGGTCTTCTCGCGTATCACGCGCTCGGTAACGTCGCGGATTACGCCTATCACGCCCGCTATATGCCCGTCGTTGTTTGTGTACGAGAGTTTTGAGGTCGAAGTCCATTTCTCGTCGCCGTTTTGGTCGATGAGGCGTTTTTCGATGTTGAACGAGGGGTTGGCGGTATTGATGATGTGCTGTTCAAACTGTTCGATGCCCGCGCCGCCTTGTATCCCTAATTCGACGTCGGTCTTGTCGATGATTTGGTCAACGGAATCAAAGCCTATCGACTTGGCGTACCTGAGGTTGGCCATCTTGTATCTGAGGTCTTTGTCTTTGAGATAGACGTCGGCTATGAGGTTGTTGATGAGGGTGTGCATCACGTTGTTTTGCTCGCTGAGTTGCTTTTCGTAACGCAGGGTCTCGCTGATGTCGTGGATTATCGAGATGGTGTCGATCGGGCGGTCGTTGGAATCGCGCAAGAACGATGATAGGACTTCGGTCATGATTACAGTGCCGTCTTTTTTGAGCATTGGCAGGCGGATTTTGTTGTGTCCGCCCCGGTCAAAACTGCGTGCGCCCGTTACGTAACTCGTTACTACGTCGATGATTGGCTGCCGGACGCTCGGGTGGAAGAGTTCGGTGCAATGGTGTCCGATGAGTTCCTGCCACTCGTAGCCCGCCATGTATTTGATTGACTTGCTGACGAACGACATCTCGAAGGTCTTGAAGTCGTACCTCAGTATCACGTCGGCGGTGCTGTTGGCAACGAGGTCGAGGTTGTAGAGGGCGGCTTTGAGGGCGATTTGGTCTTTGATTTCGCCGGATATGTCCTTGACGGTGATGATGTAGCCGTCGTCGTTGCGCTTGGTGTCGAAGAATGGCGAAACGCTGAGCCTCAATGTCTTGGCGTTGCCTTTCGCGGTGGTTATCTTGACATCGGCGGTCGCTCTGCCGCCATTGGCTTCAGAGATTTTTTTCCTGATGATTGCCATGTCGTCGCCGCTGACGAATTTGTGTATGTCGGAAATGTCGTTGTCGCTGATTTCCAATATGTTGTTGTGGACTTTGTTGGCATAGACGTTGCGGAAGTCGGTGTCAACGATGGCGAGGCCTTCGTCCAGATTGTGCAGTATTGCCGAGGTGTAGTCGTCGAATATGTTCATCTCGTTGCGGTATTAGTTTAGTAATTGTACGCTGCAAATATAATGCAAGTTTGCGGGATTGGCAAATTTTTTTTTGGGGGAAGTGTGTGGGTTTACATTCAACGGCAAAGTCAAGTGCCAAAAATGTGTAAAAACACACAAAAATAGGTGCCAAAAATGTGTAAATTTACACATTTTTGGCACTTTACTGTTTTGTGGTATGCAAAAAAACACTATCTTTGCGGCAAAATAGTTGATGATATGGAACGAGATATTTTTGAAAAACTTCGTCAATGGAAAGACAGCAAAAACCGCAAGCCGATTTTGTTGCAAGGTGCGCGTCAGATTGGCAAAACGTGGATTATGCGAGAATTTGGCAAGCGCGAATTTGAATTTGTGGCTGAGTTTAATATCGACGAGACTCAGATTTTAAAACAGGTGTTTGCCCGCAGCAAAGACCCTAAACGCCTTGTCGCAGATCTTTCGCTCTATACCGACGTGCCAATTCAACCCGGGCGGACGCTCATCATCATCGACGAAATCCAAGAATCCGAGGACGCCCTCAATTCGTTGAAATATTTCGCCGAAAAAGCACCCGAATATGCCATCATTGCGGCGGGTTCGTTGCTCGGCGTGGCTGTAAAGAAGAAAAATATGTCTGTTCCAGTAGGCAAAGTGCACGTTGTCAAGATGTTTCCGCTTACATTCCGCGAATTTTTGCGCGAGGCAGACATCAAGACGTTTCAATATTTGGAAAATCTCTCCACCCTCGACCAC
>CAJOJG010000054.1:0-4208 GCA_905234655.1 uncultured Bacteroidales bacterium
CCTGAAATTGTTAATCGTGCGGAAATCAGGCACTTGCATGCCAGAAAGCCACATATAGTTGACGTTTTCTTTCAGTTGTTTTTCTATTTTCCTGCACGAAAAAACATTGTTCATATATGCGAAAAATATGATTTTAAGCATCATTTTGGGGTGGAACGCGCTTGTCCCGCCGCCCTTATAAGTCGATAGGACGTCCGAAATGTCCAACTTGTCTACCACCGTGTTCACTATCCTTACAGGCGCTGATTCGTCAATTAAAGTGCCTAAATCGGTGGGGAAAAGGGTGGTCTGACCTTGTGAATAATCCTTGAAAACTACTCTTGCCATATCTGATTAGTTTTCAGCAAGATACGGTTTTATTTTAATATTACAAAATTTTTTTGCTTAAAAAAAACAAGGAAGTATCATTTTTTTTGACACTTCCTTGCTTAGCAAACTTTTTGGACAGCCCCAATTTTTAATATTTTTTTTAACTGATAAAGTCCTAATACTACAAAAAAGATTATAAACAATTCTGTAACGAGCAACAGCATTTGCGATTTCCATCCGAACAATGTTGAAATATACGCCAACATCAAAAAAGCCTTGTCCATAGCGTTGTCAATGACGAGAATCTCATGAAAATTGTCCAATGTTTCAGCGAGATTGTAATAACTATCAATATAAACTAATGTATCAGTTCCTACACCGAAATCTCTCAATCCCAACACAATTGTGTTAGCAATGACAACCATGGCTAAAAAAAGAATACAAATGTATTGATTCTTGCCATATTGTTTTTTTCCAAGTCGAAGATTTTCAGTAGCGATGTAAACCTTGACAAGCCGCGCTCTCTGTTGGCGATGCAGATGAATGGTTTGTTGAAGATTATCGAAAACACCGTCCCGTGAAAACTGTCCGTAATCACAAAACTTGCGTCGCGGAAGCCTGCAAGCCATTTGCAGACAGACGGATAGACACATTTTGTGATGTCTTTCGTATTTTTGTTGAAGACTTCTTCGGGCATTACTTCGAGCAAATCCAATCCTGTTTTGTCTTTGACTTGATTGATGATTTGTGTTTTTTCAGGCGTTTTGTCCAATACGTAACACATTAGGACATTGGACTTTATGACGGAATCTTCGCTGTCGATTGTGTTTAGATAATCATCCTTTTCCAACAATAATGTCGGATCGAGAACAAGTTCGGCTTTGGTGCCGAAATATTTTTTGAAGATTTCAACGCTGGAATCTTCTCATACGGAAACCGCTTTGAATTTTGGCGCAAGGTTTTTGCAAATTTTGATTTCTTCTTGCGACCATTCCGACAAATCGTCCGTGCCAAATGACGCGGCGTATGCAAGTTTGATTTTGTCGTCTCTATCTTTCAGTGATTCAAGGAAATACGCAGTAACGGACGAATATTGTTTCCTGAACACTTGGTCGCTGCCGACGATAAAAACATCAAAATTTTGGATTTCTTTTTCTGAAAGTGTTTCAATATGCTGGTTGTCAATGTATTTGTCGATAAATTTTTGCGTGTTTTGAGAGATGATTTTGGATTTTTGCGGTGTCATTATGCTGTATCCAAGAATTACTTTTGCAACACCTTTTGCCTTGTGGTAACAAAATTCCAAAACTTTCTTAACCGTAATCCGGCGTTTTGCCTTCAACTTCGCACTGTCAGTAACAACCTCAAAACCAAGGCTTTTGACGACCTTCTGCAATGCAAAAGCCTGCAACAGACCGCCGTAGTTGTTGTGCAACGGTTGTGAAAGTATCAAAACACGTTTCATAATTTTTTATGACAAGGAACTTTCAGCCCTGAACTTATTGAAGTTCAGAGAGATAGGAATGTATTTTTCCGAATTGAAGTTGATATGGCTTTCACCTAATCTTTTTCCGTTGATACGCGCATAATACGAAAACTCTTTGGCTCCCAAACTGATACAAGCATTTGTCTTGTCCGATTGAAGCCCAAGTGCGGCATTTGCGTCTGCGCCTACCAGCCAATCTTGCCAATCTGCATCCAATGAGATTAAAAGAACGGATTTCAAGTTGTCAATGACACGTTTTGAAACCGGCAAAGCGCCCTCGCCGTCCCAATCGTCTTTCAAGGTTGACAAATAGTCAAGGCGTGAATAGATTCTCGACAGGTTTTTGCCTGAAATTTCTTCCGAAAGCCGGTGGACAACCTTCTGTTTGTCCTCGGGCGTAATGCGTATGGTGTGCAAATAATACATCACGTCCGCGTACGTTGCAAATGGAAAATTTGCAACAGGATTTGCCGTATGTGTCAACTGCATGGATTCCATTTCTTTACTTTTTAAGTTTCACCCCGCAAATATAGCGCCTTCCGCTGTAACTTCCAAATCTTTTTTACTTTTTTCAGTGAGGATTTGCATTTATGAATGATTGTCTGGACGATTGTACAGACGAAATTTTGGTTGTAAAATTACGCGAACTCTAAAATCAAATCTGCGTTAATTCCCATTTTTGAATGTAGCCGTTTGGCGAGGGGCATTGTGATTTTGCGTTTGCCGGCCATCACTTGTTCCAAAAATGATTCCTTTACATCAAGCAATTTTGCGCCGTCTTTGGGCAGCATATCGTGCAGATTAAAATAGTTTTCAATGGATTCAATCAAAGGCGTTTTGCTGTGCAATGGATACATGTTCAAATAGTTATCCTCATAATCGGCCATAAGTTTACACAACTCGCTGATTTTGAGAGTATATTCGTTTTCGGCATCAGGTTCAAGCATACCCTTTTCGGTTGCCTCGGCAATCAAATGCTCTACCTTTGATTTTATCCCGTCGTATTCCTTGCGTGTCGTTAACTTTTCCATTGTCTTGATTTTTAAATAGTTGCACAATCAATTTTGTCGTATTCAGCGTGAGTTCCTATAAAGCGGATGTTCAACACGCCGCCTACAAAAATCACAACGGCGACAAGCCGAAATTTGTTGCCACCCAAATTAAAAACATATCTTCCGTTTTTGATGTAATCCGCCGACGGAAACATTGTTTTCAAGTCGGAATGTGATGTCCATTTTGCCGCTTGTACATCCTCAATCCACTTATTCAAAGGCTTTGCGGCGTTTGAATGTTTCTTCACGAAGTCAACCAATATTTCTTTGTTGGCGATTATCATTGTTCCTGCATTTGACGGCAAATATAAGCAATGAATTTGTGATTGCAAAATTTTTTTCGATTACAATTTCAATTTTTTCTTCACTTGCGCCGCCACCATCGCCCTTTCGCCTTTGTTCATTCCGATTACAAAAACGAACAATCCGACGGAAACTACTGATGCAAAAGTGGTTATGCACAACCGCAAAAAACTTTCGTCAAGCAGCCAAAATTGTTACCAAAACACAAGGTAAAGCCGCTTTTTTTGCAAATTGACGTATCGAAAAATTCGCCAGCCGCCGCACAATTATTAATCTCACTACAAACGCGATGAATGTTACCGCAATTGCCACAACCATAACCGAATACGCTGGCGCGCCAATTTTCAAGAATCAAAAAATACGTGAATTTGCAGCCGCGGAACACCAGTTTCATCGTTTCGTCCTTTTGGTCATTGGCGTAAGTCTTGATGAAAGGTGTTCCGTGTCGCCATTCCCCAAGTCAAACGCAAAGTATCGTTGGCTTGCAGTCGCCATCGCGCCGCTCAGGAATCCGAACATCGTCACCACGCCCGCCGTTACGTTGTAGATTCCGTAGTCTTCCTCGCCCAATACGTTCAGGACTATGCGCACCGTGTACAGCGACACGAGCATTATCAGAATTTGGCGGAAGTAGAGCAACAGGGTGTTGCGGGCGATGCGGGTGGTGTTTGCAGAAGGCATTGGGTTTCATCCATCGGTAGAGACGTTTCATGAAACGTCTCTACATATTATGCACATTATAAACGATTTACAGATTATTTAATACTTCTTCGGCAAGTCCGGTTGCCTTAGCAATGTCTGAAATAGACAATCCCATTTGTTTCAGATTTTTTGCGATTTCGAATGCTTTATTTATTTCGCCTTTCCTTTCGCCTTTCCTTTCCGCGCTCGAAATCAGCGTGTTTTCTGTTCTGATGATATCCCAAAATTTGTCGTAGGCCGCAAGTTCCTTCTCGGTATATGCGGAATGTTCCACGAGGCCGAGGGCTTTGTTGATGTCCTTGTCCTTCAAAAGTTCTGGGGCGGCTTCCTGGGTTTTCCCATTGATTTCCGTCAAG
>CAJOJG010000054.1:4232-29760 GCA_905234655.1 uncultured Bacteroidales bacterium
TTGGAACTTCGGCAGTTCTACAAACAGTAACTGCAAGCCGTCAATCACCTTTTCGGAATGTTTTTCGTGGACAAAGCGATAATAATGATACCAGTCGTCAATGTCCTTTTCAAAAACCTCGTTGACCAAATTCACTGAGAAAACTGGCTGCAAAAGTTCGTAATTCTCACCGTCGCCTAATTGCTTGACGTAGGCTTTCGACGCATTGAGCAAAACCCTTTGCTTTAACTCGTCGGACCAGACGGTCTGCATCTCGACTATGAACTGACGCTTGTAGTTATCGGTGCAGCGGACATCCACAATCGAATTTTTGCGCAACGGATTGTCCGGCACGAGTTCCGTCGGAAGATATTCGATGCTTACTATTTCTTCGCCGTTTTTGAATGGCAACAGAGCATTGAGAAAACTCCTGAGCAAATCAGGATGTTCTCCAAACACCTTCTTGAAGGTCAAATCCGCTTTTGGGTCGAGATACTTTGACATGGTTTCAACGCTTTATGTTTACAACCGCAAATATAAACAATCATTTTCTATCCGCCAAATCTTTTTTCCGACGCGGACGCCAATTATGAATTATGCATTATGAATTATGCATTGACCCGTCGTATCCACGCCCCCGGCACATACGCCGTCGCATACCGTCCAACGCCTTGCAATTCCACAAACACCCTTTTCTGATGCTTGTATTTCATTACAATGCCCTCGACACCTGCAAACGGCCCGCCGATGACGACAACGCGGTCGCCGGTGATGAAAGTGGGGATGTCGTCTTGGTTGACGATGACGTTAGAGTTGCCGGATTCGACGATAATCTTGAAACTGTCCATTTGGGTGTCGGGGACAACGAGAAACTCGTTTTTGCCAAACTCGTTGGTGTAAAAGTGGTTGTAATATGGGGTAAGACCTGGAAGTATCGCTTGGTATTGGAGCAACTGCTTGAAGTCGTTGAGCGTGGAGCGCAAGAACAACAGGCTCGTCTCCATCATTCATTAACCGCTGCAAAGATATATAATATTTTTCAAAAAGTCTTCTATTTTTTTTTTTTTTGACCAGCGAACTTTACACGGATTTTTCAAGTGGTTTTCTGTCAGATTTTTGGGACGTGTACAAATTTGGTGGCGGTTGCATGTATTTTATGCGGATGATGGTTGAATGTTAGTCGAAGCGTGAAAGTCGGAATGTTATGGGTAGAAAAATGAAAGTCGGAATGTGAGGGATATAGAAAAGAAAACCCTCCGGCAAAAATGTTTTGCTGGAGGGTTTGCGGTCTGGACGAGACTCGAACTCGCGACCCCATGCGTGACAGGCATGTATTCTAACCAACTGAACTACCAAACCATTTAATTTTCGTTTGCCGACCTTTTGCGGTCTGGACGAGACTCGAACTCGCGACCCCATGCGTGACAGGCATGTATTCTAACCAACTGAACTACCAAACCTTCTATAAGAAAAGTTTCTTCGGTGGCAAATGAAAATCATTCTCATTTATAATAATTTGTATTTTAAAGAACTTCATGGCTTTGAGCCATTTTCTTTGCGGTCTGGACGAGACTCGAACTCGCGACCCCATGCGTGACAGGCATGTATTCTAACCAACTGAACTACCAAACCTTAAAACCAATAAAAAAAATTTATATTTTGTATATTTGAAAGAACCTTGATTTTTTGCTTTTGCGATGCAAAGGTAAGACAGTTTCGTGGATTTTGCAAATTTTTGACGAACTATTTTTCATTTTTTTGCTATTTTTTAGCAGAGACTGTCTTACCTGCTTATTTTTCAGCGCGTTACGTTGCTGCGGATTGTGTCGTTTGGGAGGGACGAAATCGGCGCGCGGGTGTCGAGCGGCTTTACGCGGCCCGCCATGTAGTAGTGGTGTCTGTAATAGTCGAGGGCGAGGGTCTCTGTCTTCACTCCGACGTTTTTGGTGGTGGCGGAGTGGATGAAGATGTTGTCGCCGAGGTATATTCCTACGTGGTAGATGTGTCCCTTGGAGTTTGCGAAAAACAGTATGTCGCCACATTCAAGGTCTTTGCGGTCGACTTTGTTGACGTTTGAGCCGATGAGGCTCGACGAGCGGGCGAGCTTTATGTCGTATGTGTTCATGAACACTTGGGACACGAAGCCGGAGCAGTCTGTGCCTTTGCCCTTTGTGCTGTATGCGTATTTATATGGTGTCCCGAGCCACGAGGACACTTCTTCGAGGAGTTTGAGGTCTTCCGTGCCTTTGAACTTTACGCCGAGTTTCTTGCTGAATGTGTCGTATTCGTCTATGGTCTGCGTCGTGTCGGTCGTCGTGGTGTCTGTCATTGACGATGGACGGTAGCCGTATGTGACGGCGTGGGAGAGTCGGGTCGCCATGATGAACGCCGCCGCAAGTGTGGTGGTAAAAAGGATTCTTGTTAATTTTCTCATTTTTTTTCGCTCCGTGTGTGGATTTTTAGGTTCCTATTTTGCCGGACGGCCGCAGAAGTAAAGTTCGTATACGCCTAATGCCATGTCGACTGTCGCTACGCCGTTGACGGAGGTGTATGCAATTTTGTTGTCGCCGAGGTAGATGCCTATGATTGGGTATTTGTCGTCTTTTTTGTAGACGATTATGTCGCCGAACTGGAGGTTTGCTTTTGTGATTTTTGTGAGGGATGCCATGAGGGTCTCGGCGTTGCGCTCGTATGCTTTTCCGTAGACGTTTTTATAGACTGTGGTCACAAAGCCAAGCCCGTCAGTGCCGACTTTTTTGTCTGATTTTCCGGAGCGGAACGGCGTGCCCATCCATTCGCTGATTTCGGTGAGGAGCTTGAGGTCTTCTTTTCCGGCGAAGGCTACGCCCATCTGTTCGGAAAACTCTTCGTATGTGGATGGTTTTGTGGCGATGGTCTCGACGATTTTTGTGTTTGAGCCGGTGCTGTTGTTGCCGGAGCGTTTGTCGAGTTGCTTTACGCGGCCGGCCATGTAGTAGTGTTGCTTGTAGTATGCGAGGGTCAGTGTTTCGGTCTTTACGCCGACGTTGTTGCTTGTGGCGGAGTGGACGAAGCGGTCGCCGCCGAGCGAGATTCCTACGTGGTATATTTTGCCGCTGGAGTTTGCGAAGAAGAGTATGTCGCCACATTCGATGGAGTTTCGGTCGACTTTGTTGACGTTTGCGACCATGGAGCTCGACACGCGGTTCAGCTTTATTCCGTATGTGTTGAGGAATACTTGTGACACGAAGCCGGAACAGTCGGTGCCTTTGCCCTTTGTGTTTGATGCGTAGAGGTACGGGGTTCCGAGCCAGGAGGTCACTTCTTTGAGGAAGTTGATGTCTTCAGTGCCTTTGAAGGTTGTGCCGAGTTTTTGGGCGTATTGGGTGTACGATGCGGTGTTTGTCGTGGTCTTGCCTGTGGTGTTGGAGGTTGTGTTGCCGCCGGTTTTGGTTGTCGTGGTGGTGTTTGTCGTTGTCTTTGTGGTGGTTGTGGGTTTGTTGGCAACGGTTTTCGTGGTCGTTGTGCACGAAATCATCACTGTCGGGATTGTCGCTAAGAGTAGCAGTTTTTTTAACATGACTTTAGATTTTTTGATTTTTGATTTTTTGATTTTTGAATTTTCAATTTCTCCGTCTGTAGCTTTCCATGTAGTTGTCGAGCAGGGAGTTGCTTGGGGTTCGGCTTGTGGCGGTTCGGCTCTGTTCGTCGTCCTCGTCGTCCAATGCCGGGCTGTAGGCGAATGTGTGGACAGCGGCGAGGAGTGCGAGCGCGCGTTGTCCCCATGTCTGCCGGAAGTCGGCGATGAGTTCCATGCGCGATGCTTGTGCGCCGTCCTCAGAGCCGGAGCGGAAGTTCTCGACAAAGTTTTTGAGGTTGTGGTACACGTCCGCGACGCATTGTGAAACTTCCATCTGCTCCGGCTCGATGTCCGCCGAGCCTGGCTCCTTGATGTCTATGAAGCAGTCCAACGAGCCAAGTTTTGCGCTGACGATGCTGCGTATGTGTTCGTAGTCGTATTCAGAGAGGAAGGCCTCCGGCTCGCCGTCCATCAGGTCGTAGTCGGGGTCGTCCTTTAAGAGTGTCATTTTCAGGTACACTAATGCCAATATCTTCTGTAGCCGTGTCACAAACTCGGCGCGTGTGAATTTAGTGGTCTTTTCGACAAATGCGCAGTACTCTGTCGCGACTGTCAGAAATTCGATTGTTCCTTTGTCCAAAAATACGTCCATCGAAATTATTTGTTGATTTGTTGATTTATGATTTGTTGATTTACGGTTTGTTGATTTATGATTTTATGATTTATGATTTTTTATTCTTCGATGCGGTAGAGGGATTTTGATTTTTCGGCTTGCATGTCGTCGTAGAACGGGCCGATGGCAAGTTTCTTAAAGCTGAGGCTCTCGCGGAGGACGTCGCCGAACTCTTTTGCGCTGCCGAATGCCACGCGCGCCGCCATGCGCTCGAACTGGTACGAATGGCTGCGTTCGAGGATTGTCACGTCGACGAGGAACCATGAGAAGCTGCCTTCGACGTTGCTGCCGATTGTGGCGTCCTTGTGGCCTTTATATATAAGCATTGCCTGCTTTGCCTCTTCGTTTGAGGTGAAGGGGCCGACGGGAATCTTTGTGCCGTGGGCAGTGCCTTCCCAGAGTGCTTTCTGGAATTTGCGGAGGTTGCCGTTGTAGATCGTCGGCGAAATCAGGCGCAGTGAGTATCCTTCTATCTTAGTTTCGCGGTCTATTGTGTTGGCGACTTTGACGTTGAACCAGAAGTATACTTCGCCGGACATCGCGCTCATGTCGTTGCGTTGCGCGCTGGCTTTTGTGGCGATGGTGGTGATGGCCAACGCCATGAGGATAAGTGTCGTGATTTGTCTTAATGTCTTCATTTTTCGTGTCATTTAGGTTTTGTTAGTAGTTATGTGTTTGCTCATGTGGTCATCTTACAAAGTCGTATCCCGGCAGCCGGTACACTTCGATGGATTTTTCAAAAGTGTAGTTCTTGTAGTCGAGGATTTCTACCTTGACAATGTTTTTCCCGTACTTGAGGTTGACGGGGTAGGAGAGGGGGTAGTCGCACCCGCTCTGCTGGTTTTCGGCGGCTATTTTCTGGAAGTCGGATTCTATGACTTGGAGTTTGCCATTGACGTACACGCGCGCTTCTATCGGCACGCCAAAGCTGTTAAGGCACATCTCGAATGTCAACGATTTTTTCAAGGTTGTCGACAGCGAGTCGCTCGGGAACGAGAAGAACAGGTCTGTCTTTTCCTCGGGCAACATCTTCAGCACCGCCATGTCCCATCCTTTCCCGAATGAGAAGGTAGTCCCGGCGAGCAGTATTCCGTGGTCGCGCGTCTCGAAGATGCACTTTGCGTAGTCGAGGCTTTTGCGCTTGAAGGCGTGGTCCCATAGCAGGTTTCCCCTCGAGTCGAATTTCATCATCAGGAAGCTCGAATGGTCTTTCCTGTTGGACGACGTAAAGCCGCCGAGGACAAAAGTGTTGTCGTATGCCTCAATGAGCCCGGTCGCCTCCTGCCAGTCTTCGTCGCCGAATGTGCGCGTCCATAGCGTGTCGCCGTTCATGTCCGTCTTTACTAATAGTGCGTCGTAGTCGGTTATTGTGAAGGCTTTTGTGTATCCGGCGGCGACGACCATGCTGTCCCTCGTGGCGATGATGGAAGTCCCGGCGCACCAGTCGTTTATGTAGTACATCTGTGACCATTCGTCCGCGCCGTCGGCGTTAAGTTTGACGATTGACATTATCTTACGCCCGCCGTCGGCTGTGCCGATGTAGCCGGTCACTACAAAGCCTTCGTCGTAGGTCTGTGCGATGCCGAGCGCGCGGTCGTCGTTGCTGCTGCCGAACTGCTGGTCCCAGAGTTTGTTGCCGTTATGGTCGGTCTTCATTATGAACCAGTTGGGGTCCACGTCGGCGTTTGAACTTGTCATTCCCGCCACAGCGTATCCGCCGTCCTTGCATTGTATTACCTGGTAGCCCTCCTCGTCGCCCTCGCCGCCGTATGTCTTTTGCCAGATGATGTTGCCGAGGGTGTCGATTTTCATGAGCAGGAGGTTGCTTTGGTATTCGAGTTTTCGGGTAGCGTATCCAGTTATGACAATGTTGGAGTCCGAGTCCTGAATCATGCTGTGCGCGCCGGACGAGAAGTATTCGTCGAGGGTCTTTCCCCATCTGCCTGTGCCGTCGCTGTGCATCTTCACGACCCACAGGTTCTTCTCCTTAAGTTTTGCGAAACCGCTTATCATGATGTCGCCGTCTCGAGTCTCCAGGCATGTGTTTGCCTCGTCCCAGCCGTCGCCGCCGAAGGTATGGGCCCAGTCCACGACGTACTGGGCGCGCGCATTGGACGCGGCAAGCAGCGCGAAGAGGGCCGTAAGGGCTATTATTTTAGTCAGTAGCTTCATTTTTTCTTTTATGGCAACTCAAAACAATCACTATGCCAACGTATTAAAAACCGTCGGGCGTTTTTCACAGTGCAAAGGTCACAAAAAAAATTCATCTGTCAATGTAATTTAATGAAAAAATTAATCTAATTTTGCAAATTATTTGACAAAAAGGAAAATTTACATACGAGATGACAAATCTAAGGCACAAGTTGGACGACCCTATTTTCGGTCAGATTTCCATGGTCGCGGAGCGCACAGGCATGGAGGTTTATGTTATTGGCGGTTTTGTGAGGGACTTGCTCCTCGGCATACCGTCCAAGGACATGGATTTTGTGGTTGCGGGAAGCGGCATAGAGTTTGCGCAGAAGGTCGGCGAGTTCCTCAGATGCAAGCGCGACGTGGTCGTCTACAGGAATTTCGGGACGGCGATGTTGCGCCATAGGGGCGTGGAGTTGGAGTTCGTGGGGGCTCGGAAGGAGTCCTACGACCGCAACTCGCGCAAGCCTGTCGTCGAGAGTGGCACTATAGAGGACGACCAGAAACGCCGTGACTTTACCATAAACGCCATGGCGATTTCCATGAACAAGGACACATACGGCGAACTGACAGACCCGTTTGAAGGTATGCGCGACCTTGAACTTGGCATTATCCGCACGCCCTTGGACCCGGACATCACGTTTTCCGACGACCCGTTGAGGATGATGAGGGCGATAAGGTTTGCGTGCAGGCTTGGCTTTAAGATTGAACCTGCCACAGAGGAAGCCATCACGCGCAACCGCGAGCGCATCTCGATTGTGTCCATGGAGCGCATAGCCGACGAACTCAACAAGATAATGGCGACAAACCGTCCATCGACAGGGTGGGTGATGCTCGAAAAGACCGGGCTGCTCGAACTTATATTGCCACAACTTTGCAAACTAAAAGGTGTCGAGATTAAGGAAGGGCGCGGGCATAAGGAGATTTTCCTTCACACGATGCAAGTGCTTGACAATGTGGCGGCCGTGTCGGAAAATATATGGCTCAGGTGGGCGGCTCTGCTGCATGACATCGCTAAGCCGAATGTCAAGAAGTTTGTCAACGGCACATGGACTTTCCACAGCCACGAGTTCATCGGCTCAAAGATGATTCCCGGGATTTTCAAGCAGTTGAAGCTGCCGTTGGACTCGAAGATGAAGTATGTCCAGAAGATGGTCGGGATGCACCACAGGGCGATCCCTATTTCAAACGATGAAATTTCCGATTCGGCGGTAAGGCGTCTGATGTACGACGCGGGCGAGGATTTGGACGACTTGTTGATATTGTGCGAGGCCGACATAACCTCAAAAATAGAGGAGAAGAAGATTAAATTCCTGAACAACTACAAGATTGTCCGCCGCAAAATCAAGGAACTGGAACAGAAGGACTTCCGCCGCACTTGGCAACCGCCCGTCGACGGCAATTACATCATGCAGACTTTTGACCTCAAGCCCAGCCGCCTTGTCGGCGAGATTAAGGATTGCATAAAAGATTCGATACTCGACGGAAAGATTGACAACACTTTCGAGGCGGCGTACCAGCTGATGCTCAAAAAAGGCGAGGAACACGGACTGTCGCCGGTAGCGCGATGAAAAAATACACCTGTCAAATCCAATAAAAGGAACAATATTTGATGTAAACATTGACGACATCAAATTTGACACAATGAGAATAATATTCCTCACCATAATATTCATAACTGCTATAATCAATTGTTGCTCGGGTCAATTTGAATACGTGTTCAACGATTTGCGATGTGAAAAGGAACAGGAAATCACTGCGATACTGTACAAAAGCGACCCAAAAGACAAGAAATTATGGCTGCAAACGCTGCTCGAAGCCGAGAAAGCCGTCGCCCAGGAGAAAGACACCGACCGGGTCACAGGTTCATTGGCGCGAATGTACCTGCTGTACGACGTTGCGGACGACCAAGACGGCAAGAACAGGTGCAGGGAAAAACTCATGCACTACGCCGAGACCAAGGGCGACAACGACATATACTGCGTGATTCAGGCCATTCAGTCACAGTCCCTAATCCGCCACCAGAACTACACCGCCGCCATCTCGAACTACCAGGCCGCCGTCAAATACCTCGAGCCAAAGAGCGCATACGGCCCGTTGGCAAAGATATACTGTTTCCTGAGCCACGCATATTCATACGTCAACAACGAAGTGCTAAGCATCAGGAGCATACTCCGCGCAGTGTCCATCGTCGAAAACGAATGTGAGGACCCATTGCTGATGGGCGAAGTGTACGTCCATGCCGCCATAATCTACATGGACGAACAGGACTACAACAAAGCCGCTGCGTACATCGCTGGCGCACAGTCGATATTCAAGCTCGGCGAAGCCTCGGACAACAAGATGTTCCTTAACATGCGCAACATCGCACAAATTGTCTCGGGGGAAATTAGGCTTAAAAACGAACAGCCCGACACGGCCATCATGCTGTTCCGCCAAGGCATCGACAACTTCATGAGCGAGGACATCCCGTACTCCGCAAGAAGCACGTTCAAATATATTGCCGACGGATACCACGGACTTGGCATCGCCTACCAGCACATCAACAAGTACAAACTGGCGGAAGCCAACCTCTACAAAGGCCTCGAAATCCGCACACAGCTCGGCCTCCAGGACAAAATCGCCGAATCGTACACCGCAATCGGCGAGTATTACAACCACAGGAAAATGTTGGACTCGGCGTACAACAACTACGTCAAGGGTTTCAACATTGCGTTCAAGCTCCGCGACAAAAAGCTGATGCACAGCTCCGCCTCGTGCCTCTCGACATTCTACGCCCACCAGAAAAAATACACCGAGGCCTATAAATACCTCGTCATCGCCAACGAGTATTACGACGACATTGTGGACAAGAACGCCAGCAAGGAAGTCGCGCGTGAAGAGATGGACTACATGTTCGAGCAGGAGCGAGACTACGCCAAGAAAATCAAGGACGAGCAGTCCGCACGGATCGAACTCGACAACAAGATTATAATCTGGGAACTCGTGTTCGGATTTATACTCATAGTGCTGTTGTGGATAATAATAATACTGTTCCAGAAAAAGAAAAAGAAAAACCGGCAGCTCCGCAGCCAGCGCGACACTCTCGAACAACGCTCAAAGATGCTGCAGATGCAGCAGGAAGAAATCTCACAGAAAAACCAGGAACTCCGCGCGACGACCGAAATGCTCGAGGAGCGTAACAAGGAACTCCACAAACTCTCCGTAGTGGCTTCCGTGACCGACAACGCCATTTTCATCACGAATGTCCAGGGCGACGTGACATGGTTCAACGACTCGTTTTCACGGTACACTGGGTTTAAACTCAGCGACATCGGCACACATCCGGCTCTCTTGGGAGCCAACATGCCGCCCGAATCGAGGGAAGTCTACGGACGGGTGTTCCGATCCAAACATTCCGAGGTCTACACGATGCAGCTTGTCAACACCACCGAACATCCCGTATGGGTACAGACCACAATCACGCCGGTATTCGACGAGAAGTCTGACATCACGATGATTGTCTCCGTATGCACCGACATCAGCGAAATCAAACTTGCCAATGAGAAAATCGACGCGCAAAACAAGGAAATCAACGACTCCATAACATACGCGCGGCGAATCCAGGACGCAATCCAGCCGATGAAGATATTCTCCGACGAGGTCTTGGGCGACCATTTCGTCATCAACCTGCCCAAAAACATCGTCAGCGGCGACTTCCATTGGGTCGGCTATAAGCGCGGGCTTACGATTTTCACAGTCGCAGACTGCACAGGCCACGGCGTTCCGGGCGCATTCATCAGTATGCTCGGACAGGTCATGCTCAACCAGACGCTTAACAAAATCGACGACGTTACCGCCGCAAACATACTCGACATGCTCCGTCTCGGCATTATACTCCAGCTCCACCAGCGCGACAAGACGGGCGCACTGACCGACAGCATCGACGCGAGCATGTTCGTCTACGACCGTGACAAATGCCTGATAGACTTCGCCGGAGCATTCTCCCACGCATATATCCTGCGGTTCGGCAAACCCGACGACGAGACCATGGAGACTTGCCAAAACACGGGCTGCAAAATCCTGACCGACGAGGACCACGACGCATACCTGATACGCCTTAAGCCTGACCGTATGCCGGTGGGAATCGACCGCCGCGACACAAACCCCTTCACGAGCATTAAGTTCCACGTTAACCACGGCGACATTGCATACGCCACGTCCGACGGCTACCCCGACCAGTTCGGCGGCGACAAGCAAAAGCGGTTCTACATCGCCACTTTTGAAAAACTGCTCTTCAAATTCTGCCGCCTGCCGATGGCGGAACAACGTAAAATGCTCGAACAGACATTCTTCAAGTGGAAAGGCGACTACGAGCAGACGGACGACGTGCATGTCCTCGGAATGGTGTTGTAACGGCGGCTAAAAAATAGTTGGCAAAACCGAAAAAAAACGCTAACTTCGCCACGGATTTTTCATAAAAACAACACCATACACAAATGGAACTCACTCAATGGACATTCGGCGACGTCGCTGTCTTAGAACCCATGACAGCCATCACAGACCTGATAGTTACAGCAGTCTGCATAGTGTCATTCGTAAAACTCAAACAGTCCTCCGACGCTGAAGGCGGGCATATCCCTCAATACCCATACTTCTTCCTGACGATGGGACTTTGCACATTCTTCGCCGCGCTTATGACCCACGCATTCCCATACACAATGGTCAACCTGCTCGACAAATCCCAAGTCGCGCTCCTGCCGTGGGAAGAAAAGTTCACTTACCACTTGCATGACCTCCCGAACTGGCTGCTTAACATATCCTCAGCCTCACTGTTTGAATGGTCGCTCGTGGACAGGGCATCGGAACTCGTGCTGGACTTCCCGCGCAGACGCTGGCTCGCCCTCATATCCGCCGAAAGCATCATTGTCCTCGTCCTGCTGCTATGGCACTTGTCGTACAATGTAGCCGCAATCCACATTGTGTTCACCTTGTACGCCGTCCTTGTGCCGCTACAGATAATCACGATGAGGCACCACAGCACCATTGAACAAAAACTGCACCTCCTCGGCGCGGGCGTGATGCTGTTTTCCGGTCTGGTCATGGCGACTAAGTTCCAATTCTCGCCGTGGTTCAACCACAACGACATCTCTCACATCATCATCGCAATATCGATGTTCCTATTCTACAAATCCGCAATCCACCAATCAAAAATCAACATTATGGAATATTTACCTTCAAAATTATTATCCGACGCTGTCGGCCACTTCTCACGGCTGCCGGGCATAGGACGAAAAACCGCGTTGAGGCTTGTGCTCGACCTGCTTAAGCGCGACCAGAAGACCGTCAATGCGCTTGCCGAGTCGCTCATGGAACTGAAAGCCAACATAAAGTCCTGCAAAATCTGTGGCAATCTCTCCGACGACGACACATGCTCGATATGCTCCGACGCACGGCGCGACCTCGGTACAATATGTGTCGTCGAGAATATCCGCGACGTCATAGCAATCGAACAGACCGGCACATACCGTGGTACATACCACATCCTCGGCGGTCTTATTTCCCCGATAGACGGCATAGGCCCCGGCGACCTCAATATCCAACAGCTTAAAGAGCGCATCGGCGATGGCGGAATCGTAAAGGAACTTATATTCGCATTGAGCGCAAACATGGAGGGCGACACGACGTGCTTCTACCTTTCACGGCTTTTCAGTGGCAAGGTCGGCAAAATCAGCCAGATAGCGCGCGGCGTGGCTTTCGGCGGCGACCTCGAGTATACCGACGAGCTTACATTGGCGCGCTCGCTCGAATCGAGGACTATTTATAACGCATGAGACTATATCACAGTCCCCACGACCATCGCCAACGTAATGGAATAGAACTTGGAATCGACACTGTCGGCGCGCGAAGTCAGCACGACTGGCGACTTCACGCCAGAAAGCACGGCGGCGATAGTGGAGTTTGCGAGTTTGGTGTTCGCCTTGTAGAAAGCGTTGCCGGCCTCGATTTCGGGGAACACGAGGCAGTCGGCATCGCCATGTATCGCGCCACGGACATTCTTTATGTCGGCGGCCTCGCGGTTGACAGCCACGTCAAGTCCAAGCGGCCCGTCGACGACACAATCTACCTGCCCCCGCTCGCTCATCTTTGAAATCACGGCGGCATCCTGACCGGCGGCGATTGCTGTGCTGATAAGTTCGGTGGCGGCTACGAATGCGACCTTCGGGTTCTCGTTGCCCAAAATCTTAGCCATGGTGACTAAGGAATTGAGAATCTGAAGTTTTTGCTTGAGGTCTGGCGATGGGATTACAGCCGAGTCGCCAAAAATAATGAGCCTGTCCATGTTGCGGTTTTCCATGACGCCCACGTGTGTTATCGTGTTTCCCAAGGAGATAAGCCCGGAAGTGCGGTTAAGGACAGCCTTGAGGTACTTTTCACTGCTGATAAGGCCTTTCATGAGTATGTCGGCCTCGCCCGACGAAACCTTCTTGCAAGCAGTCTGGAGCGCGTCGTCGTCATGCTGCACGTCGCATATTTCATACTCTCCAAGGCTTACTCCGGCACATTCGGCTGCTTTGCGGATTTTGTCGGCGTCGCCAGAAAAGACCGGCTCGACAAGCCCAAGCCCACGCGCGCGCTCGACCGCCTCGATTGTGTGGCTGTCATACGGACACGCGACGGATATGCGCTTCCGTCCAGCTTTCTTGGCCAACTCCACTAACTCGTTTAACTTCCTTATCATGTCTGACAGTGATGGTTTTAAGGTTAATATTTATGAATCACAAAATTAAAGATTTTTCGACTAAGCAATGTTAAGCGTTTATTATTTTTTTGATTTTCCTCATTTATGAGGATTGTCCTTCATGCGTAAAATGGCTACCTTTGCAGTCGCAATGAAAGCTTTGGATCAGAAAATAATCGACAAATACAATGTCCCCGTGCCGAGGTACACGAGCTACCCTCCGGCTAACTACTTCACTGAATACAACGAGGACGGCTATAAGCGCGCAATCTCGCAGTCTAACAGCGCGTTGGACAATAACATATCTTTCTATATCCACTTCCCGTACTGCCCACGGCTGTGCCACTACTGCGCATGCAACTCATACTCGATGCCAGCCGGTGACGCCTCGTCAAAGTACATCGCCACCCTCCACAAGGAACTCGACATGATTGTCCCGATGATTAGTCGCGGCAGGAAGGTCTCCCAAATCCACTACGGCGGCGGCACTCCGACAGCGATGCCGACCTCCGCGATAAAGGAACTTAACGACCATATTTTCAGCAATTTTGAGACGATAGACCGTCCCGAAGTCGCCATCGAGTGCCACCCCGGATATTTGGGCGAGACCCAGTGGCATGAACTCGCGGACGCAGGTTTCACGCGCATGAGCATCGGCGTTCAGGACATGAACCTCGAAGTCCTGAAAACCGTGAACAGGAAACCGTCGCTGATGCCGCTCGGCGAAGTTTTCGACATTTTGAGGAGCAGGAAAATAAGGATAAACCTCGACTTCCTCTACGGACTTCCAAAACAAACGCCGGAGAGTTTCCTGGCGACCATAGAAAATGCAATCGCACTCGGTCCCGACCGACTTGTGACTTTCAGCTATGCCCACGTGCCTTGGCTAAAAAAGGCTCAGACGCTTCTCGAAAAGGCCGGGCTGCCATCGCCTGAAACTAAGGAACAGATGTTCGAGACCGCCGCCCAAGCCCTCGCCAATGCCGGTTATGTCCGCGTCGGCATGGATCATTTCGTAAAGCCGACTGACGAACTCTACGAGGCTTTGCAATGCCACAAGCTCCACCGCAATTTCCAAGGATATTGCACACGGCGCACGACGGCTCAGGTCTACGCGCTCGGTGTTACTGGCATAAGCCAGCTCGAAACCGCATATATCCAAAATACAAAGGACATCGCCGAATACATCGCCACCGTTGACGACGGAAAGTCGCCGGTTAAAAAAGGCCACACCCTGACCGCCGACGAGCAGCACACTCGCGGCATAATCGAGCAGTTGATGTGCAACTACCACGTCGAGCTGCCGCACGTGGACTATGAAAAGTACAAGTCAAAACTCCTCGAAATGGAAGCCGACGGCATTGTCAAGATAGACGGCGACACAATCATAATGACACAAGAGGGAACGCCATTTGTGCGCAACGTGGCGGCTGCGCTCGACCCGCTGATGGCGAACTCAAAAAAATCTTTCTCGAAACCAATTTAAATAATGAAAACAGACATACTTGTCATAGGCGCGGGACTTACCGGCCTCACAACAGCTTATACACTGGCTCTTAAAGGCAAAAATGTCCACGTGCTCGAGCGCATGGACATTCCCGGCGGCCAGATCCAAACCCACCAGCAGGACGGCTTCGTCTACGAAAGCGGTCCTAACACCGGCTCGGTCTCCAACCCCGAGGTCATGGAGTTGATGAGCGACCTTGAAAAAACTTCAAGCGGCAAATGCCGCCTTGAGACCGCGCCCGACGCGTCAAAGCGCAGGCTTATTTGGAAAGGCGACCGCTTCATTGCGCTGCCGTCAGGGGCGTGGAGCGCGATAACAACGCCACTGTTCACCTTGGGCGACAAGTTCAGGATACTCGGCGAGCCTTGGCGCAAGAAGGGCGACGACCCCGACGAGACTGTCGGCTCATTGGCACGGCGCAGGCTCGGCAAGTCTTTTGTGGACTATGCCGTAGACCCGTTCCTGTCGGGTGTTTATGCCGGAAACCCGGACACGCTCGTCACGCGCTACGCCTTGCCGAAGCTCTACAACCTCGAACAAAACTACGGAAGTTTTGTGCGCGGCGCGATGAAGAAAGCCAAGGAGCCGAAGACCGACCGTGACCGCCTCGCGACTAAGAAGGTATTCTCCGCCGTCGGCGGCCTCAGTAACATCACAAAAGCCATGGCGGAATACCTCGGCGACCGTGTCACATTGGGAATCCGCAACCTGAAAATAACCCCTGCAAGCACTGGGTGGCTCGCCACTTTCACTGACAGTCAGGGCGCGACGCAGACCGTGTCGTCGTCCCAGGTCGTGACGACGTGCGGCTCGTATGTCCTGCCGGAAATCCTGCCCTTTGTCGACAGGAAGGCCATGGACACTGTCAACAACCTCAAATACGCGCCGATGGTCGAGGTCAGTGTCGGTGTTAGGAACGCCTTGGACGGTGACTATAAGGCATTTGGCGGACTTGTGCCGACGTGTGAGCATAAAGATGTCCTCGGAATCCTGTTCCCGTCGTCATGTTTCACCGGTCGTGCCCCGGAGGGCGGCGCGCTGTTCACATACT
Organism: uncultured Bacteroidales bacterium; assembly: GCA_905234655.1. GTDB lineage: Bacteria > Bacteroidota > Bacteroidia > Bacteroidales > UBA3824 > UBA3824. The sequence continues at coordinate 19,913 of CAJOJG010000054.1, forward strand.
TCATCGGCGGCGTCAAGCATGCGGAAATGTTGGAAAAGTCGGATTCCGAACTCACCACAATCGTCGAAAACACATTCCACGAGATGCTTAAATTCCCGAAGGACGTGTCGCCCGACATGATTAAGATTTTCCGCCACGAACACGCCATCCCGCAATACGAAATATCAACCGGCGACCGCCTTGCTGCCATCGACCGTCTCCAAAAGGAATATTCCGGACTTACCATCGCCGGCAATCTGCGCGACGGAATCGGCATGGCCCATAGAATAAAGCAAGCCCGCGACATCGCACAAAAATTGAGTTAAAATGTCAAATGTTTTTCTAAATACATTGATGGGTCTTAAGCCCACGCGGCCGCCGGTATGGTTGATGAGGCAGGCGGGCAGGGTCTTGCCGCGATACATGAAAATGAGGGAAAGCCATAGTTTTAAGGAACTTATGGAAACTCCCGAACTCGCCGCAGAGGTCACGCTCATGCCCGTGGACGACCTCGGCGTGGACGCTGCAATCATTTTCAGCGACATTCTCACTGTCCCGGTGGCGATGGGAATGGAAATCGAATGGACTGACCGTGGCCCCCACTTTCCACAGCCACTGTGCAACCTCGACAACCCGTCGAGCCACCTGAAAATCCAGACCGAGCGGCTCGACCACGTTTACAAAGCCATCGACATCGTTGTCAGCCGCAGCACCGTGCCGCTGATTGGATTTTGCGGCGCGCCGTTGACGACATTGTGCTACATGCTCCAAGGCGTCAGCACAAGACAGAACTTCCCCGACGCTAAAAAATTCATCTACGAAAACCGGCAGGAGACACGCCGGTTGGTCGACATGCTGACGGAAGTTTCGATTGAGTATGCGACTAAGCAGATTGAACACGGCATCGACACGTTCCAACTTTTTGAAAGCAACGCCGGACTTCTGCCAACCGATGTTTACGAGGAGATTTTCATGCCGTCCGTCAGGAAAATCACACAGGCAATCCGCTCGATGGGAATCCCGGTCATCTTCTTCGCAAAAGGGCTTGGGTGCGGGTTGAGAATGATAACGCCCGATGTGTGCGACTTTGTGGGAATCGACTGGCAGACAAACATTTGGGACGCGCGGCGGATGGTTCATCCGTCTGTGGGGCTACAGGGTAACTTCGACCCGCACCTCCTTTTTGCGTCCCACGGGCAGATAGCCGCCGAAGTCGCCCAGTACCATAAATTCTTCGAGCAATACCCGAACTGGATTGCAAACCTCGGACACGGCGTATTAGCCGACACTCCGATTGAAAACGTGAAATACTTCATTAACAAGATAAAAAATCAATGATACAATATAAATCCATAAACCACCTTAACACATCTCTCTCCGACAGGGAAAAATTCTCCATGCAGTTCAACCACGGAAACTCCGGGCCGTCGGTTTTCTTGCAGACGTGTAACCGCGTCGAGTTGTACTACGGCGACGGCGACATTCCGGACGACGTGTCGCGCCATCTTTTCCGTGTAGTTTGTGGACTTGAATCGGCAATCGTGGGCGAGAAGGCTGTGCAGGGACAGGTCAAGGACGCATACCTCGCCGCGCGCAACTCTCAGAAACTCCCCACGCCGATGCACAAACTTTTCGAGAGCGCGTTGCAAATCGGCAAGCGTGTCCGTAACGAAACCGAGATTTCGCACGGCGCGGTCAGCCACTCGCTCGCCACAATCGAAATCATCGAGCAGGAAAAAGTGGATCTCCTGAACGCCCGCATTACAATCATCGGCGTCAACAAACTCACCGCCGACATCATAAAATTCCTCCACAACAAGGGCGCAAAACTTGTCTTCCTCGCCAACCGCACCGAGGGAAAGGCGCGTAAACTCGCTGAGCCTTACGGCATTGACGTCTTCACACTCAGCGACAAGTCCGCCTTCATGCACGACACCGACATACTCATCAGCGCGACCTCCGCCCCCGGCGCAATCATCTCAAAAGCCGACATCAACCCCGACCGTCCGCTCCTGGCGATTGACCTCGCGTTCCCCCGCGACATCGACCCTGATGTGACTGAATATAAGAATGTCAGGCTCTACAACCTTCACGATGTCGAGGAAAAAGTAAAATCCAACATCTCCGTCCGTGAAGATGAGGTCAAGAAAGCCGAGGCACTCATTGAGGAGGAGATTGAGGAATTGCACGACATCATGGAACGCCGCAAGCGTTACACCCACGACAACCACAAAATCCGCATCATTGCGCGTGGTAGCCGACTGTCGCGCATCCAGGTTGACGAATTTATGACGAAATTTCCAGAAGTCGAGTTTGAAGTGGAATATATATCGTCGTTTGGCGATAAGAACCAGAAGATTTCACTGCTCGACGGCGAGGCTCCCGACGACATGTTCACTCGCGAACTCGACCTCGCAATTATAGAAGGACGCGCCGACATCGCCGTCCATTCCGCGAAAGATTTGCCGGTCAAACTCGATGAAAGACTTAAGGTCGCAGCCATTTACGAGGCGTTTGACAAGACCGACTCGCTCGTCAGCCGCGACCACATCAAACTCGCCGACCTGCCCGCGCAGAGCACCGTCGGCACAAGCTCGCCGCTCAGAAAAAAAGAACTGCTCGCCCTGCGCCCCGACATTCAGATTGTGGGCATCCGTGGTTGCATCGAGGACCGCGTCGCCCAAGTGCGCAACGGAAAGATTGACGCGGCGATTGTGGCGACCTGCGCGCTTAAACGCCTCGGCATGGAATCCGAAATCACAGAAATCCTGCCATTCGAGACCCACCCGATGCAAGGACGCTTGGCTGTGACCTGCAAAGCCGACAACGACCTGGTACCCAAACTGTTCAGCCGTGGCAATATTTTATGAAGACACTCTACACCGGCGTTGTATGCCCAAACCCCGACTTCATTCATACGCCGCTCATCGAGATAAAGCCATTGGAGGACGACACGCCGTTGCGCAAGGCGGTGTCAAGCCTCCAAGACTATGATTATCTGTTGTTTACAAGCCGTTTTGCCGTCAAGTACTGGTCAATGGCGGGCGGCGGGTTCGATGTCGCCAACCTCGTCTCAATCGGCAAGACAACGACCGCCGCGCTCACGGGACTTGGTGTGGACTTCAAGAAAATCCACCAGCCAGACCGTGACGACTCATACGGCGTAATTGAATGGTTCTCAGGACAAAACACTGGCAGCGTCCTCATCCCGCGCAGCGACATCGCCCTGCCGATAATCCCCGACGGACTGCGGCGGCTCGGTTTTAAGACCGACACCGTGACCGCGTACCTTAACCGTATTCCAGACAGTCCCACGAAAGCCGACCTCGCGTCCATCGACCGCATTATCTTCACCTCGCCAAGCACTGTGGACAACTTCATAAAACTGTACGGCTCAATCCCACAGCACGTTACAATCGAGACACGCGGCATTGTCACCCAAAAAAGGCTTGACGAGATTTCCCGCTCAAAAAATATCTCATAAAAAATTCGCTTAGTGTAGAAAAATATTTATATTTGCAACCGGTTACAAAACTCTCAAAATCATGAAAGCATACAGGAAAGAAAAAATAAAAGAACTGGCGAGTAAAGCGTGGGAGCATAAGACGGCGTGTGTGATAGTGGCATTCCTGTTTTGGGTACTCTTCATCGACCAGTACAGCGTCGTCGAGCAACTTAACGTATACAAGAGCATACGCAACCTGAAGCTCGAACAGACATACTACACCAACAAAATCCACGACGACTCCGTAATGTACAGCGAATTAAAGACTAACAACAACAACCTCGAAAAATTTGCCCGTGAGCAGTACTACATGAAGGCGAAGAACGAGGACGTATTCGTCATAATCGAAAACGAATAGAACGCCATGCAAAAAGAAAACCCGACAGCGATTCCGCTGTGCCAGCTGATGGGCATGATACGCCGGACTTTGGACCAGGCGATGCCAATGCCATACTTCGTGACAGCCGAAATCCAGTCACTCTCCGTCAACCGCAGCGGCCACGCATACCTCGAACTCGTCGAAAAGTCCGAGAGCGGCGACCGTGTCCTCGCACAGGCAAGGGCGACGATTTGGGCGACCCAGTACAGGATGATAAAGGCATACTTCGAGACGGCGACAGGGCGGCTGCTCCAGCCCGGCATTAAGATAATGGTCAAGGCAAAAGTCTCGTTCCACGAAATATACGGCCTGAGCATTAACATCACTGACATCCTCCCGGAATACACCGTCGGCGAACTCGCCATGCAGCGACAGCGCACTATCGACAAACTAAAAGCGGACGGCATATTCGACATGAACAAGCAGCTCCAGTTGCCCATGCTCGTCAAGCGCATAGCCGTCATATCGTCGGCTGGCGCGGCTGGATACGGCGACTTCCTCCGCCAACTCGACGACAACCCATACGGCTACAGCTTCATCACCACGCTCTACGAGGCCGCAGTCCAAGGCGACGGCGCTTCATCGTCCATTATCCCACAACTCGACCGCATCGCCGAACTCCGTGACCAGTACGATTGTGTGGCGATAATACGCGGCGGCGGCAGCAAGTCCGACCTCGCCTGCTTCGACAACCTCGACATCTGCCAGCACGTCTGCCAGTTCCCGTTGCCAGTCATAACCGGCATCGGCCACGACCGCGACGAGTCCATAGCCGACCTCGTGGCGAATACTGCGCTGAAGACCCCCACGGCCGTCGCCCAATTCCTCATCGACAGGATGCACCAGTGCGACATGAGGCTCATGGCGATGGCGGACAACATCAAAAGCCGCCTCCTCGGTATATGTCCGGCATACCTCACACGCATCGACGCTAAGGGCTCCGGAATACTCCACAAAATATCGATGTCCCTGACGCGCAAGTCCACTACCGTCGACATGAAACAGGAACACATAACAAACCTTCTTAACACGAGGATTCTCCAAGCGAAATCACGCCTTCAGTCCATCGAGACCGTCATAGAAGCCAACAGCCCGCAGGCAGTGCTCAAGAAAGGATACGCATACGTCGTCTCTAACGGAAAGATCGTCACAAGCGCGTCCCAAATCGCTCAAGGCGACCACATTACGACTGTGTTCATCGACGGAAAAATCGAATCGACGGTAGACAACAAGACCACGACAAAATGAAAAACATAGGACTGATTTCCGACACCCACAACAGCCTTGACGAAAAGTTCATGGACTTCTTCGCCCCGTGCGACATGATATGGCACGCCGGCGACATCGGCTCGCTTGAATTAGCCGACAGAATCGCCAAATTCAAGCCCCTCGTGGCAGTCTCCGGCAATATCGACGACTACAAGACGCGGCTCTCATATCCAATGGAACAACGTTTCACGGTAGAAGGCGCGGACATCTACATGACACACATCGGCGGCTATCCCGGTCACTATGCAACCGCCGTGAAAGACGTGCTGTCCCAGGACCCGCCCAAAATATTCGTCTGCGGACACTCCCACATACTCCGTATAATGTACGACCAAAAATATGGATGCCTGCTGATGAACCCCGGCGCGGCGGGACGCTACGGCCAACAGACTAAACGCACGGCGGTAAGGTTCGTTATCGACAACGGCGAAATCAGAGACCTCCAGATATGCGAACTTCCACGATAAAACGTCCAAAAAAAACGCAAAAGATAACTTGTTGATAGTTATGTAAATAAAAGCCATTTGAAAAAAAATAGCAAAAAGCCTTTCTTGGATTGCGAATTTTTTGCTAATTTAGCCACGAACTCAGAATGAAAACACAGCAAGATGGACAACTCTGTACATAAAATTTGGGACAGCTGCCTACAGTTCATTAAGAACAACATCAACGCCACAAGCTTCAGATTGTGGTTCGAGCCCATCGTGCCCGTTAAAGTTGAGCAGGACAACACCCTCGTTGTACAAGTTCCATCCTCATTCGTCCACGAATACATCGAGACAAACTACGTCGAACTCCTCCGTAAAGCACTCCAAAGGGAACTCGGCGACACAGCCAAACTGCGTTACAACGTAGTCATCGACAACGGCGCGTCACGCCCGCCAAAGCCGAACTATAATGGCGCTGCGCCGCAGTCCGGCATCCGCACAAACGGAATCATGAGCGTACCCGCCAACAGGAACAGTGCCGCACCGCCCCAACCGGCGAAAGTTGCGTCCATGGAAATCCAAAACCCGTTCACATCCCCGGGCATACAGAAGGTCACGCTCGACTCGAGGCTCAACCCGATATACACGATGGAAAACTTTGTCGAAGGCGACTGTAACAAGCTCGGACGAAGCGCGGCGGAATCCATAGCGAACAAGCCTATCCGCAACACATTCAACCCATTAATGATATTCGGAAACTCAGGAATGGGCAAGACGCACCTCGCGCAGGCGATTGGCAATTCGATAAAGGAAAAATACCCGGAAAAACTGGTTCTCTACGTCGAGGCCAACAAGTTCCAGACCCAATACTCCGACGCCTGCCGTAACAACACGCGAAACGACTTCATCCACTTCTACCAGATGCTCGACGTGCTGATAATAGACGACGTGCAGGAGTTCGCCGGTAAGACTGGCACACAGGACACCTTCTTCGCCATATTCAACACGTTCCACATGATGGGAAAACAGATTATCCTGACCTGCGACACAAAGCCGGTGGAACTTAAAGGTCTGACAGAAAGGCTATTGACACGATTCCGTTGGGGACTGACGGCTGAAGTGTCCGCTCCCGACTACATAACGAGGCTTAACATACTCAAGCGCAAGGCATATAACGACGGAATGGACATCTCCGGCGAAATCCTCGACTACATAGCGCAGACCGTCGTCTCAAACGTCAGGGATCTCGAAGGAGCGTTACTGTCGCTATTGGCACACAGCACATTCGAGCGCACAGAACTGACATTGGACGTTGCCAAGCAGCTCCTCGGGCAGATTACAAAAAGCTCCGAGCAGGAGAAGTACACTATCGACCACATAATCAAGACTGTATGCGCCCACTTCTCGTTGAAGGAATCAGTCTTGAACTCCAAGTCGAGGGCAAAAGAAATCGCGACGGCAAGGCAGTTCGCGATGTACTTCGCAAAACAGCTGACGGACATGCCATACAAGCAAATCGGCATCGAAATTGGCGGACGAGACCACAGCACGGTGCTTTACGCCTGCAAGACTGTGGCCAAACAAATTGAAAACGACGAGAAGTTCCGTGAAACAGCCGCTGAAATAGAAAACAAAATCAAGTCAAAACAAGGATAGAACAAAAATTTTTAGTCGAGTTATATTGATGGAGCGCAGTTCCGGCCATGTTAATTCATCCCGGATTGCGCTCTTTTTACACATCGAAAAACGCCATGGACAATGACAAGTACACATACATCGCCATCGACCTCAAGTCGTTCTACGCCTCGGCGGAGTGCGTGTCGCTCGGCCTCGACCCGCTGAAGACCAATCTTGTCGTCGCCGACACCTCGCGCACCGACAAGACCATTTGCCTTGCTGTCTCGCCATCGCTCAAGGCATACGGCATCCCCGGACGCGCCCGCCTGTTCGAGGTAATCCAAAAAGTCCGGCTCATAAACAACGAGCGCAAACGCCGCGCGCACATCACCGAGTTCACCGGCAAGTCCTGCGACGCCGACCAGCTCGCGCTGCACCCCGACTGGGAACTCGACTACATAGCCGCCAAACCGAGAATGGCGTACTACATCGAAGTCAGCTCAAAAGTGTACGACACATACCTCACATACATTGCGCCCGAAGACATGCACGTATACAGCGTCGACGAAGTTTTCATAGACATTACTCCATACACCCGAATCTACAAGATGACCGCCCATGAACTCGCGGTAAAGATGATTCGCGACGTACTTGCGCGCACCGGCATAACCGCCACTGCCGGCATCGGAACTAACCTGTACCTCTGTAAAATCGCCATGGACATCGTTGCGAAACACATGCCGCCGGACAAGGACGGTGTGCGCATCGCAGAACTTGACGAAATGTCCTACCGCAAAAAACTATGGAACCACCGCCCGTTGACGAGCTTTTGGAGCATCGGCAACGGCATTGCCTCAAGGCTCGCGTCCGTGGGAATCACGACAATGGGGCAGATTGCACGGCTCTCGCTCCAGCATGAAGGTCTGTTATACAAAATGTTTGGCATCAATGCCGAACTGCTCATCGACCACGCATGGGGATGGGAACCGTGCACAATGAAGGACATAAAGTCCCACCGCCCCGCGCGAAAGTCGACAGGCAGCGGACAGGTTCTACAGTCGCCATATACCTTTAAGAAAGCACGGACAGTCGTGGAAGAAATGGCCGACGCCGCCGCGCTCAACTTGGTCAAGAAAAAACTTGTCACCGACAAGTTCGTACTGACCATCGGCTACGACCGCACGAGCCTTAGCAATCCCGACATCCGCGCAAAATACACTGGCGAAATCAGCATCGACCGTTATGGCCGCGAAGTCCCAAAACACGCCCACGGCACGGCAAACCTGCCGATGAAATCGTCGTCCTCAAAGGTAATCGTCGAGGCGGTGATGAAACTGTACGACAGGATTGTGAACCCGATTCTGCTAATCCGCCGCATAAACCTGACGGCGGTCAACGTCGTCAACGAGCGCATTGCTGCCGCGAAAATGTCGACCGCGCCACTGCAGCTCGACCTCTTCACCGACTACCGTCAGCTCCAAATCCAGCGGCAAGAGCAGCAGTCGGAGCTCGACAAAGAGCGGCGAATCCAGGAAGTACGCTTAGAAATCAAGCAAAAATTTGGCAACAACGCCATCCTCAAAGGCGTTAACTTTGGCGACGGCGCGACCGGCATCCAGCGCAACTCCCAAATTGGCGGCCACAATGCATGACCCACCAAAACTTGAAATTCCAACTGATTTTATCAAACAAACAATTACAAAATGAACGATTATCAAATGAACAATTACAAAATGGACGACGACAAATTTGACGATGAACAAACGGACGATTATTCAGACATAATAAATCTCCCTCACCACGTATCTACGACCTACCTTCCGATGCCGATAGATGTCCGTGTCGCCCATTTTGCGCCGTTCTCAGCCCTCACAGGCCTTGACGCCGCCTTAGACGAAACCGCCGAACAAAAAAAGCTCGACCAAGAAATAATGGATGAATGGCTCGCAGAATTCTACGCACGCATCGATGCCCTTGACGAATCGGCACAACAAAAATACGCCGCAAAAACCACCTTTATAGACGCAGCCTCTGTTGACGGTTTGATGTTGTTTATGACCCTGCAAAGTTATAAAATTTGAAAGCAAATCACAACGTCAACAATCCTGAATGTATGACGCGCGTCGTGGACTAATTGCAGAAGTTGCTGAACCCTGTAACAGGCTGACTTGTATTTGCCGCCGCCGAGGATTGTAAAATCAAACTTGAAGTTGTTGCAATGCTGCGTGTTGCCGTAATATTCCGGCGAATATACAATCCTTGTGTTGTCGTATTTCTCAATAAACTTGTCTATCTGCCACGGAAGCAATGTCGATTTGATGACGAAAATGCCGTCAAACGCGAGACAATCTTCCCACGTCTCGACGGCTTCCTTGACCGCCGATATGTCGCATGGATTGTCCTTGTCCCTATAAGGCGTATCTACACAAATGAATATGAAGCCGTATTCGGTATATCGTCGTTCCCAGTTGAGAGGCAGTTTGTCTTTGTCAATGTCGTAGATGTCGGGATTGAGGGATTGCAGTTCCTGATATAGGTTGTTGCCTGTAATCCCCATTCCGACAATCAGTGTTCTTGTTTCGTCGCTGTTCATTTGTCTGATGTTTTAGTATCTGCAATATTTGCGTCCGCCGTATGCATACGAGCCGCCCTGCACCATGTCGGGCGTGAT
>CAJOJG010000055.1 GCA_905234655.1 uncultured Bacteroidales bacterium
TGACCAAGCGTTCCAGTTCATTCAGGAATATTCGGCGTTTGTATATCCGGGTGTTGTTGTGATTTTCGGTCTTGGACTTTTGTGGAAACGTGCGAGTGGCACAGCGGCTATCGTTGCTGCAATCGGTACTTTTGCGTTCTCGATTATTTACAAGTTTGCGTTCCCCGAAATGCCGTTCTTGGTACGTTCAGGCGTTGTGTTCATCACGTTGGTAATCCTCTTTGTATGGCTCTCGCTCAGGAACAAGGACACCGAGGCTGCGACGGAACTTTCGGCTGACGACATCAACACCCAACTTTTCTGGAGCAAGATTATGTTCATCGTTGCGGGCGTGTCGTTCGCGCTGTTCATCGCAAGTTTCTTCTCTGACACTTTGCACATCTACGGCATGGAAGGTGCGATGGCGTTCTTTGCGGCAATCACCGGCACGATAGGTTACTACCTGCGTTCCAACGCTTTGGACAAAGTTCAGGACAAGAAGTTGGTAGAAATCGACCTTGACATCTTCAAGACCGACAAGACCTTCAACATCGGCGCGGCAGTCGTAATCGCCTTGCTGACAATACTGTACATCGCTCTTTGGTAGGGTTTATTTAATTGACAATTGACAATTGACAGTTGACAATTCATTGCGCTGTCATTGTCAATTGTCAATTGTTAATTGTTAATTGAAAATGGGTTACTATCAGGAACATCCGAAGTTTTACATCTCTACCGACTGTATAATTTTCGGGTATTTTGACGGCAAACTTCAGGTTCTCATCCGTCCCCGCGAAATGCAGCCCGGCAAAGGCGAACTCTCTTTGATGGGCGGTTTTGTGGACGACGACGAGAGCGTGGACAACGCCGCGAAACGCACTGTGAAGGAACTCACCGGCTTGGAAGATTTTTACATCGAGCAAGTGGGCGCATTTGGCAACGTGGACCGCGACCCGGGCGAGCGGGTTGTCTCTATTTGTTATTTCGCGCTCATCAAGGCGGCCGACTACAACAGCGGGCTAAAAGCCAAGTTCAACGCCCAATGGGTTGATTCAAAGGCAGTTCCCCCGCTTTACGGCGACCACAACATAATGATAGAGAAAGCCAAGAAAATCCTTCAGGAAAAACTTGCGTGGTCGCCCTTGGCGTTTTATCTGATACCCGAAAAATTCACGCTCACGCAACTTCAAATGTTGTTTGAGACGATTTACGGCGGCGCGCTCGACAAGCGCAACTTCCGCAAGAAACTGAACGCTGACAACCACATCCTGACCACCGGCGAAATCGACAAGACGACCTCGAAACGCGGAGCCTCGCTCTTCCGCTTCGACTTCGACGGCTATTTCAGCGACGGGGTGTTCAAGTTGTAAAAAAAACACAGAGATACAGAGTTTCACAGAGGACACAGAGAATTTTTCAAGTCTGTGTCCTCTGTGTGTTTTTTGATAATCGCCGTGTGACCTGCCCAATTTTTTTTTTCAATAATTGCGTTTTTTTCAAAAAAAATTCATATCTTCGCATTGTAAATAAACTACAAAAAACACGAAAACCTCAACCATGGACACCAACAAAAAATTCTCGCACCCCGTGCTGCAAGTGATGGCGTGCAGTTTCAAAAGTTTCAACAAGACCGAAATTTCCGACATCGCGCGGCGTGTAGGCTACACGCGCAACATCGAGAACGACATAAAGCAATGGGCTGAAGACAAAATAGTCATAAAGCAAGAAGCGTCGTCATTCTATAATATGACGAAATACAAATATATGGTACTCCCGAAAAATTGGATTGACATTCTGCGGACTATCGACGATGCCAAAATCCTGACCATCAAAAAAATAGGACACTTTAACGACACAGATTTTGACGATGCTTTTTCGTTGGTACTGCCCGTGTGGAGATGTCTGCACGGCAAGCCGTTTGCCGAGGATTGCAGAAAAATCAATTGGCGCAGAGTTGGATATCATTTTAGTGACGACGCATTTGCTTTCTTGTGCCGCGCGCTCACGGAAAAGGAATGTACCGGACTCTCCACATGGTTTCCTGATAAGGTTTTGCACAAGTTGTTTGGAATTTATCTTCAATACTGGGAAAACCTGTGCTTTATCCCCGAAAAGGAAATCCTCGACAAAGTGTTTTTCAACAACGTTACGCTTGTAAAAGCCGAGCGCAACCAAATGTTTGGCAAGTATCTGTACCATTGTGAGTTGATGCAGACGGGACGGCTCGACGAAATCATGTCAGGATACGACACCCCTTGCATGCCATACTTAGACGCGCTCAAGAAGATGCACAGCCACGATTTTGGCGGCGCGTACAAGGCGTACCAAGCCATTTTGAAAACCCTCGGCAGAAAAGTTTTTCCCGATTCTTTGACAAATTTCCTATACGCGCTGTCAATCATGCAGTTCAATACGCCGATGTCGCGCAGGTCGGCGGTCGCATTGATGAAAACACGGGAAGTGGAGTATGACAATGAATGTAAGGCGATGCGCGTGGTATTGGAACATTACCTGCACGACAAGGGCGACGAGACTTTCTCGTCAACGGCTTTCGGCTACCTGTCGGGCGAAATGCTCTCGGCGTTGTTCGTGAATCATTTTTGCGACGTAACGGAAAGCAAAGCCTCCGTCAGCAACGCCCTTCAACTACTTCCCGACTGCAATTCAGACTACATAAAACTGTTGTATTCGTTTGATTTTGACCAACTTAGAAACACTTCGGACGTTTTGCGCAAGAAAACCGGCATCGACACGACGTTTTTCACCGATTATAAAAAGGTTGAAAAATGGGAAAAAGTACTCAATTCAATCCTTGACGACAACACAACAACATCATCTTCTAATCCGGTTTCGGACAACGAGCGAATTATCTACCTCATTGACACGAAAAACAAACTCATCACCATAAAACTTCAAAAAACCAAAAACGGCGGAATCACTTGGAGCAAAGGCCGCGAGGTGTCGTTGGGTTCGTTAAGGTACAACGAATATGACTGCATGGACGACTTCGACCGCAAAGTGGCGGCAACTATCCATGAAGAAGGCTACGGCTGGAGCCACGAAATTTATTTTCAATACGAACCCGCAATCGCCGCGCTCATAGGCTGCCAACGTGTTTTTGACGCGACGTCAGGACAGAAAATCGACATCATCGAAGAACCGCTGCAAATCACTGTAAACCAGGGCAGGGATGATTATCATGTAAACACCAACGCCGGATTATCGGAAGATAGTTACGCCCCAATCACCGTAACGCGCACAGGCGACAAACAACTTACCGTCGTAAAGGCCAATCCTGAACAAATCAAGATTCTAAATAAACTCCAAAACATCAAGACTTTCCCCGCCAAAAGCAAGGAAAAACTCACTCAGACACTCGAAAAACTCAGCGGCACGTTCACCGTCATGAGTCCGCTCTTGAAAAACTCCACAACATTGAAGCGTGTGGAATCCTCGCCGCTCATCGCTGTCCAAATTTCGCCAATCAACAATACTAATGATTACAGCATCTCGTTGGCAGTCAAGCCGTTCGGGATGTGTCCGCCTTACCAAAAGCCGGCGCGGGGAATGACGGTGGTAAGCACCACAATCGACGGCGAAAAGGTTCAGACAGAGCGCGACCTCGACGCCGAGTTGAAGAATTACAAGAAAATTTGCAGTTCATTGAACGGAATTTCCGATGACAGCGACGACCAATGGATTGTTGACACCGCGCAGTGCCTCCAAGTACTCGAAACCGTGCGCAAGATGCCCGAAAATGCCTTTGTGGAATGGCCTCAGGGCGTAAAGATGCGCGTTGTGAGACCGATGATAGAGGCTAAAATGCTCAACATCAAAATTCACGGCGCGGGTCAGTGGTTCGAGTTGGAGGGCGAACTCAAAATCGGCGACAAAGAAAAATTGAAAATTGCACAACTGCTTGAAAGCCTGCATAATGCGGAGGGCAATTTTATCCGGCTCGAAGGCGACGAGTACATAGCCGTAAGCGAGCAACTGCGCCGCCAACTGCAAGCCATCTCGCAAATGGCAGTCAAAAAGGGCGACGACCTTAAAATCGCCGCCATCAACGGCATCCAACTTTCCGCGCTCGGCGACTTGGGCGCGAAAATAAAGGCCGACGAGCAGTTCAAAAGCCTGATTTCCAGAATCAAAGAATCAGAGAAAACCGCCTTCCCGATACCAGCCAACATCCACGCCGAACTCCGCCCGTACCAGCAAGAGGGGTTCAGGTGGATGAGCCGCCTTGCGTATTGGGGTGCGGGCGCGTGCCTTGCCGACGACATGGGACTCGGAAAAACAATCCAAGCCATAACGCTGATGCAGAGCCGCGCAGCCCTCGGCCCGCAACTCGTTATAATGCCCACAAACGTGCTGATGAATTGGCAGCAGGAACTAACCCGTTTTGCCCCGGCACTGACCATAAAAAACTTCAACCAAGGCGACAGAAAATCCATAATCGAGAGTTGCGAAAGCGGCGACGTTGTGATTTGCACATACGGACTTTTGGTGACGGAAATCGAACTTCTTATTAAGAAAACTTGGACGACGATTGTCCTCGACGAGGCACACTCCATCAAAAACCGCGACACGCAAACCTCCAAGGGCGCGATGCAACTCAAAGGCGACTTCCGCCTGATGCTAACCGGCACACCGCTGCAAAACCATCTGAGCGAGATTTGGAATCTTTTCCAGTTTGCAAACCCAGGGTTGCTCGGCACGTTCCAGCAGTTCACCGACCGTTTCATTCTGCCCATTGAGCGCGACCACGACACCTCGCGCCAAAAAATCCTCAAAAACATGCTCACGCCCTTCATGCTGCGCCGCACCAAGGAGGACGTGCTAAACGAGTTGCCCGAAAAGACCGAAATCACCCTCCGTGTTGAACTCAGCGACGACGAGCAGGCTCTCTACGACAACCTACGCCAGACCGCCATCGCCAACCTTGAGGACGACAGCAAAAATTCGCTCCGTGCATTGGCAGAAATCACCAAACTCCGTCAGGCGGCCTGCAACCCGCGCCTTGTAGACCCGAAACTCACACTCCAATCGAGCAAGATGGCGGCGTTCCTCAATCTTGTGACCCAACTTCGTCAAGGCGGCCACCGTGCGCTGGTTTTCAGTCAGTTCACGAGCCATCTCGCGTTGGTGCGCGAGGAGTTGGACAAAATCAATGCCTCCGACAATGCCGGGCCTTTGCGATACCTTTACCTTGACGGCGGCACACCGGCACAGGAGCGCGACAGGCTTGTCAAGGCGTTCCAGACGGGCGACGAGCCTTTGTTCCTGATTTCGCTCAAAGCGGGCGGCGTAGGCCTCAACCTCACCGCCGCCGACTACGTTATCCACCTCGACCCGTGGTGGAACCCGGCGATTGAAGACCAAGCCTCAGACCGCGCCCACCGCATAGGTCAGGAGCGTCCCGTGACGGTTTACCGCATGATAGCCGCCGGCACAATCGAGGAAAAGATAATCCGCCTCCACCAAAACAAACGTTCACTCGCCGACGCATTGCTGCAAGAGGCAGACCTCTTCACCGGCATTTCCGCCGCCGACATAATCAAGTTGCTTAGGGAAAGCGCAGACGCGATAAAGTGATGAGATTAAGTTCGTGTCGATTTTTTTCGTTCATTTAATAAAAAAGTATTACCTTTGTGGCGACGTTATAACAGAAAAACACCTTATTAAACATGTACAAGACAGCGATAAAAATAATGGGCAGCGTGTCGCTTATGGTGGCCCTTCAGTGTTGTAGCCCGTCGCCGGAGCAGATACAGGCCTCTGCGGGCGAATTGATGGCGGTCAACCACGGAATCGACAGTGTATATAACCAATTGACTAAGAGTTACGAGACATTCCAGGCCTCGGAGATGGACAATGCGCTCGCCGGGATGGTTTCATACTTGGACGGCGCGATAGCGACGATGCGCTCGATGAACACTCCCGACGACTGCAAGAAGCTCCACAAGGCCATCTCCGACAAAATTGAAGTCATGCGCTCCATAGCCGCCACCGAGGCGAAAGAGCAGGTCAGGATCTACAAGATTCCCGATTCGGACTTCACCGACGACCTCCGCCATAAGTGGGACGACATCTCAAAACGCGTCGAGCAGAAAGTTTCGGAGGCTAACGACATTGTCTCCAAGGCAAACAAAGAAATCAAGCAAAACAACCAAAAGTAATCGTAATATGAAGAACGCCAAATACATACTTGCGGCTCTCGCCGTGGCCGTATTATCGTCTTGCAAGCCCACACCGAAGGAGGCCGGGTATTTTAATGACAGGCTCATGGAACAGCAGCGGCAGGTCGTCATCAAGTATGACGAGCTTCTTGAGACATTCGACACATACGTCCCCTCAAAAATGGACGCCGCGCTTATTGCATTGTCAGACCAGGTTGCCGCAGCGCGCCAAAACGTCATCGGCATAGAGCCGATAGCTGGCGGCGAGGCTCTTAAGCTTGGCGTTCTCGAATACCTCACAGCCATCGACGACGCCACACAGGACGATTTCGAGTACTTAGTGAGGCTTTATAAAATCCCTGAGAACGAGTTCACGCCCGAGCTCCGCATACAGTGGGAGGAGCGTTATAAGGATGTCGACAAGCGGCTGAAAGATGCTGCCGAGCATCTCAAGGGCGTTCAGGCGGTTTTCGCCAACGATTTCCACTTGAACATCGCGAAATAGTCCATTTTTTTACCCCCTCACGCCGCAATAATCGTTATATTGCGGCGTTTATTAATGTGTGATAACTATAAAAAAAACTGACAGAAATGAACAAGAAGAAAAGCGCTGTGGCTATCGACGCGCTCAACGCCGCAAAAAGGAAAAGCCGCGAGGAGGAGATTATGCTCCACGGCAAACTGATTTCGACAAGACCGACAAAAATCCAAAAGTCGAAGAAAATCTATGACCGCAACCGCGACCGCAAGAATCCGAACCGTTACGACGATGGTTCGGATTTTTTTATGCTGGCGGTGTAGGTTCGGATTTTATTATGCTGGCGGATTTGGAGCAGATTATCTTATAGTTTTCATAAACCGCCTTCTCCAACTCCCCTACCCCAACCCGCTTTATTTCAGCGATTTTCGCTATTGCGGCAGAAATATCGGCGGCGGTGTCGCAGTCTGTCTCGGTGAGTATGCGGGAGAGTGGGATTAGGGGAATGGATTTTGCGGCGGAAATATAAAAAGAAGGAGAGAAGGAATAATATGTGTTCGGCAGTTTCAGCAGTTGGGCGGTGACTGTGGGATTGCCGTTATAACCGTGGAAGATGGCGGGGTGGGTGAACTTCACGCTTTTAAGAATGTGGAGGACGTCGGTGTAGAGCCTGACGCAGTGGATGATGACTGGCTTGCCATGTCGTTGTGCCAAAGCGAGTTGGGCAGTGAAGACTTTTTCCTGCAAATCCCTCGGCGTACCGGCAAACTTGTCCAAACCGCACTCCCCCGCCCCGACACAATTCGGCTCGTGGATAAGTCGTTCTATTTCAGCGAGTTGGCACTGCCAATCTTCACTGATTTTATTCGGGTGGATGCCTATGGAAAACATACGAACCTCGTCCGGTTTCATGCGGCTGTGGCTTATGTCCACTACCGACAATATTGACGGACGAGGAACGTGTGTATGTATGTCGCAGAGCATCTGTTACTTAGCGTCTATTGCAAAAACAAGTCCGATGAGCGCGGCGTTCCAGTTAATGGCGATTTCGTTTGTCGTGTAGCTGCCGTGGTGGTCACAGTAGCGCATCGCTGGCGTTGAGTATGTGTACAGCGAATCGGGAAGGTCGCCCTTTGCGGTTGCGTTCGGCCCGCCACAGAGGTAGCCGTCTACAGGCTTGTCTATGCCGTCGGCAACTGTGCGGCGGTCGTGGACATTCTTGACGCTCTTTGTGCCGAAGCCGGTCACGTAGCAGTAGTCCAGCGGATTGCGCCCAAGAATGTAGTGTAGGTCGGCCTCGGCTGCCTCGAGGTATTTTGTGTTGCCGGTGTAGCGGTAGGCGGCGGCGAGGACGATGCCCTGGTTTGCGGCGACGGAGTTACTGCCCCACGGGAATGCGGCAAGCGGCGTGGCGTATGGTGAACGCTCATAGTCGCCCTTGTACTGGTCGGCGAGTTTTATGAAGCCGTCTTTCATGAACTTAAACATCTCAGGCTCAAAGAGTTTCTCGTTGTCCTTGTTGTTTAGGGCGGACATTATGCCGAGTACGGAGGACGAGTCCCATGCCGGGGTTGCAAAGTCGAAGTCGTCCTGCTTTATGTCCTTCATGTACTTTTTGGCATCGCCAGTGGCCAGTGTCAACTCGATAGCCGCCCACGAGAACTCGTCGCGGATATGTATGTCGTCGTATGTGCCGGTGTGGACGCCCTCGGGGTTCTTGTCGTAGAGGACTGCGGGATTTTTCTGCGCCCAGCCCCATGCCTTTTCAGCAACTTTCATGAGCGAGTCGCGAAGTCCTGGAAGGTCGGCGTCGTATGGTTTGAGGACGCGGTATGCCTTTGCGCAAGTGGCGGCGAGGTCGAGGGCGGCGGCTGTGGACTTCTTGATGACGAAACGCTCGTCGTGGTCGTCTTGCGGCATTATCATTCCGTTAAAGCCGAGGGCCGTAAGTTTGTGATAGACACCACCGTCGGCAGGGTCTTGCATCGTCATCATCCAACGCAGGTTAAAGAGCAGCTCGTCCACAACGTCGGGCAGGTTGTTGCCTGATTCGGGAATGTTGGTTTTCAACGATTTGACATATTCGGGGTGCAGTTCGACGGCATTGAGGATTTCCCATACCGTTATTGAGGAGTTGACGATGTACTTGTTATAGTCGCCAGCGTCATACCATCCGCCCGGCGAGCTGATGATGTCGCCTTCCTTGCGTTTGGGGCCGGCGGCGGATTTGTGAACCTTGACCTCGGTGTCGGGGTGGGCGGCGGGGCGGGCATACTTTCCGCCGTGCTGCTGCGTGATTTCAACGCCCGAGCGCGCGAAGTAGTATGATTTTATGGCGGCTATGGCGAGGTCAGTGTAAATCTTGTCGCCGATGGCAAACGGGTACGAGTCGTCCGCGCCTTTGCATTTTACGGTGTACACGCCGGACTTGTTGAAGTCCGAGAAGTCAGCCTTCTTTACGGAAGTCCCTGATGCCGACCATGTTGACGCCGGGGTCGTTTTTCCAGTGTATGCAACGTTGCCCTCGATGTCGACTATCTGGAAGTCGTCGGCCGTGCCGTCGGGGATTATCGCAATCTTAGTAGAGTGCGTCTGATAGCCGATTTGGTCGGCCTTTATGCGCTCCTGCGGTGCTGTGGAGGCTTTGTCTCCGGTGTTTGAGGCGCAACCGGCGACAAGGCATGCCGCCGCCGAGAGTGCCAGGATGTGGTTTTTGTTCATGGTTTTCGCTTATTTTATTTCGTATTTGATGTTGTGTCCGTTAAGCTCGCTGATAAGCGCGTTGTCAATCTTGACATGGCATGTGCGCGAGTGCATCCTTATGTTCACGTTGTTCCTCGGGTCGAAGAATGTGAATGCCAACGTGCTTTTGCCCTTGTTCTTAGTAGAGATGTCGTGGAGCGTCTTGAGCATCCTGTCGTTGAGGTCGCCGATCGGGAGTTTGAGGGTTATGGAGTTAATCATCTTGTCCTTCATGTCCGAGAGGAACTCGATGCTCTGTATGCGGAACTCGAACTCGCTTGGGTTGTTGTACCGGGGTTGCATCTTTCCTTTAATCAGCACTGCGTAACCTGTTGTGAAGAAGCTCTTGTACTGCATGTAGTCTTTTGAGAACATTGCAAACTGGTAGCTGCCGCTGAAGTCCTCTACTGTCAGCTGACCCCACGGGTTCCCGGTCTTCGTTGTGCGCTCGGCGGCGGCAGTGACGATTCCGGCAAGCCGGAGTTCGTTTTTGGTTTTCAACGTCTCGTCGTTGGACGACATCTGCATCATTGTCGCGTTGCAGTAGTTCTGTATTTCGAGTTTGTACTGGTCGAGCGGGTGAGCCGAGAGGTATATCCCCACGAGTTCCTTCTCCTTGTTCAACCTCACGAGGTCGTTCCATTCGTCGCAGTTTCGCGGCTGTGGCTTCTTGATTTCCACTTTAACTGTGTCGCCGAAAAGCGAAGAGCCGCTGGTATTTCCGCCAGACTTGATTTTTTGACCGTACTTGCCAAGAGCCTCGCTGAATGTCACGATGTCGCCCTCGGCAATTTCGAGGAACTGGCTGCGTTTCAAGTCCTTGAATGAGTCGAATGAGCCAGCTATGGCCAGACTTTCCAAGGTTCGGCGGTTGACTTGAGAGAGGTTGACGCGCTCCACAAAGTCGTAGATGTCCTTGTAGGGGCCGTTCTTTTCGCGCTCAGCCACAATGCTTTCCACTGCAGCCTCACCGACGCCTTTAATGCCGCCAAGTCCAAATCGTATGCCGCCGTCGTGCGTGACGGAGAAGTTGAGGTCGGATTCGTTGATGTCCGGGCCCTTGACATCGATTTTCATAGCCTTGCACTCCTCCATGAACTTCTTCACGTCGTCGATGGAGTCCTTGTTCCGCGTGAGGTTGGCCGCCATGTACTCGGCAGGGTAATGCGCTTTGAGATAGCCTGTTTGGTAGGCGACCCAGGCGTAGCAGGCGGCGTGGGACTTGTTGAATGCGTAGGAGGCGAACTTCTCCCAGTCGCCCCAAATTTTGAGGAGGATCTGTTCGTCGTGTCCGTTTTTCTTACCGCCTTCGATGAACTTTGGCTTCAAATCCGCCAGCATCGCCGCGATTTTCTTGCCCATCGCCTTTCGGAGCGAGTCCGCCTGACCACGTGTGAAACCTGCCAAAAGCCTGCTCAAAAGCATTACTTGCTCCTGGTAGACAGTCACGCCGTAGGTGTCCTTGAGGTACTTCTCCATAATCGGGATGTCGTATGAGATAGGCTCGCGTCCAAGCTTGCGGTTAATGAAGGTCGGGATATAGTCCATAGGCCCCGGGCGGTAGAGCGCGTTCATGGCTATCAAGTCGTTGATGTTGTTGGGCTTAAGCTCGCGGAGGTACTTCTGCATGCCGGGCGACTCGAACTGGAACGTGCCGATTGTGCGGCCTTCGCTGTAGAGTTGGTACGTGAGCTTGTCGTCGATTGGAATCGCCTCGAGGTCGATGTCTATGCCACGGTGCTTCTTGATGTTTTTCAACGCCTCTTTTTGCAGCGACAGGGTTTTAAGTCCCAGGAAGTCCATCTTTATAAGCCCGACATTCTCGACAACGTGGCCGTCGTACTGTGTCACTACAACGTCCTGGCCGGTGTCCTTGTCCTTGATTGTGGCGACTGGCGCGATGTCCGTAAGGTCTTGTGCGCCAATGATTACGCCGCAGGCATGGATGCCGATTTGACGGTTTGTGTCTTCGAGATCCTTGGCATATTTAAGCATCGAGGCTATGTTCTCGTTCTGGCCTTCGAGGGGAATGTTGAAATTCTCGGTGTCGGGCTGTACGCCTTTGACAAGTTGTTGAAGTTCAGGGATGTACTTGTAACAGTTGGCGAGGTTTACGCCCGGCATTTTTTTCGGGACTTCACCGTCCACAGCTTTTACCTGCCACTCCTCGAATCCCCTGTCCGGCACGAGGCCTTTAATCTTGTTGACGATTGGGAGCGGCACTTTTTGGATTCTGCCGACGTCGGAGATTGCGGACTTCGTCGCCATCGTGCCGTATGTGATGATGTGCGCAACCTTCTCCACGCCGTATTTTTCCGTCACCCAGTCCAAGACCTTCCCGCGTCCGTCGTCGTCGAAGTCAACGTCAATATCGGGGAGCGAGATACGGTCGGGGTTAAGGAAACGTTCAAAAAGCAGGTCGTATTTCAGTGGGTCAATGTTAGTTATCTTCAGGCAGTAAGCCACCACGGAGCCGGCCGCAGAGCCACGCCCGGGACCCACCCAAACGTCGAGTTCCTCGCGGGCGGCGCGTATGTAGTCCGACACGATAAGGAAGTAGCCCGGGAAACCCATCGTCTTCATTATGTGGAGCTCAAACTTTATGCGTTCCTGCTGCTCATCGGTCAGGTGGTCGCCGTACCTCATCCTCGCGCCGTCGTAGGCGAGTTTGTTGAGGTAGTCGGCCTCCAGTTTTATTCGGTAGAGTTTTTCGTAGCCGCCGAGTTTTTTGATTTTCTTGTCGGCTTCCTCCTTTGAGAGTACGACATTGCCGTTTTCGTCCTGGGTGAACTCATTAAAAAGGTCTTCCTCGGTGAACTTTTTGCGGTATTCCTCCTCCGTGCCGAAAGATTCTGGAATCTCGAACTTAGGCATGATTGGCGCGGAATCTATGCTGTATGTCTCGACCTTTTCGGCGATTTCGACAGTGTTGGACAGTGCCTCTGGAATGTCGCTGAATATGGCCTCCATCTCCTCGGGCGTCTTGAGCCATTCCTGCTTTGTGTAGTGCATTCGCCCCGGGTCGTCGAAGTCGGTCGCCGTGCTGATGCATATAAGCCTGTCATGCGCCTCGCCGTGGTCTTCCTCGACGAAGTGGACGTCGTTTGTGGCGATGAGCTTTATGTTGTGCTTACGGGCAAATTCGATGAGAACCTTGTTGACCTTCTCTTGGAGTGCATAGGTCTCGGTCGATGCGTTTGGCTTGTCGGTCTTATGTCGTTGGAGTTCAAGGTAATAGTCGTCGCCAAACAGGTTCTTGAACCACAATACCGCATCTTCCGCGCCCCGGAGGTCGCCAGCCATGATTTTCTTAGGGATTTCGCCGCCAAGGCACGCCGACGAGCATATAAGCCCTTCGTGGTACTTTTCGAGAACCTCCTTGTCGATGCGCGGATTGTAGTAGTAGCCTTCGGTGAATGCTATCGACGAAAGTTTGCAGAGGCTGTGGTAGCCGGTCTTGTTCTTGGCAAGCAGTATCAGGTGCCACCCACGGTGTTCCTTTTCCTTTATGTGGCGGCTTTCCGGCGCGCAATATGCCTCGATGCCGATTATTGGCTTGAACGGCACATATTCCGCCGCTTTCTTCTCAAGTTCGGGCAGTTTCGCCTCGAGTTCCGCCTTCTTCGCCGGGTCTTTTTCCTTTTCAATGGATTCTTTACACTCCTTGACGGCTTTGCTTGCCTTGCCGTTAATCTTGTTCGCGCTGTCAACCAAATCCTTGATGCCGAACATATTGCCGTGGTCTGTGAGTGCCATGGCGTGCATGCCGTTTTTCAGGCACTTGTTAATCAGGTCGGGCACTTTTGACATGCCGTCCAATATCGAGTAGTGCGAGTGCACGTGCAAGTGGTTGAATTTGTCCATGTTTCCTTAGTATGTTTGGTTGGGGTTGGAGATTTCTTTTTTTGCGGCAATAAAGTTACACAAGTTTTTTCTAATAACCCAACAAAATTTTACCGTCGCTTTATGTAATCGATGTAATTTACAGAGCCACAAGCAAATAAAACATGAAAAAAAATAAGTCTCAAAAAGATGATTTTTGGCACGGAGGGGGCTATAGCAGGAAGTTCCTTTTCTTAGTGACGACGACCTCGTTTCCGCGCCCGTGGTATTCCACGGAGTCGAACACCGCGCGTGTGAACCATATACCGCGACCGTGGAGGAGTTCGGAAGGATTTGGGTTTTTGGACGGGTCGGGGACTTTGGACACGTCAAATCCGTCGCCCTCGTCTATTATCGTCCACTTACATTCTTGAGCGTCGAACTCGTAGTATATAGTGACCCGCCGGGAGGCGATGCGGTTGTCGAGCAGACGCTTGTGGCAAAGCTCCGACATCGCGGCCGGGTCGTCCGACACGGCGGTCTTCTCGTCGTATGTTATGCCGAGGTTTCCGTGTTCGATGGCGTTTGTGATGAGTTCAGAGAGTCCGAACTCGATGCCCATCCTGTCGCTTGTGTCGAAGAAAGTTTCGTCCAGGCTGTCCATTATGCGGCTGCGGATGCTGTGCGCGCCGTCTATTTCTGTGGGGAAAGTGAACTTAAGCCGCCCGGCCTCTATCTGCCCGTATGTGCTTGGAGTCTCTTCCGGCTTCGGGAGCCTGTTCTCGAACTCCTGGACGAGGGGGATGATGTCCTTGTCTTGGATAGGCTTCTTGAGGAAGTCGTCAGCACCGGCGCGGAAGGCGTGGATGGCGAGCCTTTCGGAACTTTCAGTCGCCATCATTATCACCGGCGTCTTCGAGTCGGACTTCCTGATGTCGCGCAGGAACTCGAAGCCGGAGATGCCGGGGAGCAGCACGTTGCATATGATGATGTCCGGGCGGTCGTTGGCGTATATGTCAAGCCCCTCCGACGCATTCATCGCACTCTGGCACGTATGGCCGGAGTAGGTCAGCAAGTCTCGAAGGTAATGCCTCGACACGAAGTCGTTCTCTATGATAAGGACTTTCAATTTGCGTTGAAGTTTTTGGGGGTTGACAATATATATAAATACGTTCATTTACTAAAACGACGCAAATGTATAATTATTTTTTGGGTTATAAAACTTTTTTATAGAGAATTGCATAAAGAAATTAGCCGCCCAAGCCATGTTCGAGGCTCAAGGCTAAAAAATACTTTAACTTCAACTTCCTGATAGTCAGTGCGAAGAAAAATTTTTTGAAAATAGATAACGAAAAATTTTGTGCAATAAAAAAAATGTCATACATTTGTCATACGAAAATTTTGGTAGAAGCACATGACTGAAGAGAAAAAAATATTAGTAAACGAGTTCCGGGAGCGGTTCGAGAGGTTGGTCTCGCTATGTGACCGGCTCAGGCAGGACTACGACAAGGCGGAGACCAACCGCAAGGCTCTTGAAGAAAAAGTCAAGGCGCAGGAGGAGGAGTATAAACAGCTCAAGCTGCGTTATGACAACATAAAGACTATGTTTTCGCTCTTAAAAGGTGATGAGAAGCACGACGCCAAGATTTACTTGAACAGAATTGTGCGGGAGATAGACAAATGTCTGAAAATGCTGATGGAGCCGGGCGGAAGCCAGACTCCGGCTCAATTTTCGCAGAACAATTGACACTATATATAAATTAGGGAAGCGATGGACGATAAACTTTCGATAAAGTTGAACATAGACGGACACACCTACCCGATGAAGGTAGCGCGTGATGACGAGGAGCGTTTCCGCAAGGCTGCTACGCTCATTAACGAGCGCATAAAGATATACAAACAACGTTTCCAGGACAAGAAGGACTATGACTTTCTTGCGATGGTAGCCATAGAGCTCGTCGTGAAGTATATCGGAAAGGAAGCCCAGAGCGACGACACCGAGTTACTGTCCGAGCTAAGGATAATGTCCAGCGAGATCCAAAATTATATACAAAATATAAACGCTCTTTAAAAAATAACAAGAGTGACAGAACAAGCTTCTGCCCGCATCATTACACAAACAGGTTTGAAACTCTACAATTATTGAACAAACAGGGAGCCGACTTCAGACTGCGTATAACAGGCCTTAATGTACGGTTTTCTTACGAACCCTACTTCAGCTCTATCTCGCAGGATTGGCGATGACACCTGACGTTGGACGTTAAAAACAGTAGAGCGGCTTCCGCCCATGAGTTATCAGGGGTTTCCAAACTATTTCTGCAAATGATGCGGGCTTTTTATGTTTAATTTTTATTATAATATATAACACAACAGAAATGTCAAATGCAATAATCCCAGCCTGCATCGCGCTCGCGGCATTAGTCATCGGCTTCCTGCTCGGGTACTTCCTTAAGGTAAAGGCGACCGAGAAGACCGCAAGCCGTATAATGGACAATGCGATGTCCGACGCGGAGGCCATCAAGCAGAAGAAGCTCCTTGAGGCACGTGAGGAGGCTCTCAAAATGAAGTCAGAAAACGACCGTATCGCAAACGAGAAGAATGGCAAGCTACAGCAGCTTGAGCAAAAGCTCCGTCAGAAGGAAAGCGCACTTAACCAGAACCGCAACGAGTTGCAGAAGAAGGCCAAAGAGCTCGAACAGAAGAAGAACGAGAGCGACACCCTGAAGGCGACACTCGACCGTCAGATAGAGAAGGCCGAGGCCAAGAACAAGGAACTTGACGAACTTACACACCGCGCGCAGGAAAACCTCGAGGCCATCGCCGGCATATCGGCTTCCGACGCCAAGCAGCAGCTCATAGACTCCCTCAAAGCCGAGGCGCAGACCGAGGCGATAAGCCTGAAGAACGACATCGTCGAGGAGGCCAAGCTCCAGGCGGCGCGCGAGGCCAAGAAAATCGTCATCCAGACTATCCAGCGCATCGGTGCCGAGACCGCCATCGAAAATTCAGTGACAGTCTTCAATATCGACAACGACGAAATCAAGGGACGCATCATCGGCCGCGAAGGCCGCAACATCCGCGCCCTCGAGGCCGCCACTGGCATCGAAATCATCGTAGACGACACCCCGGAGGCCATAGTCCTCTCAGGATTCGACCCCGTAAGGCGCGAGGTCGCCAGGCTTGCAATCCACCAGCTCGTCACCGACGGCCGCATACACCCCGCCCGCATCGAGGAAGTCGTCGCAAAGACTAAGAAACAGCTTGAGGACGAAATCGCTGAAGTCGGCAAGCGCACATACATCGACCTTGGAATCCACGGTTTGCACCCCGAACTTGTAAGGCTTGTCGGCAAGATGAAATACCGCTCGTCATACGGACAGAACCTCCTTCAACATTCACGCGAGACCGCCAACCTTTGCGCAGTGATGGCTGCGGAACTCGGACTTACAAACTATGTCAAGGCTGCCAAACGTGCCGGACTCCTCCATGACATCGGCAAAGTGCCTGACGAGGATCTCGAAATGCCACACGCCCTTATCGGTATGAAGCTTGCCGAGAAGTACAAGGAAAAGCCCGACATCTGCAACGCCATCGGCGCGCACCACGATGAAATAGAGATGACTTCCATCATCGCCCCGATTGTCCAGGTATGTGACGCAATATCCGGCGCACGTCCAGGCGCACGCCGTGAAATCGCCGAGAGCTACATCAAGCGTCTTAAGGCGCTCGAAGACCTCGCTCAGTCGTACCCCGGCGTCCTCAAGACCTACGCAATCCAGGCTGGACGCGAACTCCGCGTCATTGTCGGTGCGGACAAGGTGACAGACCTCGAGACCGAGAAACTCTCCGCCGAAATCGCCAACAAGATTCAGAAGGAACTTACATACCCCGGTCAGATTAAGATTACAGTAATCCGCGAGACCAGGGCTGTCAATTACGCGAAGTAGTTCGGTATAAATAATGAAAAAACGCCGTGGCGCGAGCCACGGCGTTTTTTCATATTATTTTAGTCGCTGTCCTTAGTTACAGTGATGGAGAATATGTTTCGCTGAGTCAGGAGCGCGCTGTTGCGGTATGGCTGCTGGATTGTGTAGTACAGTTTTTCTGTGCCATTATCGCCGTTTTCGCCGTCCATTCTGATAATTTCGTACCTGAAATCCACATTCGTACTGTCGCTCCAGACCAACTTGCCAAGCGACGAGAGGATGTTGATGTATGCGTTGAAGACCTCCCTGTTGCGGCTGACGAAGCCGACGCACACACATTCGTCCTTGTTAATGTCGATTTCGTATGAGAAGTACGGGTATTTTTCCGCGCCACGGCCTTTGACCAGGATGGTGTTCTCGTCCAGCGTGTCGATCACAGCCTCGTATTCCGGGTCGTTGTCTATGTGGGAACGAATGCGGGCGAGGTCTTTGCCGAGCATCTCGAACTGTGCCGACGCCGTGACCGCCGACGCTATCATAGCCGCTGTGAGTAAAATAACGCTTTTCATGTTCCAAAGATGTTTTTCTCTCGGCAAAGTTACATCATTTTTGTCGTTTTAGAACCTCGTGATATATGTTTTTTGCGTTAAATTCTTATTAAAAAACACGATTCCCATCCTGAGTGTCTCTATCGCGGCGATTGTGTCGGGCTGCTTGCAAATCTCGTCCCAGGCTTTTGACATGCCTTTCGACCAGTCTATGTCGTCGAATATCGCCACGACGTCGCCGCCCTCAGCCGCCTGGCTTATCAACTTGTAGTAGCGCATCGTCGCGTCGTATGTGTGGTTCCCGTCGACGTATATCAGCCCGAAACGCCCTGGCTTTATGAGGTCGCCGATTATGGAGTCGAAGTCGCTGACTTTTGCGATGATGTTGTCGATGCCCTCTTTTTTGAAGTTTTCCTGTGCGGTTTTGCTGGTTTCCGGACATGCTTCGACGGTCGTCACTAAGGAGAGCGGGCTGCCGCTTGCGAGGTATATTGTCCCGATGCCGAGCGAGGTGCCGAGTTCGAGGATGTGGTCGGGGTGGAGGTAGTGGGCGATGCGCTGTAAGAGCCGTCCATATTTGCCGTATGAGGAGCTTGATTTTGCAATGTCGGCTATGCGTCGGGGGTGCTTTGAGCCGTCGCCCTTCGCCCCGGCGGAGGTCACGTTGATGGTCTTGTCGCTTTTCTTGAACCTTTTTAGCGAGTCTTCCGCCTTGCTGTAGTCGAACTGTTCTTTTGAGAAAATGGCTTGTTCAAAGAATTTGTAGGTGTTTGGCGAGTGCACTCCCTTGCCGTTCTTATGTCCGGCTTTGACGATGTGGCGGAGTGTGAATAGTATGTCCATTGGTCTATGGGGTTGATTTTAATATTAAAAAAGTGGCAATGCAGGCGGTGGTCTCCGCTTGCATTGCCAATGCTTGTGTCGATGGGATTACCTAATGATAGTCGCTTTCCTGTCCGGGCCTACAGACACCATCTTCACCGGCACTTTCACAAAGTCCTCGATGAATTTGATGTAGTCCATGAGAGCCTGTGGGAGTTCCTGCTCGGTCTTTGCGTTCGAGATGTCGCATTTCCAACCTATGAACTCTTTGTAGATTGGCTTTGCGTCCTGCGCGGTGTCGAAGGGCATCGCCATTGTGCGTTTTCCGTCGATTTCGTACTCGACACACGCCTTGATTGTGTCGAAGTCGTTCATCACGTCGCTCTTTGTGCAGATGAGCTGGGTCACGCCGTTAATCATGCAGGAGTATTTGAGCTCCACGAGGTCGAGCCATCCAGTCCTTCTCGGGCGGCCTGTCGTCGCGCCAAACTCGTTTCCGGCGGCGCGGAGTTTTTCGCCTGTCGCGTCGAAGAGTTCGGTCGGGAACGGCCCCGCCCCTACCCTCGTGCAGTATGCCTTGAAGATGCCATAGACTTCGCCAATCTTTTGCGGCGCAACGCCCATGCCTGTACATGCGCCGGCGCATATCGTGTTGGAGCTTGTCACGAATGGGTACGAGCCAAAGTCGATGTCGAGCATCGTGCCCTGCGCGCCTTCGGCGAGTATGGATTTGTCTTGGTCGAGTTTTTCGTTGATGAGCATTTCAGCGTCCACAAACTCGAACTGCTTTAGACATTCGATGCCTTCAAACCATTCTTTGTTCATCGGCTCGAGGTCGAAGTCCTTGAATCCGAGGCTGTCTATTTCGCGGAGGTGACGCTTGGTGAGCGCGTCGAATTTCTCTTTGAAGTTGGGGAGCTCGATGTCGCCGATTCTCAGGCCGTTGCGGCTAATCTTGTCGGTGTATGTCGGACCGATGCCTTTCAGAGTGCTGCCGATTTTTGACTTTCCCTTCGCTGCCTCGTTGGCTGCGTCGAGGATTCTGTGGGTTGGGAGGATGAGATTAGCCCTGCGCGAAATCTTCAGGCATTTCTTGATGTCCGGGTTTTCGACGCTGATTTGTTCTATTTCGCTTTTGAAGATGCCTGGGTCGAGGACGACGCCGTTGCCGATTATGTTAATCGCGCCGTCGGTGAATATTCCCGATGGAATTGTGTGGAGTACGAACTTCTTTCCGTTGAACTTCAAGGTGTGTCCGGCGTTCGGTCCGCCCTGGAACCTTGTCACGATGTCATACTTCCGGGCAAGGACGTCCACGATTTTCCCCTTGCCTTCGTCGCCCCATTGGAGGCCTAATAATACGTCAATTTTCATTTTATTATGTTGAGATAATTTTTTTGTCGGTATGGACTGCGCCCGTGTAACTGTCTGTTAATTAATGCGTTTAGTTGCACAATTAGGGCAAAGTCCGTAGAGGTAGATTCTGTGGGAGAATATCTCGTAGTTGGAGGATTCGGCGGCTTTGTCTTCCAGTTCCGGGATTTCCATGTCCTCGAACTCCGCGACTTTTCCGCACATCACGCAAACGATGTGGTTATGGTTCTTGCCGCATTTTTCGTAACTTGCGCGCGCGGTGTCGAAGTCGTGGCGCAGTACGAGGCCGCTTGCCGTCAGGACTTCCATCGTGTTGTATATCGTGGCCTTGCTTACGTTGTGCCCTTTTGAGAGTATGTGCTTGTAGAGCCACTCTATGTCAAAATGCCCTTCGGTCTTGTAAATTTCTTCCAAGATCATGAACCGCTCGGGAGTTTTCCTCATCTTATTAGCAGTCAGGTACTTATTGAGCAGTTCGCTGGGTGTGAATTCTTCAAGTTCGTTTGCCATGGTTCAAGTGAGTTTAATTGTTGATACTGGTTACAAATGTATTTCCTTTTTTTGTTTTTTCCAAATATAATGACAAATTTCACGCTGAAATTTTGTTATTTGTATTTGCTTGGGCTATTGTAGCATCTTTTCCAGAGCTCCGGTGGCAAAACTGAGGTCGTCGGCGAATGTGGCGTGGTTTTGGAGAAAGCCGTCCTGACCGCACGAGAGCATGTCGTACAGTGGTCTGGGCATGTCCGTGGCGTATGACGAGATGGCCTGCTCGATGTCGTCCTTCTGCCATTCGAGGGTCGACGACTTGTATATGTTCCATTTTTGGTGGAAGAAGCTGTATGCGACTTCTACGCTGCCACGGTCGCCCGCGCCGCTGTCGAAGCCTGTCGGCCGTAGCTGGCGTTGGGACTCTGAATATACGTATCCTTCGCGTAACATTCTGCGCCTGAGTTCCGTGGCGTCCGTGTCGAAATAGCAGCACAACGATTCGAGTGTGTCGAACTCGTCGTCGCGCAGGAGCATGTTGACCGCCGATACAAGCATCGCCGGGTCTTTTGGTAAAGTTTCCATTTGTGATGTGTCTTTATTTTTTCGGCATAAAAATATAGAAAATTTTTAAGATGACCAAAAAAAAAACTCGACAATAACTTTATTAAAGTCACTTGCCGAGTTTGATATAGAGTTCAACTTTTCATTTTTAGGAGAGCCACCGATGAGAGTCGAACTCATGACCTGCTGATTACGAATCAGCCGCTCTAACCAACTGAGCTACGGTGGCAAAATTTCGTGTGCCTTTTTCTAAGACGGTGCAAAGGTAAAACGATATTTTTGATTTTCCAAATTTTTTTTCGAAAAAAATTCGGTTTTAAGCCACGATGTCGAGTATGTCGAAGAATGCAAATATGCAACTTCCTATGCCATTGAAAGTTCCGAAGGCGACATTGACCTTTCGGAGGTCGTCGGGCTTTACGATTGAATGTTGCCTGTAGAGCAGTATCAGGAATATCGCCGCGCCTATGGAGAACAAAATCCCCGCTTGCTGGAGGTATCCGGCGGTGATTACGAGTACCGCAGTGGCGATATGAACAGCCGATGAAAGCCTCAACGCACCCTTGATCCCGAGCCATTGGGGGACGGAGTGGAGATTCTTGCCAGCGTCGAACTGCGCGTCCTGGAGCGAGTAGATAATGTCGAATCCGCTTACCCAAGTCAGCACGATGAACGAGTATATGACCGGCAGGACTGCAAATTCGCCTGTCACAGCGAGATATGCGCCTATCGGCGCGAGTGCGAGTCCGCAGCCGAGTACAAAGTGGCACAGCGGCGTGAACCTTTTTGTGTAGCTGTAGAACATGACCACGAATATCGCTATCGGCGAGAGCATGAAGACTAACTTGTTGATGAAGAATGTCGTGGCGATGAATAGTATTATATTAGCCACCACAAACGCCATCGCGCTCTTTGGCGATATTTTCCCGGACGGGATTTCCCGGCTTTTGGTGCGTGGGTTGTCCGCGTCGATGTCGCGGTCGAGCCACCTGTTAAAGCCCATCGCCGCGTTACGTGCGAATACCATGCACAGCACGACTTCCAAGAGCAGGAGCCAGTCGAAGCTTCCCGCCGTTATCCCAAGGAAAAATCCGATTAGCGCAAACGGCATTGCGAACACCGTGTGCGCGAACCGGACCATGCTAAGATACTTTTTGATGGTTTCGAGCATCGCTTAATGTTTAGATTTCTGCGTTCTCGTCGTCGATGTCCTCTATGACGTCCTGACCTACGGCTTCCGCCTTTTTGTTGGAAATCATTTTGAGGAAGCCAATTTCCTTGTCGGAGAGGAACCTCCAGTGACCCCTCGGCAGTCCTTTCTTGTCAAGGCCTGCGAAAGAGATTCTGTCGAGTTTGACGACATCGTATCCGAGGTGTTCAAATATTCTGCGGACAATCCTGTTGCGGCCGGAGTGGATGCGGATTCCGACTTCGTTTCGGTTGCGCTCGTCGAGATATCCAATCTCGTCGGCACTTATGAAGCCGTCTTCGAGTTCAAATCCGTCGGCAATCTTCTGCAAGTCGTTGATGGACACGTTCTTGTCCGTCGTGACGTGGTATATTTTCTGAATCTCGTTACTCGGGTGTGTGAGTTTTTTAGCCAGGTCGCCGTCGTTAGTGAACAGGAGTATGCCAGTGGTGTTCCTGTCGAGCCTTCCGACCGGGTACACGCGCTCCTTGCATGCGCCTTGGATAAGATCCATCACGGTATGGCGGGCGTTGGGATCCTTGAGCGTCGTTATGTAGTCCTTCGGCTTGTTGAGCAGGATGTAGCGTTTGCGTTCCGGCTTTATGACCATGCCATTATATGAAACCTCGTCGGAGATGCTGACTTTAACGCCCATCTCTGTTATCGTCTCGCCGTTAACCTGCACCGAACCAGCCTTAATCAGCCTGTCGGCTTCGCGTCGTGAACACATTCCGCTGTTAGCCAAGTATTTGTTAAGGCGAATCTTTCCATCGTTCTCAAGGAAGTCGTCCTCGCTTTCTGCGGCGTTGTCGAACGATTGCTGTTTGCGGTCAGAATGGTCCCAGTATTTCTTGTGGTGGAATCCTTGGTTGTCCACGGTGTACTTGCTGCCCTGGCGGTTGAAATGTTTGCGCTGGCGCGGCTGTCCGTCCTCGCCGTTGTTGCTATAGCCATTGTCGCGGCGGAAGTTGCCACCGTTGTTGGGGTTGCCGTAGCCATAGCGGTCGTTGTTGTTACGGCGGAAGTTGCCGCCACGATTGCCATAGCCATTGTTGTTGCGGTCATAGCCGTTATTGCCATAGCCGTTGTTGCGGTCGTAGCCGTTATTGTTGCGGTCATAGCCATTGTTGTTACGGTTGTAGCCGTTGTTGCGGTCATAGCCATTGTTGTTACGGTTATAACCGTTATTGTTACGGTCGTAGTCGTTGTTGCCGTAACGGTCATTCCCATTGTAGCGGTTCGGGTAATTACCGCGCTGGTAATTGTTTCCTTGGTATGGCCTGTTGCCACGGTTTGCGCGGGGATTGTTGTCCGAATAGCCGGAATTGCCGCGATTTCTGTTGTTTTCCATTTTAATAACTAAAATAATTAAATAGTGTAACCTTTTGAGTACACGTTCTATTCAGGTTGCGGTGGCAAAGTTATAAAAATGTTTTTAATTTTCCAAACTCTCTTTGTACCAGTCGAACAATTTTTGGACGCCGTCTTCGATTTCCACTTTGTGGGTCCAGCCGAGCGAGTGCAACTTGCTGACGTCGATGAGTTTGCGCATCGTGCCGTCGGGTTTGGCGGAATCAAAAAGGACTTCGCCTTCAAAGCCGACAGCCTTTACGACGAGTTGGGAAAGTTCCTTGATTGTGAGTTCCTTGCCGGTGCCGACGTTGATGTGGCAGTTGCGGATTTCGCCGAGGGATGGTATCGCCCCTCCCCTACCCGCGCTGTGGTTGCGGTCCACTGCACCGTCAACTGACGCGCCATAATGAACGCTCGAATATTTTTCGATGCCGATGATGTCAGAGAAGTTGACGTTGACGAGTACATGGACGGACGCGTCAGCCATGTCCTCGCTCCACAAAAATTCGCGCAGCGGAGTGCCTGTGCCCCAGAGTGTTACCTTGTTGTTTTCGATGCCGTATTTTGCCAAAACTTTCAGTATTTCGTCGTGAGAAGCCTTGCCGTCGATGCCCTCCACGGGACGCTTGTTGAGGTCTGTGGCGATGCGCTGCCAATCGTTGTCATGGATGAGTTTTGCAAGGTAAATCTTGCGCATCATGGCGGGCATCACGTGCGAATTTTCGAGATGGAAATTGTCATTAGGTCCATACAAATTGGTCGGCATCACGGCGATATAATTTGTGCCGTATTGGAGATTGTAGGATTCGCACATCTTCAATCCTGCAATTTTGGCGATTGCGTATTCCTCGTTTGTATATTCGAGGGGCGAAGTAAGGAGCGCGTCCTCCTTCATAGGCTGCGGAGCGTTTTTGGGATAGATGCACGTGCTGCCGAGGAAAAGCAACCTCTGAACGCCGTGCGCGTAAGCCTCGCCGATGACGTTGCACTGGATTTTCATGTTCATCATGATGAAATCCGCCCTGTAAAGCGAATTTGCCATTATGCCGCCCACAAATGCCGCCGCAAGCACCACAGCGTCAGGCTTTTCGATGTCAAAAAACTGGCGCACAGCGAGCTGGTCGGTAAGGTCGAGTTCCTTGTGGGTGCGGCCGACGAGGTTGTGGTAGCCGCGCTGTCTGAGGTTGTTCCATATCGCCGAGCCAACGAGCCCACGGTGTCCGGCGACGTATATTTTTGATGATTTGTCGAGCATAGTTTTTTTGTGATTTTTTTCGGGGGCAAAGGTAGTCATTATTTTGCAAAAATACGCAATGGAAATTGGAAAATTTTTTTTTTATCGTTGTGTTCCTTAAAGAATTGGCTGCGCTGTGAACAACGAATGTCCGGCACTGTCTCATTGCTTTCGATATATGACAAGTCGGAACAGTCAACTGTCAGCGACAAGCAAATCCTTCAACTATTGAAAGAGGCTGGGCTGAAATGAAGCGGTGAGGAAATAGAGATTTCATGAGATTTTCTCAAAAAATCTTTTTATATTTGTGGCAAAGATTAATAATGCAACAACCATGGGCATCTACCTCAATCCGAGCAACGCCGGCTTCAGGGAAACGCTGGCGGGCAGAATATAGCATTTATCAATCTTTTTCAGACATGTTGATTGAGCAATTTAGGTTGATTTTTACTTCTCAACTTCTTCCATCCTCACCAAGTCGCCGCCTTTGAAAACCATG
>CAJOJG010000056.1 GCA_905234655.1 uncultured Bacteroidales bacterium
TTACGCCACGATAGAGCGTTACATCAAGGTTGACACTCTCAATGTTCGCAAAAAGATTGTTAAATTGCTTGAAGGAAAGAGTGTTTTTGTTAAAATCACAAGTTCCCGAAACGATATGAAGCATATCGAAAACAGCGACGACGTGCTGACGCTTTTGGCGCACCTCGGCTATCTCTCTTACGACCCCGATACCTCTCAGGTGAGGATACCTAACACCGAGGTTGGCGAAGAATTTGAGAATTCTCTGCGAAACTGCGGCTGGGGCGGTCTGTCGAAGGTGAAAATTCTTTGGCGTGTGCAATTATGATTGCATATTATTCTGCAAAAAGTAATTACGAGATTTTCAGGGAGTCCCCGACAGGCAAAGGGTTTGCCGACATGGTGTTCCTGCCGCTGCCCAACTCGCCTTTCCCCGCCATTGTCGTTGAACTGAAGTATGACAAGTCGGCATACGGCGCAATAGCGCAAATTGTCCGATGTGGATCATGGTTTTTGAGTTTGCGAGCATTAACAATGATGTATCTGTTTTATCTTGCCATATAATAATGGGTTTTATGTGTATATCAATATCATTTTTCACTTATCTGCCGGTTGAGCAGTAGGCGACACCTTTTTCTCTTTCACAATCTTGTAGAATCCGCCTGGCACTGGCACCTCGAACTTCATCAACTTGCCGGTCTTGGGGTGGACAAGCTGCAAAGTCGCTGCGTGGAGACACACGCGCTTCAGGGGATTAGTCTTCGCGTCATACTTCGCATCACCGGCTACGGGGTGGCCGATGGCTGACATCTGGACGCGGATTTGGTTCTTGCGGCCGGTGTCGAGGTTCAACTTCACGAGGGAAAACTCGCCGTTACTCTGGATGACATCATAATGGGTTGCGGCAAGCTGCCCGCCATTGTCAATAAACGACGAATGTATTTTAAGCATCTTGTCCTCAGTCAGATACGACTTTACAG
Source organism: uncultured Bacteroidales bacterium (assembly GCA_905234655.1). Taxonomy (GTDB): domain Bacteria; phylum Bacteroidota; class Bacteroidia; order Bacteroidales; family UBA3824; genus UBA3824. The sequence continues at coordinate 960 of CAJOJG010000056.1, forward strand.
TGTCACTCTTGACCTGAGGGCAACCCTCGACGACAGCATAATACGACCGCTCCACAACCATGTCCTTCCAGTTATTGCGCAACGCATCGCGAGCCGCCATGCTCTTTGCAAACATCATCACGCCCGAAGTCTTGCGGTCAAGACGGTGGACAACATAAATATGATGACCCCTGCCCTGCTTTTTGACGTGCAAGTTGATTATATGGTAGGCGGTGTTCTCCTTGTCGCCGTCAGTGCCGACGGAAAGGAGGCCTTCACGCTTGTTGACGACGACGATGTCATAATCCTCGTACAATATGTCGAGCATCGGATTGTTGATGCCGCCCTGCTGCATGAGCTTTGGGCGCGGCAGTAGGCGCACCTCCACGCCCCTGCGGACGGGATAGTCAAAAGCAGTCGTGGCAATGCCGCCGACCACTACCCTGCCCGATTTTAGGAGTTCGCGGATGTTGGTCTTGCTCCAGCCCATGAGTTTATCAAAAAGGAACTCGAGCAAGGGCGCGTCCTTGTCGGCGACGAGACGCTGCTCTGCCGGACTTGATGAAGATGATGATTTGTGCCGTCTGTTACGCATGGCGGATATGTTTGATTATTATGAAATTACAAAACTTTCAAGATACTTTTCGATGGCCTCGCGGTTGAGTTTCTTGCCGATGAAGACAAGTTTGGAGAACCGCTGCTCGCCGTCCTCCCAGGGTTCGCCTTCCTCAATGAAAAAGTACTGGCGCACAGACTGGAGGATGAACTTCTTGTCGTTCCCGGCGATGGAAAGGATGCCCTTGACGCGGAAGACATTGGCAGAATTGTACTGCAAAACGCCCTGCATCCACTCGACAAACTTCTGGTAGTCAAGGCTTCCCTCGACGGTAAATCCCTCGGACACAATGCTGTGGCGGAACGAGGCGTTATGCTTGTTGTTGGGGTTTGCGGCGAAGGACGGCGCGCCAGCCTCCATGTCCATCATGTCGAACTTAAGCGGCGTGGCGTTCTTAAAGTCGACTACCAACTTCTCGACATTCTCGGGCGAATACGCAAAAGTGTCGAGTATGTCTATGTTGTCAATTTTTGCATGGGAAGTGGCATAGAGCTTTGCCGTTGGGTTTACGGAGCGGATGAGCTTCTTCACATGCTCGCCATACTCGGGCGTCACATCCTCGATTTTGTTAAGGATAATGATGTCTGCCACAGCGAGTTGGCGGTGGACTTCCGGCTGTTCCTCAGCCGACTCCTCGTATGTCTGCGCGTCGGCGAGACAGATCACGGAATCGACAATGAACTTGCGGTATATCTCCTCGTATGCCATGAAATTGTCGATGACACACGACGGATCGGCGATGCCGGTAGTCTCTATCAAGAGATTGTCAAACTGGTATTTCGAGGTCAAGAGGTTGTTGAGCGTGTTGGTAAGACCCTCGCTGAGGTTGCAGCATATACAGCCGTTGGAGAGTTCATACATGCTGGCGATATTGCCGACGATAAGCCCGCCGTCAATGCCGATTTCGCCGAACTCGTTCTCTATCACGGCAAAACGCTTGTCGGAGTACTTGTTTATTATATTATTAAGAAGTGTAGTCTTGCCTGCACCCAAAAAGCCCGTCAAAATCGTTACGGGAATCTTGCCTGTGTTGTTCATGATGCTTTTATATTAAAAATCGGGGGCAAAGATACATATTTTTTACGATAATATTTGCAAAATGACGCAAAAGTTGCTAATTTTGTTTCCCATTTTAACACCATTTACACTAATAAAACACATAAAACTTCAAACACCAAAAATGAAAAGACTTTTATCATCATTCATCATGCTCTTTGGGTTCATGGCCAGTGCCAATGCCCAGGACGGCTGCACAATCAAAAGCCCGGACGGCAATATCGCGGTCTCGTTCACAGTCACTAACGGCAAGCCCGAATATTCCGTGACCCTCGGCGGCAAGACTTTCATCAAGCCGTCCCCAATGGGTCTGAAAACCAACATCGGCGACTTCTCCGCCGGAATGTCCACTGGCGAAATCTCACAGTCCAAAGTCAGCGAAACATACTCGCTCCGTAACATCAAGCAATCCACTGTAAACTACACCGCAAACGCCGCTACCATTGACCTCACGAAAGACGGCTCCAAGCGTCTGACCGTGGAGTTCCGCGTGAGCGACCGCGACGTCGCATACCGCTACACAGTCCACCCCGTCAAAGACACAAGGGTCTGCACGATAGACGGCGAGGCTTCGTCCTTCGTACTCCCAGACGGCACGACGACTTTCCTATGCCCACAGGCCAAGCCCATGAACGGATTTGCCCGCACATCGCCAAGCTACGAAACGCCATACACCGTCGACGACGCGGCTGGCAAGAACGGCTGGGGCAACGGCTACACCTTCCCATGCCTTTTCCGCGAGGGCGAGGACGGATGGGTGCTCATCAGCGAGACTGGCACTGACGGCAACTACGTCGGATGCCGCCTTATCAACAATGGCGGTACAAACTACCAAATCGGATTCCCGCAGCCCGAGGAAATGAACGGATTTTCAAGCACATCGGCAATGGTGTCGCTGCCCGCCCGAACTCCATGGCGCACCATAACGCTCGGCTCGTCGCTCAAGAACATCGTCGAGACCACTGCGCCGTTCGACCTCACGGAACAGAAATACGCCCCATCCCAACAATACACATACGGCAAAGGCTCTTGGAGCTGGATTATCGGCATGGACCCGAGCTGCAACTATGACGAGCAGAAACGCTACATCGACTTTTCAGCGGCAATGGGATACCAGAGCGTGCTGATTGACGCATTTTGGGACTCGGCAATCGGCTACGACAAAATCGCCGAACTTGCACGCTACGGAAAGTCAAAAGGTGTCGGCATATTTCTTTGGTACAACTCAAACGGCCCATGGAACGACGCGCCGCAGACCCCGATAGGAAAGATGAACAACCCGCGCATACGCCGCGCCGAGATGAAATGGATGCACGACAATGGAATCAGAGGCATTAAGGTCGACTTCTTCGGCGGCGACAAGCAGCCCATGATGCAACTCTACGAAGACATTCTCGCCGACGCAAACGACTTCGGGCTGTTAGTGATTTTCCACGGCTGCACACTGCCACGCGGCTGGGAGAAGATGTACCCCAACTATGCAGCCTCGGAAGCAGTGCTGGCGTCCGAGAACCTCCACTTTGGACAGGGCGCGTGTGACAACGAGGCATTCAACGCCTGCCTCCACCCCTTCATCCGCAACACTGTCGGCTCGATGGACTTCGGCGGCAGCGCGTTGAACAAGTTCTACAACGCCGACAACCAGCACGGCTCCATACGCCGCACCTCCGACGTATTCGCCTTGGCGACAGCAGTGCTGTTCCAGAGCGCAGTACAGCATTTTGCCCTCGCGCCAAACAATCTCACCGACGCTCCCTCTTGGGCAATCGAATTCATGAAAAACGTCCCGACGACGTGGGACGAGACTAAGTTCATCGACGGCTACCCCGGAAAATATGTAATCATCGCCCGCCGCAGCGGTTCTAAATGGTTCATCGCCGGAGTCAACGCACAAAAAGAGCCAGTGAAACTTACGCTCACGCTCCCCATGTTTGCCGCCAACAGCGCAGCTCGACTCTACTCCGACGACCCGCAACTCGTCGGCAGCGTCAAGAACGTGAAAATCAACAAGAAACAACAACTCCTCATCACAATCCCCTGCAACGGCGGAATGGTGGTAACTGAATAACCAAAAAACGAAAAGAGGCTGTCCGAACTCATCAAGTCTGACAGCCTCTTTTCATTTTCTACATATTGCCACATTCGCCACCGTCCTGGTGCTCGACCTTCTCGCCTGCGCAGACCTTGCGGGCGGCATAGTTGAACTTTTGGAAAGCGGCGATGAGCTCGTCCTCCGTGGTCTTGTCGGCATCGTACACAATCGTAACAGTCTGATTGTCAATACTTGTTTCGATTGACTTAATGCCCTTCTCAAAACGGAGGTTGTTCTTGATTTTGTTCTCGCAGCTCTCACAGTGCATCTGTGGATTAGTCGTGACCACGAGGGTCTTGATGTCCTTTGCAAAACACGTCACCGTAATCAGCATCATGGACAAAAATAACGCAATCTTTTTCATGTCGCCAATATTTTTTAACCTTAATAATACAATATTCTCGGACGCAAATTTACTGCAAAATTTCCATTGACAACTATAATTTTCCTTAAAACATGTTTTTTGCGCATAACAATATCAATAATTTGCAAACAACTCACTATTTTTTTTGTGGATTTAAATAGAATTATTAGTTTTGTGCAAAATTACTTTCAATATGGAATTTACAGCAAAAATGTTAGCCGACCTGCTCCACGGGACTGTGGAAGGCGACGAAACTATAAAAGTGTCCGATTTCTCAAAAATTGAAGACGGAAGGCCAGGCTCGCTGACCTTCCTCTCCAACATGAAGTACGCACACTATATCTACGACACAAAAGCATCCATCGTGTTGGTGAACAACGACTTCGTTCCCGAAAAACCAATACCCGCCACCCTCCTCCGCGTACCCAACGCATACGAGGCCCTCGCCCAGCTGATGCAGATGTACAACCAGATGACCGCAAAACGCCCGCAAGGCATCGAGCAGCCCTCATTCATCGCCGAAGGCGTTGAAATCAAGGACGACGCATACGTCGGCGCATTCGCGTACATCGCAAAAGGCGTGGAAGTCGGCGAAAACTTCTGCTGCTACCCGCAGGTATACATCGGCGAGAACGTAAAAATCGGCGACAACGTCACGCTCTACCCGGGCGTCAAGATTTACCACGGATGCGTAATCGGCAATAATGTCACACTCCACGCCGGTTGCGTAATCGGCAGCGACGGATTCGGGTTCGCGCCAAAAGCCGACGGAACCTTCGACAAAATCCCACAAATCGGCAACGTCGTAATCCAGGACGACGTGGAAATCGGAGCAAACACAACCATCGACCGCTCCACAATGGGCAGCACCATCATCGAGAAGGGCGTCAAACTCGACAACCTCATCCAAGTAGCGCATAACTGCGCCGTCGGCAGCAACACCGTAATCGCCGCCCAAGTCGGCCTCGCAGGAAGCACAATTCTCGGCAAAAACTGCTTCGTGGGCGGTCAGGCGGGATTTGCAGGCCACATGGTAGTCCCAGACAACTGCACCTTCGCGGCAAAGACCGGCGTGACCCACAAAATCACCGAACCCGGCACATACGTCGGCTCATACGTCATGCCAAAAACTAAATTCTTCAAGGCGCACGTCATATTCGGCCGCCTTCCCGAAATATACAAAGACCTCGAAGACCTCAAGAAGGAAGTCGAAAAACTTAAACAAAACGAAAACAACAACTAAACGAAATGTCAATAAAACAAAAAACAATAAAGCAGGACAGCATCACCCTCAGCGGACGCGGTCTGCACACCGGCGTCGAGGCCAACCTCACATTCAAGCCCGCGCCCGAAAACTACGGATACCGTTTCAAGCGCACCGACCTTGAAGGACAACCTGAAGTCAAAGCCGTGACCGAGAATGTCGTGGACACTTCGCGCAGCACAGCCATCGAAGAAAAGGGCGCACGAATCGGCACAATCGAACACGTGATGTCCGCCCTCTACGCACTTGGCATCGACAACATAACAATCGAAATCGACGCGCCCGAGACCCCAATCCTCGACGGAAGCGCGGCACAGTTCGCGAAGGCAATCCTCGACGCCGGCATCGTCGACCAGGAAGCCGAAAAACAATACTTCGACCTCCGTGAAAAATACAAATTCTCAAACCCCGAAAAAGGCGTGGAAATCGTGGCGTTCCCGGACGACTCTCTGAGCCTCAACGTCATGGTCGACTATAACTCGGCGGCATTGGCACAGCAGTTTGCATCGTTCGACACAGCCGATGGCGACTACTGCAAGGACATCGCGCCGAGCAAGACCTTCGTATTCGCGTCCGAACTCGCATACCTCGCTCAAAACAACCTCATTAAAGGCGGCACAATCGACAGCGCGCTCGTCATCATCGACCGCGACTTTCCACAGGCGGAACTCGACAAGATTGCCGACCTCTTGAACCGCCCGCACGTCGACGGCAAGGGCCAGGGAATACTGAACGCACAGGACCTGATATTCAGCAACGAGCCTGCCCGCCACAAACTCCTCGACCTCATGGGCGACCTCGCGCTCTCCGGAATGAACATCCGTGGAAAAATCATCGCCACACGCCCCGGCCACGCATCAAACGTGGAATTTGCAAAACTCATCCGCGCCGACATAAAGAAACAGCAGAAAAACCCGAAGGCGTACTTCGACCTCTCGAAACCCGCCATCATCGACATCAACCGCATCAAACAGCTGATGCCCCACCGCTACCCCTTCCTCCTCGTCGACAAGATAATCGAAATGTCCAAGAACGACATCGTGGGCGTCAAGAACATCACGTTCAACGAGCCACAGTTCATGGGACACTTCCCCGACGAGCCGGTCATGCCGGGCGTGCTGCTCATCGAGGCAATGGCACAATGCGGCGGTATCCTCGTCCTCAACAACGTCGACGAGCCAGAACACTACTCGACATATTTCGCCAAAATCGACAAAGTAAAGTTCAAAAACAAAGTCGTGCCAGGCGACACGCTCGTATTCCACCTCGAATTTACCGAGCCGATACGCCGAGGAATGGTGATGATGAAAGGACAGACTTTCGTCAACGGATACGTAGTCTGCGAAGGCGAATTTGTAGCAATGGTAACCAAAAACAGATAACCCCATTATGATACACAAATTAACCGAAATAAACCCCAACGCCAAGATCGGCAAGGATGTCGAAATCGGCCCGTTCTGTGTCATCGACGACGACGTGGAAATTGGCGACGGCTGTAAGATAATCAGCAACGTCCATATCTTCCCCGGCACGCGCCTCGGCAAAAACAACCGCATCTTCCCGGGCGCGTCCATCGGCGCAGTGCCGCAGGACCTGAAGTTCGTGGGAGAATACACAACGCTCGAAATCGGTGACAACAACACCATCCGCGAGTGCGTGACCCTCAACCGTGGCACGGCATCCAAAGGCAAGACCGTCATTGGCTCCAACAACCTAATAATGGCATACTGCCACATCGGACACGACTGCGTATTGGGCGACAAGATAGTGATGAGCAACGCCACGCAAGTAGCCGGCGAAGTCCACATCGACGACTGGGCGGTAATAGGCGGCGCGACGGCGATTCCCCAATTCTCAATGATTGGCAAACACTCCATGACATCGGGCATGTCGGGCGTCAACAAGGACGTGCCGCCATACGCATACGCAGGCCGCACGCCAATCCAATACTGCGGAATTAACATTGTCGGCATGACGCGGCGGGGTTTTGCGCCGGAAGTCATCGAGCGCATAAAGAACTGCTACCGCATCATCTACCAGTCGGGGCTCAACCTCACGAAAGCCGTCGAAAAAATTAACGAGGACATCCCGCAATGCGAGGAACGCGACGAAATCCTTAGTTTCATCGCAAAATCGCAGCACGGAATCCTCAAAGGTCCTAAGCTCGACTAAGGCCATGGTGGAAATTTGCAGCCTTGCATCGGGCAGCAACGGAAACTGCTACTACATCGGCGACGACAGCGCGGCCGTCATCGTCGATGCGGGGATTTCGTACACCAGGCTGCGCGAGCGCATGTACATCGCCGGACTTGACGAAAAACGAATCAGGGCGGTGTTCGTCACACACGAGCACCGCGACCATTCGGGCAGCGTCAGGCTTATATCCAAGAGATTGGGCATCCCGGCTTACATGACCCTCGGGACTTACAACAGGCTCTACAAGCGTCAACGCCCCGCCGACTACCACACCATAGAATCGGAGTCGCTCACCGAAGTTGGCGGCATAAAAGTATATTCATTCGCAAAAAAACACGACGCCATCGAGCCGGTAAGCTTCCGCGTCGAAATCGGCGGACATACTATCGGCGTGATGACTGACATCGGCGTGGCGGACGTTAATGTATGCAAGAACTTCAGCCTGTGCGACGCGGTATTCTTAGAATCCAACTACGACCCACAGATGCTTGCCGAGGGGACATACGCCGACTACCTGAAAGTGCGCGTAGCCTCCGAGATTGGACACCTTTCTAACGAACAGTCATCGGCTCTCGTCCGCGACTTTGCAAACCCGTCGCTCTCCCACCTGATTATCTCCCATATCTCCGCCGACAACAACACGTCCGAAAAAGTCCATGAAGCATTCGCCCCTTTCGCCGAAAAATACGGAATCACGCTGGCATCGAGGTACGAATGTGGAAAAGTCTTGAAACTATAATATAAAAAGCGGAAAACTACACCTCCAAGTACTTGATAAGCGCGTCATAATGCTCCTCAAGCATATCGGAATACTTAGAATCGCCATTTTGGACATTGTGGACTTGATAGCCGTTGCGCTCAAGCCCCTGGATTACAGAAGAAGTCTCCGTGCCATTTAGTTTAAGGACTGCACGGATGCCATGAGAGCCGTTAGGATGAGAAAGTAGCGACATGACCTTCATTGAATTGTACTCGGCGACATTAGAAATGACAGCCGTCGAGAAGTTGCGCGCATCGGTCTCGATTTCGATTACACCGCCGGGAACCTGCGCCGAAGTCATCTGGGCCATGCCGTCGATGAGCGAAGTGCGAGTTATGCTGCCGAGGTACATGTGAGACTCGTCGACAACCGGCAAGACAGAATAGTGGAACTGCGACATCGCGCCAATGACACTGTAAATATCCTGGGACGAGCCGACAAACGGGCTTGCGCCACAGACAGACTCCACAAGCGCGGACGGATTGGCGTCACTGACCTCGGTTTCGGACGCAAGACCGACATACTCTCCCCCCTCAGAAACGACTGGAAGGTGTTCATACTTGCCGTCACGCATGACGCGGCGAGCCTTCTTTACGGTCTCCAACGGACTTAGATACGGTATGTCATCGGATATTAAATCTGTAACTGTCATACATTTTTTTAATTACACTGCAAAGAAAACATTTTTATTTCAAAAAACCACATAATATAACATAAAAAAAATATTAAAAAAACGTAATATATTGTTTTTTTGTGCTAACTTGGCGCAAATTTTAAAAACACAAAACTTTTCAACACACAAATATGAAAAAATACCGAATAGTCATGTTCATGCTGCTGGCGATGATACTAAGCATCGGCAGCGCATCCGCGCAGGTGACGACATCGTCGATGACCGGCATAGTATCAGGGACAGACGGCGAGACACTGCCAGGGGCGACAGTAGTGGCAATCCACGAACCCTCCGGCACTCAGTACGCCGCAGTCACAAACGAAAATGGACGCTACACAATCCAAGGCATGAGGCCGGGCGGCCCGTACAAGGTTACGGTGCAGTTTGTCGGCATGGATGCGGAGAACTACGACGGAGTATACCTCTCCCTCGGCGAAAGCTACAAGCTGAACTCCGCCCTCGGCGCAAAGGACAACGAACTTAAGGAAGTCGTCGTCACCGCCAAAAACAAGTTCGACTCCAACAAGACCGGCGCAGGCTCACGCACGACCGCCCAGGACATCGAGAACATGCCGTCCATCTCCCACAGCATCTCGGACGCCGCACGGCTCAATCCCCAAATAGCCACATCCAACACCGGCGCAATGACTTTCGGTGGCGTCAACAACCGCTACAACGCATTCCAGGTCGACGGCGCGATGAACAACGACGTCTTCGGACTTACAGCCAACGGCTCTAACGGCGGCCAGGCCGGCACACAGCCCATTTCGCTCGAAACCCTCGACCAAATCCAAGTCAGCGTCGCTCCTTTCGACGTCAGGCAGTCCGGCTTTACCGGCGGCTCCATCAACGCCATTACAAAATCCGGCACAAACGAGTTCCACGGCAAGATATACTACGACGGACTCAACCAGTCGCTCATCGGAAACCGCTACGAAATGATGGACGGCAAGGAAAGCGAAAAATACAGCGACGAATCAGAATACCGCCTGGGATTCACCATCGGCGGCCCGATTGTGAAAAACAAACTTTTCTTCTTCGTCAACTACGAACACACCGACAAGAAATACCCCAACTACTACGGCATAGGCGCGTCGGCATCGCGTGTGGACGCTACGGAGGCTAACAAAATCCTCGACGTCCTCAAACAAAAAGGCTATACCGGCGACCTCTCCAACCCGGACAACTACGTGAAGTCCGACAAGGCCGGCATTAAGCTCGACTGGAACATAAGCACTAAGCACAAAGCGACAATAAGCTGGCGAATGGTCAACGGCAAACAAGTAAGCGGCAAAAGCACAGCGACTTACCTCGACGCAAACGACTATGCATACGACTTTGTGTCTAAGACTAACACCTTCACCGCCGAACTCCAAAGCCGTTTTGCCGACAATATCTCTAACGAGCTCAAGGCTTCATACGTCACCGTCCGCGACAACCGCGAGCCATACGGCGTATCGCCAATGATCCAAATCAACAACGTCGGAAGCGGCTCGGCGACATTCGGCACGGAGCGTTCATCGGCTGCCAACGGCCTCAACCAGGACATTTTCACCATCACCGACAACTTCACCATCTACTCCGGCGACCACACCGTCACGCTCGGAACCCACAACGAGTTCTACAAGTTTGAAAACCTGTTCATCCAAGACGCATACGGCTCATACTACTTCAGCAACCCGCAGGACTTCTATAACTTTGCGAACGGCGTTACCATCGCACCGACCACAGACAAGGACGGCAACATCACCGGCTACTACAACACGCTCAACCGCTACCGTTTCGGAATGGCTAACGAAAGCGTCACCGGCGACAAGAGGTGGGCATCAAAATTTGGCTCGGGTCAACTTGGATTCTACATCCAGGACAAATGGGCGGTTTCCAGCAGATTTGACCTCACATACGGCATCAGGATGGACATCCCGCTGTTCTTCGACACCCCGGCAGCCAACAACGAGTTCAACTCATACGCCGACCAAACAGGATGGAACGTAAAGACAGACCAAAAACTCAGCAGCCGACCGTTGTGGTCGCCAAGGCTCGGATTCAGGTACGAACTTGACCAAAAGAGCGACTACGTCCTGCGCGGCGGCATAGGAATGTTCACCGGCAGAATCCCCTTCGTATGGCTCTCTAACAGCTTCTCCAACACCGGCATACAGTTAGTGTCATATAACGTATACGGAACATCGGGAATGAACGCGGACGGATTCGTATTGGACAAGGAAGGAAACCCGACCCAAAACACCGGCAACTTCAACAACGCCCAGCTCATCATGAATCCCGACGGCCAAGAACCGATGTACCAGTCTCTTAACGCATCGGGCAGCCAGACTGTCAACGTATTCGTGAAAGACTTTAAGTTTGCACAGAGCGTCAAGTTCAACCTCGCCTTGGACTTCAAGCTCGGCGGAATCGACTGGACGGCTGAATGGCTGCTCTCGAAGGTTGTCAACGATGTCGTATACAAAGACCTCACGCGCCACATGACCGGCGAGACATACGCAGCGAAATACGGCTATGACTTTGACAAACGCCCGCTCATGGAAAAACCGACCACGCCATACGGCAAGTTGTCCAACGTCTACGTCCTCGACAACACGAACAAAGGCTACTCCAACAGCCTCTCGCTCAAAGGCAGCAAGAAGTTCAACTTTGGACTCGACCTCTCGGCATCTTACACGTTCACAAGAGCCAAGTCCGTCAACAGCGCGACTTCTTCCGTTGCGCAGTCCAACTATAACTACAACTACACATACCAGAACCCCAACGACCCTGAACTCGGCTACTCCGCATACAACGTGCCTCACCGCATAACCGCCGCCGTGACATACTCGAAGACATACGCCGAGCACTGGACTTCGACAGTGTCGCTCATATACACCGGAAGTTCGGGCGACGCATACAGCATCTACTACTACGGCGACATTAACGGCGACGGCTCGAGCGAAAACGACCTTATCTTCATCCCCACAGACGCCCAGATTGACAAGATGGTGTTTAAGGCGACCGACAAATACTCAGAAGACCAGCAGCGCGCAAACCTCAAGGCGTGGATTGCATCGGAAGACTACCTTGCCGACCATCGTGGCGAATACTTCGAGCGTTACGCCGACAATGAGAAGTTCGAGAACCACTTCGACTTCCACTTCGCACAGCGTTTCAGCTTCAGCTCCGACACCCACGACTACGCGCTCGAACTCTCATTCGACATCCTGAACATCTCCAACATGTTCAGCTCGAAATGGGGTCGCTACTCCGGCACTAAGGGCTACTACTCGCCAATCACATACTCCGGCGACGGCAAGTACCAGTTCCTGCACGACGCGGACTATAACATGCGCTCATACAACGACTACTACTCCCGTTGGCGCGGTCAAATAGGCCTCAAGTTTATCTTCTAATCAAATACTGCAAAAAAAGGCGAAACCGCGAGGCGGTAGGGATGTGGCGATGCTGCATCCCTACTTTTTTTCATTAATGCACAAAAAATAAGCGGATAAATGACTGCTCATCTATCCGCTTATTATTTTATTTTAATTACTTCAACAACTTCAATCACTTGCTTAGTCCGCAACGATCACGAGGAACTTGCTGCGCTCCCAGAATGCGACGGGGTCGGTGATTTCAAGCTTCTCGACAACCTTGCCGCGCTCTACGAGCTTGTAGGCGTTTGTGGGGTGGTTGGAGAGAATCTTGGGATTCTTGGCATTGATATTCACACTGTTGACATTACGGAGATCGGCCTGTGTGAAGTAATTCTTGTCAAAAGAATCGCCAATCTTGATGGGCTTGAACGCGCCGTCCTTAGCGATTACGCCACGGTTCATAAGCTCCTTCTTTGTGCCGACTACGTAGTATACAGTGTTCAATGCAGCGTCCTGGGCATTGATGACCTCGGTCTGCTCCTCATTGACGAACTGAGCCTCCTGGAGTGTCGAGTCGAGCTCGGCAGCCTTCTTCTCGGCATTTGCCAAGTCGATGTGGAGACGCTCGAGCTTGGTCTTGAGGTCGCCGACTTCCTTGTCCTTCGCCGTTATCTGGTCGGTAAGGAGCTGGATGGTCTTGGCCATCTCCTTATTCTTCAGGCCATTCTGCTGAAGTTTCGAGTTGAGTTCTTTGATAGTCTGCTTGTTCTTGAGCATGAGTTCGTAGATGGAAGTGATGTCCTCGTTAATCTGGTCGGCGGATGCCTTGTCGACCTCGCCGTTGCTGGACTTGAGGGTGATGATCTGTTCCTTCTCCTTAATCATGTTGAGGTTCTCCTGGATGGAGTTGAAAGCGGCAAAATAGTCGTCGAGCTTAATGCCACCTGTAGTCACCGCGCTGCGGAGGCTGTCGTTCTGAGCCTGAAGACGCTGTAACTCGGCATTGTTGCACGACGAGAACGCCATTGGAGCCACGAGGGCTGCGATAAGAAGTACTCTTTTCATTTTTTTAACCGATTTAAAATAACTGTTTTATAAAAATTAAACACCGCAAAATTAAAAACATTTTCGTTAGTTGTTAGCATACAACCGAAAAAAAATGTATCTTTACGGCGAATTTTAACATATCAACACCATTAAGACCATGACAAAAAAGATTTTTACGCTCGGCGTCGCCATCGCGCTGACAGCCACGGCAGCCACGGCGCAGACTCCAGTCAAGAGCAGCGAAGTGCCGAAAGAAGTCCTCTCACAATACGCTGCCGCCACCTCCAAGGCCGCTTCTAAGAAGGCGGACTGGGTTTCGACACCGACATCGTACACCGCAGACTACGACGGACAGATGACACGACTCGACCTCAGCGGCACCGTCGTATGGACATCGAAAAAAATCGACCGGTCACAGATTGACCCGGACATCGCAGCAGCCTACAACTCAAAATACGCCGCCGAATACGCATTCCAAGGCGCGGAGGATGCCACACTCGCTAACGGCGACCACCGCACATTCATCATCGGGCGCAAGGCCGGTGTCAACTACTACTTCAAGTACAACGACAAGAAACTCATGGTGGAAAAGACCGCCACATGCAAGTAACGAGATGTCAAAGCTTTACGTTGTACCCACACCAGTAGGCAACCTCGACGACATGACATTCCGTGCCGTCGAAGTCCTTAAAAACGTATCACTCATACTATGCGAGGACACCAGGACAAGCGCAGGGCTGCTCAAGCACTTTGAGATAACCACACGCACCGCGAGCCACCATAAGTTCAACGAACACAAGACCTGTGAACTCTACGCCGCGCGCATACAGGCTGGCGAGGACATCGCGCTGATTTCGGACGCCGGCACTCCCGCCATCTCGGACCCCGGCTTCATGCTCGTCAGGGCGTGCGTCGCCCTCGGCGTGGAAGTGGAGTGCCTGCCAGGGGCGACGGCCTTTGTCCCCGCGCTCGTGGACTCGGGATTCGGGTGTGAGAGCTTCATGTTCGCCGGATTCCTGCCACAGAAAAAAGGACGGCAGAAGAAACTCGCCGCGCTCGCCGCGCTCGACATGACCGTCATACTGTACGAATCACCATACCGCGTCCTTAAGCTCCTCGGCGAAATCAGGGAACACTTCGGCGCACAACGCCGCGTGTCGATCTCACGCGAGATTTCTAAAATCCACGAGGAGACCCTGCGCGGCACACCCGACGAACTCCTCGGCACATTTGCCGACCGGCAGCCAAAAGGCGAGTTCGTTGTTATAATTGACAAACCACAAAACACCAAAGATGACGAAGAAAGCACGGAGGGCGACCCTACTGAGTAGCGCAGCCCTTATAGCCGCGCTGACGGTAACCATCATAATCGCGACACGCACAGAGGCATACGCCCAGTTCATGGAATCGTACCACAAACTCAGCAAACCCGAACAAAAATGGGCGCTTCACCATCCGTGGGCGGCGTTCAGGACCCACAAACTCGCCGACTCGACACGCGCGGAGGCCACACGCCGCCTCAGCGACCCAGAACTCGACGGCGACCTTAACGGCGGAATGGTCGACGCATTCAAGCACACGCTGTGGATGGCGTTGACGGCACAGAAAATAGGCGCACGGAAGGCTATCCTGCTCGGCGAAGCGCACGAGGAGGGCAACAGGCTCGAATATGTCGCCGACCCGACCCGAAAGTCGACGCAACAGGACAGCATCGCCAGCCGCATGGACATGCTCAACAATGTCGTCGGCGCACGTATCGGCGAGCAGAACCCCAAAGCCGACTTCAGCAAACTCGTCGCCATCGTCCGCCGCAACGTCATCGAGGGAAAATGCTGGAAGATAAAGAAAAAGGACAAGAACACATACCTCGACGCCGACGGCAAGGTCATCAACATCCACGACTACGACAACTCGTGGGCTGTGCCGAAAGTGCTTGTGGAGTCCGACAAATGAACTTAAACGAACAAACCCAAACGTCATGAAACGACTTATAAACAACATATTGGCCTTAGCGACGGCACTGATGTGCCCGTCCGCATGGGCGCAGACCGTCGTAGAGCCCACCAACCCCAACATACTTGCCGAAGGGCGAACAATCAACAAGGACAATGTGCTCCACTATTGCTACCCGGGCACAGGCTTCACAATCAGGTTTGACGGCGCGGGCATATCTGCACGTCTGAAAGCAAACGCCGGATATTACGCCGTGAGCGTCGACGGTGGCGAGTTCAAGAAATTCACGACACACGGCTACCCCGACGGCGTCCGCGAGTTTGAACTCGCTAAACTTTCCGCCGGCCAGCACACAGTGAAGCTCATGCTCGTAACCGAAGCGTACCAAGTATTCCCCGAGTTCCACGGCTTCGTCCTCGGCACCGGCGCAAAAATCCTCAAGCCCGACACGAAAAAACGCCCGAAGATAGAGTTCATCGGCAACTCTATAACCTGCGGCTACGGCAACGAGGCTTCCTCCGGCGAAGACCATTTCGCCGACTCGACCTCCAACTTCGCCAAGTCGTTTGCCGGACTTACAATCAAGAATTTGAACGCAATCTCGATGGTAGTTGCGCGCTCAGGAATCGGCATCTATAAGAACTACGGCGACACGATAACCGGCAGCGAGTGGCCAATGCCGCGCGTGTACGAAAACGCGCTCATCAACGACCAGTCCACGGCGTGGGACTTTTCACGGTTCAAGCCCGATGTCGTCGTCCTCGGACTTGGCACAAACGACCTGAGCGAGAACAACTATGACCGCGAGAAGTTTGGAGTGTCATACGTCGCCTTTGTCAAGAAAATCCGCCAGCACTACCCCAACGCAAAAATTGTCTTGCTCAACTCGCCCATGCTCCACTACCAGCAGGCGCAGGATTTGAGCGACGTCATCGTCAACTCCATCAACGCCATGCGCGTCCTCAACGATGCGCGCGTCTACACGTTCAGTTTCCAGGAGCAGGACGACTCGCTCGGCTACGGTGCCGACTGGCATCCGTCTGCAAAACGTGCCGCCGAGATGTCGCGCTACCTGTCGTACTACATCAAGACAGAAGTGCTGAAGATGAAAAAATAGCGGGGCTTTGTCGCCTCAGTCACCTTATTTATGCCCGCACTTAATAAGTGCTTCATAAATCCTCTTTCATCTTTTTAGTGGTATCGACCATATAATGACGCTCAGGGTCGCAGGTAACCGAGGTGTACAACTCCGGCGGCGGCAACGGCAACAACGTAATCTACTCCACCGACGTATTGAAGTTTAAAAACCCAAGTTTATATGATAAAAGTGTAATCCGACAACACTTTTATCCTGATAAAAATGTATTCCGTCAACACTTTTATCATAGAAACATTTTTTTGAATGAGGAAAAAGCGTTAACTTTGCAGGTATAAAACTACATGGTACCATGGAAAGATTAGCGTTTGAAAAATTGGCGGAATGGAAAAAGTCTACCGACCGCAAGCCATTGATAATAAGAGGAGCGCGCCAGACAGGAAAAACCTGGCTGATGAAAGAGTTTGGCAAAAGGTGTTTCGCGGACACTGTGTACATAAACTTCGAGTACGAAAAACGACTCAGGGATTTGTTTTCGGAAGACTTTGACATAAAACGAATTATACCCACAATAGAACTCTTTCACGGCAAGAAGATACGCGAAGGCGAAACCCTTGTCATCTTCGACGAGATTCAGGCGGTGGAAGGCGGACTTACGTCCCTGAAATATTTTTGCGAACTGATGCCCAGGCTTGCTATCGTGGCGGCAGGGTCGCTGTTGGGAATCGAGTTGCACCAAAACAAGTCGTTTCCGGTCGGCAAAGTGAGTTTTTTAGACCTGCACCCGATGACCTTTGGCGAGTTTCTTTTGGCGATGGACAAAGAACTGGTCTACAATGCGTTGAAGGACTGCAAATGGGATTTGCTCAAACCGTTTCACGGCGAACTCATACGCCTTGTGCGTTATTACATGGTGATTGGCGGAATGCCGGAGGTAGTTCAAAAATGGATTGACACTAACGATTTTTTTGCCGTCAGGGAAAAACAACAGGAAATCCTAAATTCGTATCAGGCCGACTTTTCCAAACATATCCCCGACTTGCAAGTGCCGAGGGTGGCGATGGTCTGGGATTCGCTGCCGGTACACTTGTCGAAGGAGAACAAAAAATTTGTATACGGCGTTTTGCGTGAAGGGGCGCGGGCAAAGGATTTTGAGTTGGCGATCATGTGGCTCGTCAACTGTGGGCTTGTTCTGAAGTCACAACGTGTGGAAGTGCCCAAAATGCCTCTCAAAGCATATCAGGACACTCCAGTTTTCAAACTTTACATGGTGGACACAGGGCTTTTGTGCGCGGCGACAGGGCTTGATTTCAGCGTTGTCGCCGACGGCGACAGGCTCTTTGCCGAATATAAGGGCGCAATAGCCGAACAATTTGTCATGCAGGAACTTACAACCGCAAAATGCGATTACGTAGGCTACTGGACTAACGAGCGCAGCACTTCCGAGGTCGATTTTATAATCCAAAAGCATGGCACTGTGGTTCCCATTGAAGTCAAAGCGGGTGAAAACCTCCAAGCTAAAAGTTTCGCATGGTTCTGCAACAAGTATTCACCCGATTTTGCCTTCAAAGTTTCCGCCTTGCCTTATAACCGCACTGGCAACGTCATCAATTATCCGCTGTACGGCCTTGCATCGGGTGTGGCAGGTATATGACCATCCCCTTCTCGATAATCTCCCGGTGGTCAAACGCCAGTCGTAACTTGTCCAAGTCCGCCACGGGATACCACTTGCACATTATCGCGTCGGAATCCGCCATTGGCTTTGCGTCCTGCTGCAAGACAACGAGATACGCCACGGAAACAATCCAGCCGCGCGGGTCGCGGTCTTTGCCGCTCGAAACTTTTACGAGTTTCAGGTCGTCGGCGGAAATTGAGATGCCGGTCTCCTCGCCAAGTTCGCGGACGGCGCAATTCTCTATCATGTCGTCCGTGGGCGTGTAAAAACCGCCCGGCAAGGCAAGACAGTTGGCGAAAGGATGGTTGCCACGGGTGATTAGGAGGATGTTTTTGCGGTCGTGGGAGAGGACGATGATGTCGGCGGCAATGGACGGCGCGTCGTACTGCTTGCGGTCGTATTTTTCGAGGTAGATGCTCTCGCCCTTCTCGGGGTTGAGGATGCGGTTAGCCATGTCGAACATCTCAACCTTCGACCGCTGGCTGTAAAACAGCGGAATGATGCCGTAGATGTGGTGAGAGCCATACTCCGTGAGCATGAAAGTGTCCTCGTCGATGTATTCCATCAACATATTGTCTTCCAAGTACTTGATTTCGTCCTTGAATACTTCCCTGAAATCCTCATTAAACCTCTTTTTGTAGGATTTCATGGAGATGAAGCCGAAGTAGAACATCACAGACAACGCCTTTGCCCTGACTTCCTCGACTGGCATGTCGGCGATGTCGTTGATTGGTAATTCGTTGCGGTCGATGGCGGCAAAATACTTGTCCATCTTGTGATTGTCACAGCCGAGGTTGTACGCCAGATAGTTGCCGACGAAAGATTGTGCGCCAAGTCCCATGCCGACGTATGAAGTGGCGTTTATGACACGTGTAGTGAGGTAGTCGGACGTTCCATGGTCGCCAGGGACGCGGCTGAACGTGTTTTTGCCAATGTTCGCGTCGTAGCCCGCAGCGTGGAGCAGTGTGTAGGCGATTTCGTACTGGCGGTTGGCTTTGAAAAGGCTTACACCCTGGGATTCCTTCTCCAATTTTGTGCCCTTGTAGCGGTTGCGGTAGAGCGTGATGTATTCGGGATTCACCGCGATTGTGTATTTCACCGTGTTTGCAAAATCCTCGTCGCTTTGGTTCAGGAAACCGTACATGAGGTCGATGTTGAGGCGTTTGTAACCGGCAAGGCGGATGTTTTGGACGGCTTTTTCATAGATCGACTTGCTGCCCTCGCGTCCGAGCGATTCGAGGAGGCTGGCGGAAACGGTCTGGAATCCCATCGAAATCCTCTCGTATCCCATTTCACGCGCTGCGGCGAGTTTTTCTACTTCCTTTGCGGCGATTACGGGCGTTGTCTCGATGCTGAATGTCGTTCCAGGCTTGATGTTGAACCTCTTGATGCTGTCGGTGATGCGCTGGATATTATTGAGCGTCAAGTACATCGGTGTACCGCCGCCGAGGTCATAGCCCACGATTGGGGTATTGCCGACCATCGCGCGGTACATCTCGATTTCGCGCAGGAGGTAATCGACGTACTTGTCCTGCGGCACTTCGTTTGGGTCGTTCATAACGACATACTCACAAAATTTGCAACGCGCCTTGCAGTACGGCACATGGACGTAGAGGTTGAGTTCGGGCTGTGCCTTGATGTTGGTCTCGACGCATCTACGGATGACGTCGGCGTCGTGAAGTTCATACTGTGCCAACGAATTGACCCTCAACGGGTATGCGGTGTTGGCGTAATGGTGGAACTTAATCCCCATGTCAAACAGTTCGTCAAAAGTGTAGTGCTTTTCCATAATTTGTGTATTATTTACGTTTTTATATTTGTGTATATTTAACGCAAATATGGAAATTATGTTTCGCGGCAAGCGTTAAGAAAGGTTAAAATCATAAAAAAAGCAAACTTGATTTTCTTGGCATACTCATTGCTTTTTGTATTAAAAAAGGCAACTGATGTACAGGCTGTTATTAATAATGACAATTATTCTATTATGCTCTGCGGCTCATGGTCAAAAAAAGATGATACTGAAAGCCGACAGTTTGGTCTCGAATTTCTACTTCAATTCGGGATTCGACACATCGTATGTCAGCCGGCCGGAAAAAAGATTCATGGCGGCCTTGCACCCCGTTTTTTCGTCGATTGAGGTCAAGATAGCCAAGAACGAGCGCAGCGTGATTTTCAGCACCGAGCTAAGCGACAAAATCGGCGCATTATTGACATACCGTGGCTATGGCTTCGGATACAGCATAAAGCCGAGGCACGGACGCGCAAAGTCAAACGACGGCGAGTTCAATTTCAGGTTTTTCTGCCGCAGGTTCGGTTTTGAGACCGATTTTTGCAAGGCGACGTCCTTTACCGCCACAATCACAAACCCCGACTCCTCGTACATAATCCCACGCGGCGACATCGACTTCAAGATGAGGCTGTTTTCTGTGTATTATGTCTTTAACAACAAGCATTTTTCGTTTCCGGCGGCGTTTGACAAGTCGTACACTCAAATCAAAAGTTGCGGCAGTATGCTCCTCGGTGCCTCTTTCGGCAACACAAAACTCAACACCGACATACACGACTTTAAGATTTCGTCCCACAACCTCGGCATCGGGGCGGGCTACGGCTATAATTTTGTCACGAGGAAAATGTTCCTTGTCCACATTTCAGTCATACCGACCTTTGTGTTTTGGGAGCGCAACGAGCTGAAGACGACCTCCGGCCTCCAGGACATGGGCTATAAATTCACAGACCTCTGTATCTACGGACGCACCGCCGCCTCGTATAACTTCAAGCGTATTTTTGTGGGAATGGACTATATTCTCTACGCAACGCTGTTGGGCGACTACAAGGACGTTTCCACAAGATTCATGCGCAATTCCACGCGCTTTTTTGCAGGATTTTGGTTCTGACGGGACTAATAAAAAAAGACCCCGACGGCGATACACCGGTCGAGGTCATTCAATCATCGAAAATGATATTACAGATTAGTCATTACGACGCGAGCGGTAGCCGCCATTGTCACGGTCATAGTCACGACCACTATTGCCACGACGGTCGGTGCGACGGTCATTACGGCGGTCATCGTTACGACGGTCGTCACCACGGCGGTCGTCACTGCCGCTATAACGCGAATTTCCACGGAAACCGCTGTTGCGGGTGTCGCGTGTTTCGGTGCGGACAGGACGCTCTACGTAGCCCTCAGGCTTCGGGAGGAGCGCGCGGCGAGACAGTTTAAGCTTGTTGTTCTTCTTGTCGATGTCGATGAGCTTGACTTCGATTTCGTCACCTTCCTGAAGGACATCAGAAACATTCTCCACACGGTTCCAGTCGATTTCTGAAACATGGAGAAGACCTTCCTTGCCCGGGAGGATTTCCACAAACGCACCGAACTCGACAATCGACTTGACCACGCCCTTGTAAACCTCGTCGATTTCAGGCTCTGCGACGATGGCCTTTATACGTGCCATTGCCTCGTCCATGTCTTCCTTGTTGACAGCCGAGATTGCGACAATGCCGATGCCGTCCACCTCGTCGATGGTGATGATGGAGTTTGTGTCGGCCTGGATTTCCTGGATAATCTTTCCGCCGGGGCCGATGACAGCTCCGATGTAGTCCTTCGCAATAGTGAACTTCGTCATGCGCGGAACGAAAGGCTTGTAGTCCGCACGCGGCTCGGGGATTGTCTGTAGCATGATGTTGAGGATGTGGGCGCGGCCTTCCTTGGCCTGTTGGAGTGCCTTGGAGAGGATTTCGTAGCTCAAACCGTCAACCTTAATGTCCATCTGACACGCTGTGATGCCCTTTGTCGTGCCGGCAACCTTAAAGTCCATGTCGCCGAGGTGATCCTCGTCACCGAGAATGTCGGAGAGGACTGCGTACTTGTCACTTTCAGTGTCGGTAATCAGACCCATCGCAATACCCGAAACTGGCCTTACGAGCTTGACACCGGCATCCATAAGAGCCATGCAGCCGCCACAGACCGAGGCCATTGACGACGAGCCGTTTGACTCGAGGATGTCTGAAACGACACGGATTGTATAAGGATTCTCCTCGATGGAGGGAAGTACTTTCTTAAGCGCGCGGTGTGCCAAGTTGCCATGGCCGACCTCGCGGCGCGAAACGCCCCTTACAGCCTTTGCCTCGCCAGTTGCAAACGGCGGGAAGTTGTAGTGCAAGAGGAAGTTGTTGCGGCCCTGGACAAGGACACCGTCGATGATTTGCTCGTCGAGCTTAGTGCCGAGGGTACATGTAGCGAGCGACTGAGTCTCGCCACGGGTGAAGATTGCCGAACCGTGAACCGACGGAAGGACATCGGCCTCGCACCATATTGGACGGATTTCGTTAGTCTTGCGGCTGTCGAGACGCTTGCCTTCGTCGAGGATAAGGCGGCGGACAGCAGTGCGGAGCTCGTCGTGGTAATAACGGCCGATAAGAAGTTTTTTCTCCTCGAGTTCCTCCTCGGTAAGACCGAGCGA
>CAJOJG010000057.1 GCA_905234655.1 uncultured Bacteroidales bacterium
TACTTTAAGTTTGTTTGCAATTTGTTCTGGTGATATACCTAATTCTGATAGCATTTGAATGGAGGATGCCAGCTGGCTCTGTTGCTCCTGCAATTGGCTGTCCTTTTCTTGCAATTGGCTCTGCTGCTCTTGCAACTGGCTCTGTTGCTCCTGCAATTGGCTGTCTTTCTCTTGCAATTGGCTCTGTTGCTCTTGCAATTGGCTCTGCTGCTCCTGTAATTGGCTCTGCTGCTCTTGCAATTGGCTCTGCTGCTCCTGCAATTTCTGACGGTTTTCTTCTATCATATAGTGCAGTGCCTCGTTTTCGTCCGTTACGTATTTGACGTTTTGAAAATGTATCGACATCTCGTCTTCGATGGTCATTACCTTTCGCACTTGTGGGTCTGATACGGCGTAAACAAGCGGTCGCGCCAGGTCTCTGAACTCTTGCGAACGGTTGTCAAAATCATCAAATTCAAGAAGTTGTTCGGTGTCGTTAGAAACATAGTCTTGACAAAAGATTTCCAACAACTGTTCCACTTTGGTTTTGGCATTGCGTTTCAGATATGGTATCTGAACAATTATGGTGTCGTGGGTAACACCCCTGAAAAAACGGGTTTTCAAGATTTCGGGGACAGGCTCGTTCTCTATGCCGCGCGGGTCGGGATAGTTGTAAATCACCGGTTTGGGCAAGTCGATTTCTTGAAACGTATGTCCGAGTATGTATATGGCTACAATATGCAAGGGTATGCGTTTTTCGATGCTGACCCGTTCTATTTGACCATTATTCTTGTTCTTGCGCCAAGTCTCAACCATTTCTGCATCGGTCTTTTTTATATCGGAATATTGCTGGCCGAGGTATGTGCGGAAACGCATTATTTCTGTGTCAAGATAGGATTTTTGAAGTTCGATGGTTACAAGTTCGGTTTCGCCAGTATTTTTATCTCTTACTTTGGCGGAGAAATCGAGGCGCAGAATCCTTACGCCGCTTTTCTCCTCAACAATAGGCGTGTCGTTGGTGAGGATGTCAAGTTTGAGAATCTCTTTGTCGAGAAGGCGGTGGCGGCTCTTTCGTTCTGCATCATATATTTGAATGCAGAGTCGTATATGGGATTTGCAATCAGTTGTGCCATAGAAAGTCTGTTTTTGTTATGTCGCAAAGGTAGTCTTTTTTTTTGATATTCCAAAATTAATTGCAAATTTCGTTTTATGCTGTCATAAAAAACGACAATAAGCACTATAATGAAACTAACGTGTTTTTTCTAAAAAAATTCCAAAAAATCATTTCCCATCTCAAAAATTCTTTCTATATTTGCCAACGAGAAACCACGTAAGATTATGAGAACGGAGCAACAACCCATAACCAGCACCTCACTCCGCACAGGCACACCGTTACTTGTGCCGAGCGGATGCTCTCTCTCTCTCTCTCTCTCTCTCTCTCTCTCTCTCTCTCTCTCTCTCTCTCTCGACTGAGGAGCGCAGACTCGCGCGTAAATATAACATTCCGAAACAATTACGCAAGGCAACCCACGAAAAAAATTCAATCCTAAAACCACCGTAAAGGCAACAAGCCTCTCGCGGCGCGGCGGCGCGTGTCTGTATGCCGCCAAGCAAATAGTCAGACAAATTCAATAATCGAATCAACATAGCATAATTTATTATGAACGAACAATTCATTACTACGAGTCCGAGATATGGCTTTGTTAATGTGTTTACAAAACTGACCGAAGGACAGTCGGAGTATCAGAAACAATACCTGATTCTTGCCAACTATATGACTGCAATCAGGAAGATGGTACTCGACACAAGTGATTTGCCAAAAAAATATCACGATGACGCACAGTCTTGTTTCGACGAAATTCAGAAGGTAGTTTCAAGATACTCATACAGCATCGGGAATCAACTTAAAGATATTCCTGAAAATATGCTTACAAGCCTTACAGAAATAACCGAATGTTTCAACGAAGCAATACCCGCTGCCACAAGGCTTAGCAACCAACAAGGCATTGACGGCGATATTCTTGCAGTAAAAAAGGCTATAAGAAAATCGCTCAACTTCGTTGACAACTCAATTGACGATTGCATCACCATCATCGACAATATCAACAAATTCTGCAACGGCGGCGGCATAGACGGCACTTCGCTCGATGACATTGCCACAAACGCCGAACAACTCGTACAGATAATGGCTGCCGGATGCAAAGACTACAACCAACACATCGCATATCTTCAATCGCTAATCGACCAACTTAACGGACAAGTAAAGTCCGTAACCGCCGCAGAAATCGGCGTTGGTATTGGCGTGGGTGTTTTCCTTGCCATCGGCGGTGTTGCAATAGGTCTGATGGTAAGCGGCGGTGCGGGCACACCGATTGTCTTGGCGGCGCTCGGCGTTATGGGAGTGGCTGTCGGCGCGGGTTTAACGGCATTTGGATTCGGCACTTCCGAAATCCGCAAACTCCAAGCCGAAATTGCGGAGTGCGGCAATCAGATAGACAAAGATACTGCCGCAATAGACCAATTGAACTATTTGTCGCAGATATTTACAAAAATGAAAGATTCGCTCGGCGAGGTAAAAAACGCGCTTTTTGCCATTCAGCAGTCGTGGGGCGACCTGTTTGCCAAACTCTCTGCAATGCTTGTTGACATCGTTCAGGCAAAAGACGATGCAGCGGCAGAGTTTTGGGACAGGGTTGCCACCGAATTAGAGCATATTTCTCACGTCTTTGAGGATGACATTATCACAAGAATCAAAGCGATGTACGTGTCCAATTTGGTGGTTTCGCTTGGCAACTACAATTTCTCTATGTCCGACGAGGAATGGCAGAAAGAGTACGAAAACGCAAAGAAAATCGATTTCGTTGATTTTCTCCGCAGCGCATAACAAAACAGGAGGACATTAATATGAAAAATATGAAAATCAAGTCATTATCAATCATCGTGTTTCTTCTTATGCTTGCAGCAACGGCACAGGCACAAGAAGTCAGTTATTTGGGCAGCGACGGCTCTTCGCTCTCCCAATCATCTTACACCACCGTATCAAGTTCCACAACCACTTGGAACACAGGTTGGTACGTAATCAAAGAAAACCAAACATTCACAGACTGTATCACAGTCAGCGGCACAGTCAACTTAATACTCTGCAACAATATTACACTTAATGCGCAAAAGGGCATTACCGTTGGATCTGACGCATCATTCAACATCTATGCACAGTCAATTGACGAAGCCACGATGGGGGCACTCACAGCAACGGCAGAAGTAAATTCACGCACTGCGGCAATAGGCGGTGGCGACATTTACACTAATTTCGGCTCAATCACCATCAACGGCGGAAAGATTACCGCAACAACCAACATAAACTGCGGTGCTCCGATAGGCGGCACACACGGCTCCAACAGCGGCAGCATCACCATCAACGGCGGCATCGTCAGCGCAACGGCGGATCCTTACGGCAACTGTGCGGGCATTGGCGGCGGCAACAACGGCTACGTCAGCAGCATCACCCTTAACGGCGGCATCATTACCGCCACCGGAGCCACAGGTTATGGCGGTGCCGGTATCGGAACAGGCTCATACGCCGGAAGCGGTACGATGACCATCACGATTGGCAGCGGCGTAAAGAAACTTGTGGCTGTAAAGGGTTGGGAATCTGATTGCATCGGAAAAGAGCCACATGCGACGACCACCGTCAACATAGTTTTCAAGAATGGCAATAGTATAGTAACGGGCGATGACAAGGATGCCGTTTTCTACGATTCAGGCGAAGGCGAAGATGCAGAACGTCAAGTGCGCACACGTGCATTGAACCGCAGCATTACCATTGCCGACAACCTCAAAAATTCCGTTGCCGCAACCGAATGTGCGCTCGTCGGCGAGACAGTTACATTGACATTGGGCACCGGGGTTGACGCATCGTCATTGCACATAAAGTTGAATAATGAAACAACCGTAGCCCATACTATCGATGGCAACAAATGCACTTTCACAATGCCCAACGGAGATGTTACAGTAACGGGAAATGCAGCCGCTACGTATTCAATCACCTTGCCCGAACACATAGATTTTGTCAGCGCAACAACACAAGCCGATGCCGCAGGCAAATACATATCAGGAACGGAAATAACATTCAAAGTGGATTTTCCATTTGTCGCCCAAAATGTAACCGACGGCACTAATACGCTTTCTGCCACCAACGGAATCTACACCGTTACCATTGGCAATGCCGACATCACTATTGAGGCAACATTGCAGCGCAACCACAACATCAATCTGTCGGACGCTCCCGACGACTTCACCGCCATTGACGGCGACGTGCTGACAGGCTCAACAAGCCATACCGTAACGATTGCCCAAAATGCAAAAATTACGCTCAGCAACGCAACCATCAACGGTGGTATCCTCTGCGAAGGCTCGGCAGATATTACGCTTGTCGGCACTAACAGCGTAATAGGTGCACAATATAAGGCGGGCATTCAGGTCGGCGGCTCCGGCACTACGCTCACCATCAAGGGCGACGGCTCGCTTACGGCAACAGGTGGTCGAGGCGGAGCAGGAATCGGAACAGGTGTTGTTTTCTACAATGAGTCAAACGCAAGCGGCAACATCACAATTCAAGGCGGCACTATAACTGCAAACGGCACTGAGTTTGACCCCAATACGCACGAAGGCGGCAGCGGCATCGGAAAAGGCTATACCTACGCCACCGCCCAATCCAATACAATAGGCACGATTACGATTTACGACGGCATCAATATGGTGGATGCATCGAGCATCAGCGAAACCGTCGTCTATAAGCACGGTGAGTCCGAAGTGACCGCCAACAAGACCGACTACTTCGCTGTCAGTGAGGATGGCAACCGCAGGCTTATTGTACAGAAGCCTGTGATTGCCGATATTGACGATCAGACATATACAGGCAGTGAGATTAAGCCCGAACCGCAGGTTACAATAGGTTCGCTCAGTCTCACCAAAGGTTCGGACTATGTATATTCCTACACAAATAATACGAATGCTGGCACGGCGACGGTAAGAGCCACCTTCAAAGGCACCTACGAATCGCTGGGCTATGTGGAGAAGGAATTTAACATTGTTAACCTAACTTCAGAAAATGTTTCCGCCATCCCTGACCAAACCTTCACCGGCTCTGCAATCGAACCCGAAATAACCGTAACCGACGGCGAAAAGACGCTCACCCTTGACACGGATTATGAAGTTTCGTATTCTGATAACACCAATGTCGGCACTGCGAAGGCAACAATCACTGGCAAGGGCAATTACAGCGGAACGGTGAAAAAGACCTTCACCATCACCCCGAAAGTCACCATCCTCGGCGCACTCACCCTCACCGAAGACGAAAACGGCATCACCGCCACCCTCGACGGCGCATACACCGGCGCGGATGCTTTCGCAATAGGCGATGACATCGAGGTTGCCAGCGTAACATTCAACCGCACGTTCACCACATCGGCGACCTCTACAATCATTCTGCCGTTTTACATTGCAGAAGGCAAGTATTCCGGCGGCAACTTCTATACTCTCAAAAGTGTTGAGAACAATATCGCCGATATGGAAAAAGTAACATCCGTAACGGCGCACACGCCATACTTGTTTGTCCCTGATGGCGAGACATTTAGCATCACAGGCAATGTTACCATCAAGGCGACCACAGCCACTGAATACGCCACCGAATCTGATGACGGCAAATGGGAGTTCAAGGGCATCTATCAGCGCAAGCGTTGGGGCGCAGACGACGGCGACAACAAAGATTATTGCTTTGCAGCCAACGCCACCGGCGACATCTCCGTAGGCGAATTTGTGAAAATTGGCACATTTGTACAAGTGAAGCCATTCCGCTGTTACCTCACCCGCAAAAACGACATCAGCAAATCTGCCGAACAGTTGCCTGAGACCATCAAAATACGCCTGATAGACGAAACGGCGTCGGTAATCACGCCCGACGACCCACAAGACAACACCGGCGACATCACCACCCCCGTATCGGAAATCGCAAATAACAACGGCGTAAAAGTATGGTCGTATGACGGTGTCATCTACATAGAATCCGCCCCTGCAACCGCCTATACGATTGTGGATATGACTGGTCGCACACTCAAAAACGGCGTTACAAACTCCACCCGCGAGACCGTAACCCTTAGCTGCACCGCCGGAATCGTCATTGTGATAATCAACGGCAAAACATTCAAAGTAAATTATTAAACCCGTAGGGGCGTACCTTGTGTACGCTCCTCTTTTAAAACATATACCAATGGAAACAATAGAAACAAAACGTCCATACCAAACACCTGAAATTGAAGTCATCGAACTGCCTGCAACTCCGCAGTTGCTTGCCCAGAGCAAACTCTACAAAGGCAGCGAAGACGGTTGGATGGACGGCAATTAGCCCTTTGAAACCGCTTGATGCAGTGTTGTTGGGCATTTTCTCAAAATAATTGCCGTCGAAACAAAAAATGGCTCAATTTATGCAGAAAAAATTGAGAAAAAATTTGTTGTATGCAGAAGTTTTACTACTTTTGTCAAACCAAACAACCAACTGCATTATTATGATAGAACCCGAAGAAATAAAGGAAAGGCGCAGAAAAATAATACAGAGCGTGAGGGAGTACTACACCTCGCGGCTCGGCAAGTACACCCATCAGCGCATCAGCGAGGAGTGGTTTTTCTACGGCTTGGGATTCGTGAAGGACGATATGACCTACGTGTTCGGCTTCAACGCCGGATTCTTCAAGAAAGAGCCTGTGGAAAATATGGCTTACAGCCACGTGGGCTGCAATGTCCTCGTCCGCACCAACGGTATGAACCCCACACTCAGGACTCAATACCTCAAATTTTTCCGTCACGAACTCGCCGACTGGATTACGGAGCCTGAGCAAGGTTACTCGTCATTCAGGGGCGGCGTAGGCAGCGTATTCTCGCACTATCGCGCCATGAACTCGTTCTATTCTGACGACGATGTCGTGAGGTACGTAAGGGAAGGCTTGGACGGCATATTCAGGATATATCCCGCGATAGCCTCCAACCCCGACGGCATATTTGACAATGTGGTCTGTATGAACACCCGCAACGAATCCATCATCGACCTCGTAAACTCAGCACTGAACAAATAAATGCAGTTTCTCGACGCGGCCTTCCTTTGGGCGGGGTTTGCAGTGCTGATTCCCCCGATTATCCACCTGTTCAATTTCAGGCGGTATAAGACGGTGTATTTCAGTGATATACGTTTTTTACAAAACCTCAAAAACGTTACACGGCAGCGCAGCACTATCAAACAGATACTACTGATGGTGCTGCGTATGCTCATAATTGCCTGTCTTGTAATCGCTTTTGCCAATCCCGTGTCGTATCACGGCAGCAATAGCGGCACCTCAGAAACACGCAAGGCGGCACCACCTATTATATATATAGACAATTCGTTTTCGATGCAGGCGGGCGCGATGTCTGGATTGAACCTCGAGACCGCCAAGGCAAAGGCGTTGGAGATAGTGGACGCCTTCCCAAGGGAGACGGATTTTCTATTTGTCACCAACGACTTTGAACAGCGGCACAACCGCCTTGTGAAGGCTGACGCTGTGAGGTTGTTTTTGCAGGAATTGCAATTGACACCCGTAACGCCCACAATCTCGCAGGTGATAGACCGTGCAGTTGGCAGCCTCGGATTCCTGGACGTGGAGCCGGGATGCGACAAGAGCATCTTCCTAATATCCGATTTTCAGAAGAATATCTGTGATTTTGACGCCATCAAGCCCGATACGTTGCTGTCGGTGAATTTGGTGGGCATTTCGTCGCAAAATATTGGCAATGTGTCAGTTGACACTGTGGAATTTCTCACGCCATACAGGATGGTCTCCGGGCAGGAGGAGGCTTTGGTTACTATTAGCAACTACGGCGACAAGCCCGTGCGCGGTCTGCCGGTGAAGTTGTACGTCAACAATTCAGCAAAAGTGTCAGTAACCACCGACCTCAATCCGCACGAACGCCGTCAGGTGTCGCTCAAATACGTCAATACCGACCGCAAGGCTGTGCGCGGACGTATAAGCATCAGCGATTTTCCGATAGATTACGACAACGACATTTTCTTTTCATATCATATTGATTCAGTGCGCAACGTGCTGATATTGGGTCCGTCTGATCGCAACAAATACATAAAAGCGATGCTCGGCAGCGGCACAAATTTCAGCATAGACGAGTACACTGACATTCCGGACATCGACCTGTTTAAATATAAAGCGGTGGTAATAAACCAGATACGGAATATTCCACACACCTTCAGCGGCAAACTCCAGTCGTTTGTGGCTAATGGCGGCAATGTCCTCCTCGTGCCATCCTTCGACGGCGACATTGCGGACTATAACTACCTGCTGTCGCTCATGGAATGTAACTCCATAATCTCGCGCGACACAATCCGTTGCAAGATTCAGACCGTGAACACGCAGTCGGCGTTATTGCGCGGCGCGATAAAGTCTGTGCCGGACAATCCCGACCTGCCATCCCTGTCGAAGTATTTCAGCTCGATGTCAAACTCATATCAAGGCGAGGAGGTGATTTTGGAGACTGATTCGTACAAGAAAATCATGACCGCCAACGAGTACCGCGCCGGGAAGTTCTATATGTTCTACACGCCGCTCGACCCGCAGTCTGGCAACTTATTCAGCCACAGGCTCATTGTACCGATAGTATACAATGCCGTGGCCGTGGCGAGCAACCTTGGGCAACCATACTACGCCGTCATCGGACGCGACAATGGTTTTGCTGTGAAACTTGATGGTAATGTCGACCTGTCCAAAATACGCCTGCGTTCAGACCTCGACGGCAGCGAGTTCATTCCAAAGGTCTCTGGCCCTGACGCCTTTATGAATTACAAAGTTTTTTCAGAAAACTGCGTTGAGAGTGCTGGATTTTGCAGTCTTGTTGTATCTGGCACGCCGACTGACATTGTGGCGTATAACTACGACCGGCGCGAGTCCGACCTCGTTTTCGTGCCATTGGACGACGTCGCCGACGAACTCTCGCAATGCGGGCTTAATAACGTGCGTGTCATGGATTCCCAAAGTAACACATTCGTCACCGAAGCCGTCGCAAACGCCACGACAAAACCTCTTTGGAAAATTTTCGTAATCCTCGCGCTCATTTTCGCCGTTGCAGAGATATTCGTTGCGCGGTATTTATGACAGGCTTGTTAAAATCGTCGGATTGTGCGGCTGTTTTTGATGACATCTTCGATGTTATCCATTTCGGGGGAGTCTGCCCACGCACCGAAAAGTTTCGACAATGAATTTTTATTCCTTTTTTGGGGTTGTGTAGTGGCGGCAACCAACGAATCCGTCAACAATTTCAGCAAACAAAGTTTAACGCTGTCGCTCAACGGGTTCAAAAACTTGAAATAGTTTTCGGCTGTGTTGTAATCTGCCGTAACAGTATTTGTGTTCATAATGCTTCTGTTTTGTTCAACGCCCAACAATACAATTAAAATTTTTATTCACAAAATTCTTTTTCGCAAATATAAAAATTCTTCTACATTTGCACCGTTGGCTTGATTTCACAAAAATTGTAATCTCGAGATTGCAAAAATCACTTCACACCCTCTCAATCTTCCCATCCTCGACGTAATAGAGGTACGCCTCGACGGGCGGGTATTTTGGCGAGGTCATTGAGGAAAGGAGACGGGCGTATTCGGTGATTTGGTCACGGTACTCGTCACGCGGCTTGCCAAACTTGAAGTCGATGACGATAGTCCTGTCCTTGCCGACAAGCACACGGTCGGGAATACGGATAGAGCCCTCGGTGGTCAGTAGCGCACGCTCCGTGATGACCTGCTGCCAGGCGTGGGAGAACCACTCCCCTACCTGCGGAATCGCGAAAGCATCATTAAGAAGTTTCTGTAATTCAGCGCGTTGTGCCTCGGTAATGCGGCCTTGGAAAACCATGCGCTGAAGAACCTGCGGCGCGTCCTCGGCATACTCTATCTGAGACATCACGTCGTGCATGAAAAGTCCGTGATTAATCCTTTCCTGAAGGAACGGGCTGTTTTGGATGAAGAAATCGGACGAGTGGGAAAGCACTGAAAGTTTATTTTCCCACGGCGTGTTTCCGAATGACGACAGGCGAAAACCCTTCGTGTCCTTTATCTTAAAACCAGTCTCAAGCTTATGCTTATCGTCCATGAGCAACGTCCGCTCAACATCGTCATAAAAGTCAACGAGGCTGACAACGCCACTGCCATCGTCCTGACGCTCAGTGATATTATAGAACAGCAAGTCGCCGACAGTCTTGATGTTGCCCTTTTCGGCGTTCGGCATCGGGCAGTAGATGTGCAGCTCGTCAACCGGGCGCGTCAGTGCGACATACAGCAGATTCAACGAATCGACGTACATGTCACGCTTTTCACGGACATAATAATCATGGAAATGAGTGCCTTCGAGTTTGCTGCTATACTTGACCGGCAAAACCGGCAGCGACTCAAACGGCGAACCCTCCGGGCATTTGACCCAAATATAATTGTCCTGGAGATTGTTGTTCTCCTCCATCTCCCAGTTGCAGAACGGAATGAACTGTATGTTAAAATCCAGCCCCTTGGACTTGTGGATTGTCATAATAGTCACAGCGTCCTGCTCGTCGGACGGCTGGATTGCAGTCTTGAATCCCGACTCCTCCCACCATTGGACAAAGCGGTTAAGGTCGGACGAAAATGTCTTTGTAAAATCCAATACACAATCCTCAAACGCCCTCAAATACTCCGATTCGCCGGTGTATTTTTGGAGCTGGAAACACGAAATTATTTTTTCGCACAAGTCATACAGCGGCAAGTCCGAGTACGACTGCATTATGGCCTCGAACTCCGGCGGAAGGAGTTTCTCAGAAAGTTCGTCGTCCACGGCAGCCTTGAAAATCGAATCATCGTCGATTTCCATGCCGCTGATGACGCAGTACGGACGAATCATCTCGATTTTAGAAATTATGTCGTCATGGTTGTCGACATACTTCATGGCATTTATCAAGACCTTGACAGCCAACGACTTGCTGATATACAACGCATCGGCAGAAATCACATCGTAACGCGATGCGCCGTCCTTTTCCGCCTGATATTTCATCAGGAAATTCACAGACAGATTAGCCTGCCAGCCTTTGCGGACAAGGATTGTGATTTTCTTAGGCTTTACGCCCTGCTTAATAAGGCTGTCGATTTCCTCCGCCATCCTGTTCAATGACCTGACAATGAACAAATTGTCCTCGCGCTCGTCGGGCAGGACAAGTCCCTCGAGTCCGTCTTCATTGTCATCATCACTTTTTTTCGAGTCGATGAACGCGACATCGACCTTTCCACCGGAGCGGTTGCTGTTTTTTGGCAGACGCTGGAACGAGTCGTCATAAATCTTCGCCAACAGTGAAAAATCTATACCTTCCTCGCCACAATGCCGTTCAAGCGTCGGGACCGATGTCTTAAAAATCGCATTGTTAAAGTCCACAATATTTTTGCGCGACCGCCAGTTCGTGTCGAGGGAGTGGAGGCTGATGTTGGAATCGCCGATTTGTTCCTGAACTTTAGTGTTCAAGAGTGACCAGTCGCCGCCCCTGAACCTATAAATCGCCTGCTTTACGTCACCGACAATCATATTGTCAAACCCTTGAGCCAAAGTATTTTCGATGAGCGGGCGAAAATTGTTCCACTGGAACTCCGAAGTGTCCTGGAACTCGTCGATAAAAACATGGTCAAACCTATTGCCGACGCGCTCGTATATGAACGGCGCGTCATTGTTGGCAATGATGGCGTTAAGGAACTTCGTGGCATCGGAGACGAGCATCATGCGGTTTTCGTGGCGGTACTCGGGCATTAGCTTTGCCAAGTCGCCGAGGAGCATGAAAGCGTGGAAGTCGCGGCGTATGACGTCGGCAGTCTGGAAGTCGCGCCCAGAATTATTGACAAGCCCGACCGCCTCATCCAACAGCCGTTCAAGCTGAGGACGCAGTTCGGGGACATACTGCTGCTGAAGTTTTGTGGGCTTGGCGTTCATCCAGCCCTCGCCCGACTGCAGTTTTTCGATTGTGGGCTTTATCTCACACGCCCTCACGCCGTACAGAAGAAAATTGTACAACGTGCCAATGCTCCTGCCGATGTCCGACGGCTTGAGCGGCAAGGGGTCAAAAATCTTCTTTGCGCGCTTTGCGATGTCGTCCGCCTTTTCGAGGTAACTGTCATGAACGAGGTCGACAATCTCAAGCGAACTGTCGAAATAGTTTTTTTTAGTCGCATCGTCCATGTCGACATAAAACTGCTCAAGATTTTGGAACTCCTCGGTGAAAATCAGGTTTGCGAGAGAGAGCAACTGTTTCCTGAAATCCCAATTCTGACCGTCCTTGACATTCTTTGAAGCCATTGCGCGGAACTGCTTGTGGAGTTCCTCGTCGGTGTCGGACTTCTTAAGCAGCGTGTCGATGAGGTCGGCGAGCACCGCGCCCTGGTCGGTCTGTGTCGTGAAACCGGAATTAATGTTAATATCGTAGCAAAACGCACGGACAATCCTCTGCACAAACGAATCAATCGTGCGCAACTGGAAGTCGGAATAATTATGGAGGATTGCGCTGCGGATGCTCTTTGCGCGCTTAGCGACCTGCTCGGGGTTGTACTGCGGATAGCGCGAGCAGATGTCCTTCATATAGTCACTGTCAGAGCCAGTTGCGAGTTTGTCAAGTTCCCTGATGATGCGGTCCTTCATCTCGCCGGCGGCCTTGTTTGTGAAAGTCACAGCCAAAATCCTCGCGAAAGCCATCGTGTCGCGGAACGAGTCATATAGCGACGAGCCTGCGCGCGCCGGAGCGACACGTCCAAAAGATTCGACAATATAGTTACCGGCCAAGATGTGCGTCTTCCCGCTGCCCGCCGACGCCCTGTAGATATTAAGTTTCATTGACTTAGAAAAGATTTTATTCGTCTTCGTCGTTTTCGCCGCCCTTGTAGCGCGTCCGTGCGTTATATATCATCAGCGAGAACGACATGAGCAACGCCATCGCGTATCCGACAATGCTGACTAATGGAAATCCGAAAAACATGTACATGTCACGTCCGAAAACCAGCACAAGCGTCGCGGCGATTGTCAAGGTCGAAATAAGCAACACATAGCACAACTTGTTAGTAGACACGTCGATACGCCGCAGGAACTGTCGGTAGTCGGAGACACGGAGATTGGCGACAAGCTCGCCACGGCGCAGTTTTTTAAGAATCATCGACAACTCCAACGGCGATGTCTCCAAGAAGTCAGACATCTGTGTCATATTCTTGTTAATCAGCGACTTAATCCTGTCAGTCTGCATACGCTCGCGCTGCAATTTCGTGCCGTAAGACTTAAAAAATTCGGAAATACGGCTTGTGGGGGTTATCGAAAGTGTAATGTTCTCGGCGATGACCAGGGCATTAAACGCCGAGACGACCTCCGCCGGAATTTGGAGCTTGTGCTTATATGCGATGCGCATTATGCCAGTGGCAAACTCGCGCATATAATAATCGGACGACTCCATGAAATACAGATTGTCCGCCAAGGACTGTATGTCGTTCCTAAAAAGTTGGAAATCATATAGTTCAGAATTGAGCGACAACTTGCGCATACTGTCCGCCAAGACCATTGAGTTGCGCGTCGAGAGGGCGGCGACGACATCGTTAATCCAACCCCTTTGGTCGGAGGTCAACAATCCCGCCGTGCCATAGTCCGCGAAATAGATCCGTCCGTCGGGCAATACCCTCACAATTTCCTTAAGCGGCGAGGACAGGAACAGCCCGGTGTCCAACATTCCCGAAATGACGATTGACAGGAACCGGTCGGCGACGGCTTTCTGTTGAAGTCCCCACGACACAAATTCATTGGCGTTTAT
This sequence comes from uncultured Bacteroidales bacterium, assembly GCA_905234655.1. Taxonomy (GTDB): domain Bacteria; phylum Bacteroidota; class Bacteroidia; order Bacteroidales; family UBA3824; genus UBA3824. Next base: position 13,861 of record CAJOJG010000057.1, read on the forward strand.
GACGCTCGTGGAGTTATAATAATAGGTGACGAGAGAGTTTGACGACGAGAACTGCGGAAAAACCTCCGGCAACACAAACCCCGGCATACCTTTATAAGCCTTGTTGAACCGGCGCATACGGTCGGTCTCGTTTCTAAGGTCGAGTTCCGGGAGTATGGAATGTTCAAAATCCTCGATCAAAGCCACAGGATTCTTGACGCCGAGCTTTTCGAGTACGCCCGATGTCAGCGTGGCGAGCCTCTTGAACAGTGCAATATCCGCCACTACCGCCGACTGGACATCCGAGGGCAGGATTTTTACCGCCACATCCTCGCCGGTAAGAAGTTTGGCGCGGAATGTGGCGGTAAAACCGTCCTGGAGAGTGCTGTGATTGTCAAAATACTGGAATGTCTTCACGGCGGCGCGGTGCGTGTACTGCTCAAAAATATGCTCAGCCTGCTCGCGCGTTATAGTCATCTTCGCAAACTCCAAGTTAGAGAACTCCGAGATGAGCTCGTCCGGAAGGATGTCCGGGCGCAGTGCCAAGTATTTCGCAAGTTTGACCGCCGTAGGGCCGAGGTCTTGGGTCGCTAACCTAATCCTCTGCCAGTTAGAAAGCGACGGGTCTATGTCCGGGAAGTTGCGTTGAGCCACTTTCCTCGTCACAAGGCCAGTCTTCACCAAGAAACTTTGAAAGCCATATTTGATAAGTATGTTGACGGCGTTGTTCAGTCGGTCCAAGGCCTTGTTGTTGCTGGATTTCAAAGACATGGCGTGTAAAGGTTGGGGATGTGTGGTGATTATTGTTTAGTCAATTTTTCCAATATCGCGATTCTGCGCCTGAGCTTGTCGACCTCTTCGGGCGTTGCATAGTCCATCTTCTCATAGAACTTATAGAGGAGATCCTTTATCGTGCTTTCCATGTCGGCGGACTTGTCGAAGAGCATGTTCTTAATGTTCTCGAATATCGACTTGCTTTGGTTCTCGGATATTTTATGCTCGTCGGCGAGGTTGTCAAAAGTGTACTTGACAAGACCAACCGCATCACCGAGCAGCCTGTTGCCGATGGTGGCGATGTCGTTTATCATACGGCTGTGTGTTTAATGTGTAAAAAGTCAGTGGCAGTCAGTGTCTTAGTCCAATCCCGCCACAATCTTTTCTAATGCTTCTACTCTCTTACGCAGTTCTTCGACTTCGGACTTTGACGCCGGCCTTACGTTCTGCAATGCGCCGCTTATAGTCTCGCGGAGCCTTGTCTCCATGTCCTTGACCTTGCCGTCGATGGACGATGTGAAGTTGCTGACTATTTTCTTGCCTTCCTCGCTTGAGATTTTATTCTCGCCGACGAGGCCCGCAACGGTCTTTTCCACGAGGTCGATGGCTGCCGTGGCCTTTGCGACACCTTGGTAGAGTATTTTCTTAAGCAGCGAGTCGATTTCCTCCTCTTTCTTCTGCTCGTTCTGGTTCTGGGTTTCTTCTGCCATTTTTATGTTTCGGTTTAGTTTAGAATCTTACATTAGACAAAAACGCCCGCAATTCTTGTGCGATATTTGCGAGCGTTTTTTTTGATTGTGATTGTCAGACGACTACTTCAACGGAATGCTGTCGAACAGTCCGCCAATCAGCGGAAGGTCTTTAGCCACACCCTTCACAGCGTTCAGGATGCCGATGATGAGGAGTACCAGCGAGATTATGCTGATTACCACACCGAAAGGCAATCCAATAGCCTGCCAAATATAGTAGAATACCTCGATGAGAAGCACACCGAAGCCCTGTTTGAGGTGTTTCAGGAAATACTCGTCGCGTTCTTCGCCCTTAACGGCGAAGTATGGAATCAACCACAGGATTCCAAGGTAGCACAGGACTGGATAGAGAGCCGACCTGTTGCTGTTTGTGTTTGCAATTTCTTCTGCCATTTTTTTAGTTCTTTGTTTGTTGTATTTACATATATTGATTAGATAGCGCAATATTAGTGATATTTTTCCAAATCAAAAAATTTTTTTTACAATTTATGCAAAAAAATCACATTATTTCCTACTTTCTGCCGTTCATTCTGTCCTGGAGCAGGCGCATACGAATCTGCGTCAAGACTTGCTTTGTGTTCAGCGCAAAGTCGTTCTTGATAATCCAGTCGTAGTACTGCGGCTCAAGTTTTCCGATTACGTCCACTACCCTCTTGCCCTTGTGCTTTCCGAAGTTAAAGATTTCCTCGCCATTCTCGTTATAAATCATTCGTCCGGCGAAGTCCACATTGTTAGTGTGGGCTGAATATGTCGAGAGGAACTCGACATTGTTCTGTAGGTCTGGGTACTTGTCGAGCTGCGCTTTCAAGACTTCGTATGTCGCGCGCGTGTCCGCGTCGGCGGAATGTGCGTCGTCGAGGTTCTTGCCACAATAGAATTTATATGCGGCGGTAAGGTTGCGCTGCTCCTGCTTGTGGTAGATTACCTGGACATCGATGCACTTGCGCCTGTTCATGTCGAAGTCCACGCCAGCACGGAGGAACTCCTCGGCGAGCAGGGGCAGGTCGAACTTGTTGGAGTTGAATCCGGCGAGGTCGCAGTGCTCGAGGAACTTGGCGAGTTTTGGCGCGAGTTGCTTGAACGTCGGGCAACCCTTGAGGTCTTCGTCCTTAATGCCAGTGATTTCCGATGCTTCCTTGCTTATCGGGATTGTCGGGTTTACTCGTGTAGTGTATGTCTCCTCCGAATGGTCGGGGTTGACCTTGAGGATACAGATCTCTATGATTCGATCTGAAGTGATGTTAAGGCCGGTAGTTTCGAGGTCGAAGAACGCTATCGGCTTTTTGAGATTTAAATACATATTTTAGATTTGGTTATCGTCTTTGGATTCTTCTTCTTTTTGGTCTTCTGCCTGATGGTTAGGACGGCGGAGCTCAAAGTTCTTGCCCAGGTACACGCGGCGGACTTCCGGGTCGTTGGCGAGGTCTTCCGGCGTTCCCGCCTGGAGGATTCTGCCGTCGTAGAGCAGGTACGCGCGGTCCGTTATCGCGAGCGTCTCGTCGACGTTATGGTCAGTGATGAGTATTCCGATGTTCTTGTTCTTGAGGGTGGCGACTATGCCCTGGATGTCCTCCACGGCGATTGGGTCGACACCGGCGAAAGGTTCGTCAAGCAAAATGAACTTTGGGTCGACGGCGAGCGCGCGCGCAATTTCGGTGCGCCTGCGCTCGCCGCCCGAGAGCTGTATGCCCAGGCTTTTCCGGATATGCCCGAGTCCAAACTCCGAAATCAGGCTCTCTAATTTTTCTTTTTGGTATTCTTTGCTGAACCCGCGTACCTGCATTACGGAAAGGATGTTGTCCTCGACGCTGAGCTGCCGGAATACGGAGGCTTCCTGTGGCAGGTAGCCCACACCGAGCTTGGCGCGCTTGTACATGGCGTGTTTAGTGATGTCCATGTCGTCGAGGTATATCGTTCCGCCGTTTGGCTTGATAAGTCCCACGATCATATAGAACGACGTGGTCTTTCCCGCGCCGTTGGGCCCGAGCAGGCCGACGATTTCGCCCTGCGAGACGTTTATGGAGACATCCTTGACGACGGTACGCTTTCCGTATATCTTAAGTAGGTGTTCTGCTTTGAGTTGCATATTATGAATTTTATCACACGCAAAATTATAAAAAAAGGCAAAATGAACCTCATTTTTTCACTTTGCCTTTTTTACCATTTGAATTTACGGACAGCGGCGGTTACAATTCAACGATAGAGTTGAGTTCGCCCAGGCCGTTGTCAACGGACTTACGATAGGGATCGTTAATCCATGTAGTTCCGTTCAGGACATAGCGGAATTGGTAGGATTTTCCCTTTTCGAGTTCGATTTCAGCTTCGAATTTGCCTTCAAGGGTCTTGTTGAGGGGATTAGCGTTCTTGTCCCAGTTGTTGAACTCGCCGGCTACGGACACAGTCTCAGCGTTCTGAGCCTGCTCGGTAGTGAGTTCGAACTTAACCGACTGTTTTGTCGATCTCCTTGTGTAGGTACGTTTGGGCTTTGCAGCGGGTGCCTCTATGGGTTTTTCTTCAACCTTTGCTGCGTTTTTTCTTGGTCTTCCTGCCATTTTTACGTAACGTTTTGAAGTTTAACTTAAATTATGATTGTCTAAATACGTGGCAAAGATACAGTTTTTTTTAAAACAAAACAATTTTATATATTAATTTTATTTAACATTTGACGTTTTTCTTGGTTTTTGTGCGCAAATTTATATTTTTGCACTCGAAATTTAACAAAAAAAGCATCATGTTTTCACTTTTGAAGAAAGAGCTGTCGTCATTTTTCAGCTCGATAACTGGATATATTGTAATTTTTGTTTTCCTGCTTGTGAACGGGTTAGTGCTTTGGGTCTTCCGTGGCGGGATGAACATCATGGACAGCGGCTTCGCGTACTTGGACCCGCTGTTCCAGATTGCGCCGTGGGTATTCCTGCTGCTTGTGCCGGCGATAACGATGAGGATGATTTCGGAGGAGAAAAAGGCTGGCACAATCGAAGTGCTTTACACTCAACCGCTTACCGACTTCCAAATCGTCATGGCGAAATATGTCGCGGGGCTTGTGCTGATTCTGATTTCGATACTGCCGACCTTAATATATGTCGTCGCGGTAGTGTCGCTCTCCGCCGAAGGCCAACAGACGGCATCGGGCGCGGAGGTCGCAGGGCTTGACTACGGCGAGACCGCAGGCGCGTACATCGGGCTTTTCCTGCTCGCCTCGGTATACTGCGCGATTGGGCTGTGGGCATCGTCGCTGACAGAAAACCAAATCGTTGCGTTCCTCTTGGCGGTCGGGATATGCCTTTTCGTGTATTTGGGCATGGACGCGCTGAGCGAGATGTTCGGCAGGTATGGGCTTGCGATTTCTAACCTCGGCATAGACGCACACTACCGCTCCATAAGCCGTGGGGTCATCGACTCAAGGGACATAATATATTTCATAAGTGCAAACGCAATATTCCTCATGCTTGCCAAATACAAGCTCGAATCGAGGAACTGGAACTAAAAAAACAGAAATCCAAAATGGAAAATGTAAAGGACAAAAACCGTCAACGCAGCCTTAAGACGCTGATTACCACAGTGGCTGTGATAGTGATAGTCAACATAATATCAAACTTCGCGTTCACGAGGATAGACATGACCGCCGACCGCCATTTTTCGCTGACGGACTTCACGCGCGAGTACCTCTCCGACCTCAAAGGCTCGGTCATGGTGCGCGTGTACCTCGACGGCGACGAGCTGCCAGTGTCGTTCGGAAGGATGAGGGACGAGATAAGGAGCAAACTCGAAGAGTTCAAGATTTATGGTGGCGACAAGTTCGGCTACACATTCATAAACCCCACCCAAAACGACAACAAGGACGCGCGCTACGGCATCTACAAACAACTTTTTGACCTCGGGCTAAGGCCTGTGGAGATAGACAGCCACAACGAGGAGCAGACGACGAAGACGATGATTTTCCCATGCGCGGTAGTATGCTACACGCTCGAAGGCAAGACAGGCGCGGACAACCACGACACGACGCTCGTCCGCGAAATCGGGCTCAACCTCCTGAAAGCCGACCCAAGACTCGAGGCTGGCGACGAGCAAAATATCTTCAACTCAATCGAGACCTTGGAATACGAAATCATAAACGCAATCTACCGCCTGTCCCAAATTGAAAAACCGCTCGTCGCGTTCATAGACGGCCACGGAGAAGCCACTGACGAACAGTTAGTCGACATATCGACTGCATTGTCGGACTATTATGACGTAAGGCGCGGGCGCATCGACGGCAGGGTCGGCGTCTTAGACATGTTTTCCGCCGTGATAATTGCGAAACCGACCATGCCATTCAGCGAGGACGACAAGTTCGTCATCGACCAGTACATCATGCAGGGCGGCAATGTCCTGTGGCTCATAGACGCGACATCGGCATCGATGGACAGCCTCATGACGCGCCAAGTGTCTGCGGTACTGCCCGCCGAGCTCAACCTCGAGGACATGCTGTTCACATACGGCGCACGGCTTAACGCAAACGTAATCAGGGATTTGCAGTGCAGCTCGATAGGACTTGCAGTGGGCGGTACTGGCACACAGCCTCAGATAAAACTCTTCCCCTGGGACTATTACCCAGTCATACTCCCGCACGTCAAAAACCCTATCACAAAGCACCTTAACTATCTCCTGTGCCAGTTTGCCGGGACGATAGACACCGTCGGGACAAATGTGCCGATAGAAAAGACCGTCCTGCTACAGTCCGGCAAATATTCAAAGGCCATAAACGCGCCATTCTCGCTGTCGTTCGAGAGCATATCTCAGCGTCCCGACCCCAACGACTACAACCGCCCATACAACAATATCGCCGTGCTTTTGGAGGGCAATTTTGAGTCGCTGTACAAAGACCGGCGCGGAAGGAATATCGGCGGAAGATATTATGACACAAAGACTTCCACAAAACCGTCCAAGCAGATTGTCGTCTCGGACGGCGACGTGGCGATAAACGACATTTCACCGAAAGGCGAGCCGTATCCGCTGGGCTTCGACCGCAACACCCAAAACACTTTCAAGGGCAACAAGGAGTTCCTCATGAACGCCGTCAACTACCTCACAGGCAATGGCGACCTGCTGACCATCAGGCTCAAAGAGATGAAAGTCAGAATATTGGACAAGCAACGCGCACAGCAGGAACGCGGATTTTGGGCTGTGGTAAATGTCGCAGTGCCACTATTAGTAATCGCGCTCGCCGGCATGGCGATATACTTCATCAGAAAACACAAATACACAAAGTAATGGTTATCAGGAATTTGACGATATTATTCATCACGGCTCTCGAGCTGTCGTCATGCCAGGACGACACGGATTTTGCAACGGATTGCAGCGACCTCGGCAGCGTCGTCATCACGTCCGGCGACAAAACCGTCACCCTCGGCCGCGACACTGCGTGGTACGTCGCCGACAGCGAAGGGCGGCGGATGTACAGTTGTGACGAGTACAAGATGTCGGCATTTTTTAATGTCATGCGCGACATACAGGTCATGGGACTGAGCAGCCACACACAGGACGGCGGATTTGATGCCGAAGTGACACTGAAAAAACCGTCCGGCTCGACGGTCAAACAACTGCGGCTCAAAGCTGTCACCGGCTCGCCACAGATGATTGGCAGCATCAATGGCGGCAAATGCTATGTCATTGGCGTCCCGGGACTTAATGTCAATCCGATTTCCAACTTCAACGCCACGGCGGACTACTGGAAAGACCTCGCGCTCTTAGAACTTTCACCGTACAACATTTCCAAAATTTCGGTCGAAAATTACATCGAGCCGTCTCAGTCATTTTCCATAAACACCTCGGGCGACGGATTTGAGGCTGTGGCAGGTAACGGCACACCACTAAGCGGCGTTACAGAACAGAGCGTCCGACGGTGGCTCGGCAGCATTGGCGGCAGATACCGCGCGTCGGAATACGTTGACGACGAGCGTTTTACGCCAGGCGACACAATCTACCGGCTGACCGTCCGCTCCAAGATTGGCATCGAGGAGCCTATCGTATTTTTCAAGAAATTTAACGGCACAAAACCCGACTTCAACCTGATGTTTTTCAGCAAAAACGGCGAACACGGCACTGCAAAATATTATGACTTTGACAAAGTGCTCATCGACGCAGAAAAACTAAAAATCGACAAATAAACCAATCAACAAATAATTATGAACCAAGTCAAGACATTGATAATAAAGTTCGAGGGAGAACTTAAGAACCATGAAATACCACAATTTCGCGGCGCGGTGATTAGTGCCGTTGGCGGAGATATTTTGTTCCACAACCACGATGGCGACGGCTACAGGTATTCGTACCCGCTTATCCAATACAAGAAGATTGGCGGCTCGCCGTCGATTGTGTGCGTCGGACAGGGTGTTGAAAATATCGGCAAACTCTTTGAAAGCGGTAATTTCACGTTCCAAATTGGCACTGACATCCGCCAGATGGACATCCTTTCCGTCAAGGCAAACAAGATTAATGTCCAACTTTGGGAATCCACATTCAGATACTCGCTGAAAAAATGGTTGCCGCTTAATCCCGACAACTACCGCACCTACAATGCCCTCACCTCTTTAGATGACAAACGCCACCTTCTCGAAAACATTCTCCGTGGCAATATCCTGTCATTCCTGAAAGGCATTGGCATTTTTCTCGACGGCGAACTTAAATGCACCATCACAGAACTATCGACTCCCTACGTGTTGAAATACAAAGGCGTTGGCATGACAACATTCGACGCCGTATTCTCCACAAACCTCTCCATCCCAACCTTCATCGGCATCGGCAAAAACGCCGCATTAGGGTTCGGAACGGTCAAAGGTATATCACATCAAATTTGATCTCTGACATTGAAGACATTTCCCCCAAAAAACACATAGGGGCAGACCTATCCGTCCGCCCCTACATGTACGTACTCAGTACGAAACCGTTAATCGAACCATCCGCTGGTTTTCCTGCGTGCCTTCTTAATCACCTCGTCCGATGCCGACCAGATAATCCGTACCTCGAAGTCCCCGAAGAACGCCATCAAACACAATCAAATATTACAACAAAGCCGACTTCAAGTCCACCGCCTTATACCCGTCCTTGCCTTTCTTCTTGTCGAAAGACTTTATGTATTTGCCCTTAACAACACGGGTCTTAATCCTTGTTCTAATGGAATATGCTCTCTGAC
>CAJOJG010000058.1 GCA_905234655.1 uncultured Bacteroidales bacterium
ACGACTTGGTCGCGTTACATGGACAACCTCAACAACCTCAGCGGTTTGGAGTCGATTCCTGTATTTTATAACGCACAACGGCTCATGGGCGACGCGGGGCTTGTGCTTGTAACTGTCGCGGCGTTCTGCGCGCTTGCCACGGGAGTTTTGGGATTCCATAGGGCGACGGCGAAGGTAATCGCCATTATGTCAAATTCCGGGCTGTTGCCGAAGGCACTCGCCAAGGAAAACAAGGACGGCGGGCTTGTGAACGCGAGCATCGCGATTTTTGCGTTGTCAATTCCTGTGTTCTTCATGGGTCGCACGGTGATTGGATGGAACGCCGACGTGTCGTCTTTCGCGGCGGCGATTGTGTATGCCTACATCTCTATTTGCGCCATAAAGACCGCCGGAACCAACCGTTTCGTCAAGGCGAGCGGCATAATTGGCTGCGCGATGATGATGCTGGTGTTTGTGTTCCTCCTCATTCCCAACATCTTCGCCAAGAACCTCATTTCGCGCGAATCGTACATCCTGCTCACGGCGTGGTCGCTTTCGGGCATGGTGTATTACTGGTTCATGTTTTGGAGGGACAAGGAACACCGTTTTGGCAAATCGACAGTGATGTGGCTCGTCATGGTGGGCATCCTTTTCTTCGCGACTGTCATGTGGTCGCAGCGGACTTTGATGGACGAACTCATCAAGGTCTATGACACCGGCGACATTCCGTCGATACTCATTTGGGACGACATATTGCAGTTTGTGGTAATCCTCATAGCCATCATCTTCCTCTTCAGCCTTTTCACGATAATGATGCGCCGCGAGCGCGAACTCAATATCAAGTACACTCGCGCCGAGGAACACAAGCAGTTCGTGATAAGTGAAAACGAGGTCTTGACCGAATATTCCACAAAACTCGAGGCGCAGAAGAATGAAATCGAGTTCCAAAAGGCCCGCATCGAGAAGCAGCGCGACGAAATCCAGTCGAGCATCCATTATGCCTACAATATCCAACATTCGCTCCTGACGCCCACGGAGACTATCAACAGGATTTTCCCCGACAATTTCCTGCTCTACATGCCGAGGAACGTTGTGAGCGGCGATTTCTATTGGATGGACGAGTTTGGCGACTACAAGGTCTGCGTCGTCGGCGACTGCACGGGGCATGGCGTTCCGGGCGGATTTATGTCTATGTTGGGCATCACGAACCTCAATTACATCGTCGGCCGCGTACTCGACCCCGACCGCATCCTCAACAAACTCCGCGAGGCTATAATCACCGGCTTGCGTCAACGGGAAGACGAGCCTCTCGACGCTCTGCCGCCGACGCAGTTAGACCGCAGCCGCGACGGCCTCGACTGTGCGCTCTACGTCATCAATGAGAAGGATCTCACTCTCACATACGCCGGTGCCAACAATCCGCTCGTCCTAATCCGTGGCGATGAAATCCAAGTCTATAAGGCCGACAAGATGCCGGTGGGCATCTATGTTCGCACGGAGCCTTTCACCTGCACCGAAATCCAACTTCAAAAGGGCGACTGCCTCTACACTTTCTCTGACGGCTACCAGGATCAACTGAACTACGTCACCAAAAAGAAGTTTCTGAGCCGCAACCTCCGTGAACTTCTTCTCGAAATCCACGACCTCCCGATGGCTCAGCAAAAACAAATCCTCGAAACCACGTTCAAGGATTGGCGCGGCCCCGAGGAAAAACAGGTGGATGATGTGGTGATATTCGGGGTGAGGGTGTAAGTTTGTGTTCTGTGGTTCAGTATTCCATCCCGACGAGCCAGAGCGGAAGTTTTTTCCCGACGGGAAGCTCCATGTTGTCGGCAAGGATGTATGAATCGGGCAGTCCCGCTATCTGTTTGAATGTCTTGTCTTTGCCGCCGACTTCCAGGATTATGTGGCCGTCAACTAAAAAATCGCCTTGCGTCTTGCCGTACTCGATGTCGTGATGGTACGAGAGTTGGTTGACGACGAAACATTCGCGCAGAGTGCCGATGTCCTGACGCGAACCGATGGCGCACAGCATATTGGGGTTGTGTATGTAGATTTTGTCGGGTTTCTGCATTTTTGTTACGGACTTGTTGTCAGAGTATAACAGGTGCAGCAATTCGGCGCGTTGCATATTCGAAAGATAACTGAGTATTGTCGATTTGTTAAGTTCCAAATATACAGCGAGTTTGGTTATGTTGACCTCGTATGGCAGGTTGTCCGACAGGTAGAGAAGCATCGCTTTGAGTTTGCGAGTGTACGCCGGTTCTACACCGCAAAACCGCGTCATTTCTTGTTCGATAATGAAGGTGGCGACGTTTTCGAGGCGGCTGTAATATTCGGTGGCGTCGCCGTCGTAAAATGGATAGTACCCGACGCGCAGATATTCCTCAAACAGCGGCTGTGGGCTGCAAAGGCTGCAAACTTTTTGGCAAATCTGGTCGGCATCCGCCAGGATTTCGCTTAGTTTATATGCCGGAAGTTCGATTCCGTGGTAAAAATGCAGAAACTCCCTGAATGACAACCCCGCCATGTTATAACTGAGCACACGCCGCGACAGGTCGGCGTCGGCGTTCAAAATTTGTATCAGCGACGAGCCGGTGAAAGCGATTTTCAGGTCGGGCCATAGGTCGATGGTTTCCTTGACTTCGCGGCTCCAAGTCGGGTATTTGTGGACTTCGTCGAGGAAAAGGTGCCGTCCGCCGTTGAGGTGGAATTGCTCTGCGAGGTCGATAAGCGAGTGGTTTGTAAAGTACATCCCGTCCATGTCGCAATAAAGCGCGGTGCCCGGCTCTGCACCATATTTTTGCTTGATATATTGGCGAATGAGGGTCGTCTTGCCAACGCCGCGCGACCCACGGATTGCCACAAGTTGACGTTCCCAGTTGATTGTGTGCATCATCTGCCTGACGATTTTCAAGTCGGTCTGCGCAATCAGTATTTTGTGTTTCTTAAACAATGTTTCCATGTCGATGTGGATTAAGGTTTGCAGTTGCAAATATAAAAACGTTTACCCTGATAACCAAATTTTTCCGAAAATTGGTTATTCGAGTAAGCGTTTTTAAGTAAAAATCGGTCATTGCGGTGAGCGATTATTAGTGTTTTCACAAATCAAAATGGAACGGCTTGTCGAATTTGCGCTTGATGTAATACGTTACGGAAGGCTTTGTAAGATTCATAACCATATTCCATTGCGTACCGCCAATAAATTTGTGGCCCCACGGCATCTGCGACACCGAGCATATCGCCTTTGTAAGTTGCAGTGAATCCATTTCGCCGCCCGCCTCGTCATAAAAACCGCACAGCCTGTTGTATGTATTCAAAAATTTGGAAAATTCAACTCAAAAAGAATCCCCCGGCCGCATCAACTACCTCTCGCGCTACTCCAACAACCTGATACAGTTTTCGCCGCTGACGACCATTGACCTCGAGCCAACGCCGAAGAACTACCGGTGGCTCTACGAAACATACGTCTATAAAAAACAGGAATAACCAAAAACATAAAAGGCGAACAGTCTTGTTTTTGTAACAAAGCCTGTCCGCCTTTTCCATCTATAAACAAATCTCTAAAACCTTAAACATCATTTAAACATTGGATGAAAAACAAAAACCGTGCTAAATGTTTAAATTTGTTTAAAAAAACGCCATTAATGCAAAGTTTTGTCCTTCAGTTCTCCACTTCCTTAAAATCCACATACTCTCCGTAGTCGCCGATTGTGCGTCGGGCGGGCTTGCGCGTAATTTGGTCGGCTTTTTCGATTGTGACCGGGCCGTCGTTGTTGCGGCTGAATCTCTCTTGTTCCCGCTGCTGGAATTGCTGGTACTGCTGGAACTGTTGCTGCTGTTGGTAGTTGTCCTGTATGTTCCTGGCGGTGTCGTTGCTCGTGGTGTCAAACAGGCTTCCAAACAGCAGTTTGTTTATTAGCCACACCAAAATCACGAATGTAAGTATGGTTATTATTATCATGACGTTAAGGGCTGTTATTTCATTATGATGACGATGTCTGTCCTGCGGTTTTGTTTTTTGTTTGCGTCGGACGTGTTAGTGACCTCCGGGTTGTACATTCCGCGTCCAGATGCGGTGTATGCCGAGCCGGGCAGTGTGCTCGATGCGGCTATAGTCGAGACTACGGACGCCGCTTTGCGCGCGCTCTGGTCGAGCAGTGCTTTCGCAGTGCCGTTGTTGTCGGTGTTCACGATTACGTGTATGCGGCAGTTCTCGTTAAGGGTGAACACTGCGGCGAGTTTGCTGAGCAGTGCCGCGCCCTTTGTCGATATGTCCGTGCCGGCGGCGGTCTTGTAGAGGTAGTCGTTGGATATTGTCACTATCACACCCGGGCCTGCGGCTTTTGCTTTCGCGTCGCTTTGGTTGATGCCCGAGAGGGTCTTGTTGACGGTTGTGAGCATGGTCTCTATCTCGCGGCGGCGGCCTTCGTCGACGCTGCGCGCGCTGTCCTCGGCCTCGCTTTGGAGCGCGAGGATGTTCATGAGGCTGTCGGCTGTGCGGGTCTTCTTTACGAGTTTGGTCTTCTCCTCGTTAAACTCGTTGATGGAGTTCAGGAGGCTCTGGTTGAGCGTCGCCTTGTCTCCGGCGAGCTTCTGGTTCTCGCGCATTACGCTGTCGAGGGTGAGGTCTTTGGAGGAGTTGTTCGCCTTGAGCGAGTTCGTGGCCTTGTTAAAGCCCTCCACAGTCTTGTTGAACACGCGGTTAAGGCTGTCTAACGAGCGTCGTCCGTTTGCGACAGCCGTGTCGTATCTTTTCTTTGTCACGACGCATGACGACATCATGACCGACAGCCCCAGGAGGGCGAATATTGCAAGTCTGAATCTGCTTTTCATTTTTGAAGTTGGTTATGTATTCGTAAAATTTTACCAAAGGTAAGTATTTTTATTGTAATAATTGCAATTTTTTTGCAAAAAAACAAATTTTAATATTAATTTTGGGGTGTACTTATACAGCAATGGTTATGAAGAAGATTTTAACAACACTTTCCGCCGTCCTTGTTACGGCAGGCGCGGTACAGGCGCAGACCCTTGTGGAGGGTATTGTCACCGATTCGACATCGGGAGAGGTACTGCCATTCGTTAATATAGCCGTCTCGGGCACTACGGTCGGCACTATCAGCGACCTTAACGGCGAGTACCGCCTCAATATCCCCGCCGACATGGTGGGCAAGGCTGTGACCTTCTCGTCCGTGGGATATTCGCCGGTCACAATCTCGCTCGCCGGCGACCCGGAGCAGCGCAAGAACGTGAGCCTTGCGCCGATTGACTATAAGATAGAGGAGGTCATAGTGACCGACAAGAGCCAGGCGGGCAGGCGCGTGCTGAAGGATGTCGTGGAGAATGCGTCGGCTAACTACATCAACCGCAATTTTGGCTACGAGGGCACATACGTCAGCACCGCCACAGCCAATGGCACTAAGCGCAAATCCACATACCATGTCCTTTGCTACGACAGCGACGGATACACGCGCTCGGACGGCAATAATGCATTCGCCGCGCTCAACTACAGGTTTGCCGGCGGCGTAGTGCGCGACTTTAAGGTTGACGACTACGAAAGCGGGGCCAACCACTTCGACCAAGTGTGCGGCTTTGACTTGGTGCGCTACCAGTTCGGTGTGCTTAACAGTTACACTCTCACCGACTTCGATTTCACCATCAAAAGTGAGACTGCCACAGAATATGTCATCGATTTTACCTGCCAAAAGCCACGCCTTGTCAATACAGGAGCATGGTTGCCGGTGGGCTATAATGGCACTATCACGGTCAACAAGGCTGACCATGCCATCGTGTCGGCTAAATACACGATGGAGTTGGGCGGATATTCTGACCTGGCACTTTCCTTTATCCGCGAGCCTTCGGCAGCGCACACCACAATCTCCGTCGATGTCGTCTACGCAAAATATTCAGGCAAGTACGCCGTCAAGTCCATCGAGGCAAAGACTGTGACAGGCGGCGCGGAAGTTTGCAGCGACAGTTTCGCTGTCACAAGCGTCAACTACAAGACACCGCGCAAAATCGACGGCAAAGTTTTCTATGCTCGATAAGAAGTTATAGTCGCACTATTATAATAAGTATGAAACGAACAGTATTGGAGATACTAAAGGCGGCGACGCAGGACTATAAGGACTGCTGTTATGTGTCAGACAAGACCGACAGCGGATGGCATGGCTACACGTTTGGACAAGTGGACGCCATGTCGTCCCATCTTGCGATTGGGCTTATAAAAGAAGGCGTGCATCACGACGACAAAATCTCAATAATGTCCGAGGGACGCTCGGGCTGGATTGTGTCGGAGTATGCCGTCCTCAAGGCTCGCGCTGTCGCCGTCCCCCTAAGCGTCAAGCTCCAGAGCGAGGAAATTGCATTCCGTATAATCCACTCCGATTCAAAGATGCTGTTTGTGTCGAAGAACTGCATGTCAAAAGCACTCGACATCGCCGACAAACTGTTGGAGGCGGGGGTTAAGATTGTGTATTTTGACAAGCCAGACAGCGATTCCCAAAAGTACAGGCAAAGGTTCCCGAAGTTCTTCTACTACGACGACCTCGTGCATTTTGGCCAGCAGCACTATTCGGAGTACCGCAATGTCCTCGAAGAAAGGATGTCGCAGGTCACGGAGGACGACTTGGTGACGATAAGCTACACGTCCGGCACGATGGGCAACCCCAAGGGCGTGATGCTTACGCACCTTAACTATTGGGCTAACTCCCACGACGCCGTTCAATATTTCCGCCTTGAAAAGTTCCTGAAACTGTTGGTCATACTGCCGCTTGACCATTCGTTTGCGCACACGGTGGGCATATACTGTGGCGCGCTGTGCAACCTGTCGCTGTATTTCGTCGATTCGCGTGGCGGATTGCGAAACCAGCTGAAGAACATCGTCCCGAATATACATGAAGTCCAGCCCGACTTCATGCTCAGCGTCCCGGCGTTGTTGACTAATTTCATGCGCAAAATCGAGGACTCCGTCGCAAAGCAAGGACGTTTCGTCAACTGGCTGTTCAAAGCGGGGCTTAAAAACGGCATCCTGTATTTTGGCGACGGAATCCATAAGCCCGGATATTTCTCGCGACTGTTCCGATACCCGGTTTATAAACTTGCGGAAAAGGTGGTGTTCACTAAAATCCGCAAGGTCTTCGGCGACAATTTCAAGTTCTTCATCGACGGCGGCGCAATGCTCGAAATCAAGCATCAGCAATTTTTTAATTGCATCGGCGCGCCTGTAATGCAAGGCTATGGGCTGTCGGAGGCTTCCCCGGTCGTCAGCGTCAACCAACGACACCACCATAAGTTTGGCTCGTCGGGCGGGGCGCTTTCGGGCATCGACTGTAAGATTCTTGACCATGACGGACACGAGCTCCAGCCCGGGCAGAAAGGTTACGTCACTGTCAAGGGCTTGAACATAATGAAAGGCTATTACAAAAACGATGAGGCGACGGCGGCAGTGTTGCATGACCGCCGGCTTTATACCGGCGACATGGGCTACGTCGACGAGGACGGATTCCTGTTTGTGACGGGACGGGAGAAGGCATTGTTGATAAGCGCGGACGGGGAGAAGTATTCGCCGGAGGAAATCGAGGACGCTATTGTCAACTGTTCCGACTACATCGCGCAGTGTATCCTCTTTAACGACCATTGTAAATACACCACTGCGCTCATCGCACTTGACAGTCCGAAGGTAATCGCCTATGTCAAAGAGCATAACGTGTCCTCACCTAACAAAATGCTTGATGTCATAACAAAGTCATTGACAAACTTCACGACCGACTATACATATAAAGACATGTTCCCTAAGCAGTGGATACCGTCCGTGTTCTCCATCGTCCCGGAGCCATTCTCCGAGGAAAACGGAATGTTGAACTCGACGATGAAAATCGTCCGTCCGAAAGTCCTGTCCACGTATAGGCAACTGCTTGTGCAGATGACCACGACCGACGGCAAGACGGCAAACCAACAGGCAAACCTGAAGGTCTTAGAGAAGTATGTCGTGTGATGTAATAAGAATAAACGATAAATTGAAAAAAAATTAACGAAATAAATTTGTTTTATACATCAACAATCGTTAATTTTGCGGTTGGAAAAAATATTTAATGAACCACTATGGACCACATTGTAAGCGCAGGAAATATGAAGACGCCCTGGGTCAACCTCGACCCGGAAAAAGGCTTGATAGAACTCGGAGGTCGTTCCATCCCGGAGAACACCGAGAGCGTCTATCGTCCCCTAATCGAGTGGCTCGAAGAATATATCGCTGCTCCACAGGACGTTACGACTGTGAGGGTAGATTTCGAATACTTCAATTCAAGTTCGGCAAAATATCTGATACGGTTCCTGGAATACTTCACTAACATCAAGGACAGCGGCAAGGAAGTCATCGTCAACTGGTATTACGACGACGACGAACTCCTGGAGTATGGCGAGGATTTTCAGGACGTCTTGGAGATGAAGTTCAACTTCTTCCCTGCGAAAGAGTTCAAGAAATTCTAAGCCAACACCACACATAAAATATGAAAGACCTTGCAATTAACCACATATCGATTAAACAAAGCATCCTCAGCGACTTGGTGAATGCAAAGGAATTAGAGCAGGACTCAAGAGTCAAGGTCAGCCTGCTCAACAATGCGTTTGTGTTCCCCGTGCCGCTATCGTTCGATGTCGAGGAGTTTGCCAAACAGTTACTTTCATTCGTCAACGACCAGTTAAACGCCTCTGCAAAGCCCGTCAAGTATGGCGACGACATCTATTCTGTCGAGTTTTCGCCGATTGGTCTGGGACTTATGAAAAAAGCGGCGGTGTTTTGCCTGTTGGATTCCCATGTCTACATCAACATCGTCCCTGTTAAGGAAATCGAAAATCCAAACTACACCGAAGGCCGGATTTCCGAACTGTTGTCGTCGGGAAAAACTGGAAAAATATACGAATTTACTGAAAACTACATACTCGGCCTGTACCCGGAGGCTATATCCGCGACGACAAAACCGCAAGGCCGCTATTTCTACTCGACCGACATCGGCGTCGCGCCGATACTTGCGTCGCACCTTGAGGACGGCGAACTCATACTCGCCAAACTCGACATATACCGCATCGACTCCTCAAGGTCAAACGCACAGACCACCGAGATGGATTCTGCCTTCTACCTGTCGACGACTAACGGCTCGTACCTATTTGTCCTCGACAAAAACCTTCAGGAAAAATACATCGAGACGCTTTCCGCCGAGACGATGACTGTCAAGGCGCAGATTGGACGCGATCCAGTTTCATGTGGCTCTACAAAATGGCTGTCCAACCGTGACAACGATTTCCTTTTTGACGAGGTAAGCAGAGCCAACAATCTTGGCGCGCAGGATAAATTGTTGACGTTCTCACAGTTGCATTTCAACTTGGGCGACACACAGGGCGACCGCGAGTATGCCTCGCGCTTGATTGAGGTGTATGCGCAGAACGAAAACACGCATTTTGCAAGGTTTGCCGCAAAATTTGTCGAATTTTGTGTGTCGATGGGCGGCGAGTCGGCTGTTATTAATAAGATACTCGCCATACAGCTCATGGAATGTGCAAACTCCATGTTCTCGGAGGACAATTTTGAGAACAAGGTCTGCCAGTTCATTTCGGGTTACAAGTTCACAGCCACTGAACTTGCATCTCTAATCTTTGTCGTCAGCCGTGCGCATTACCGCGTCGACGACACGGAGAAGTTTGCGTCGATGTTTGTAGAGTTGAAGAACAAGTATTTCAATGTCGATGCCGATTCGTTGAACCGCTCGTTCGTCTGTGTCTCAGTCGCCAAGAAACTCAACATGCTTGGCGAGCGCAAGTCGGCGGCTAAGTTTGCCGATGAGGCTTTGTCGCTGTGCGGCGACATGTCGACGACAATGCTCGCTCCCGGACTCGACACTACTCCCGACCAGCCATACTCCGGCGCGTCGCTCCGATACGCCGCGTTGGAAGAACTCTATAAAGCCGCACAGACCGACAAGGAGCGTTATAAATTCGCGCTCGAGATGGCTGTACTTAAGCCGTTGATTGAAGGTAATTTGTCTAACGCCATCAAATATTCGCCGGACGACAGTGTCAAGGCTCGTCTTCAGGCGGCGATGTCGGTATTTGACGTCGAGCGTTATAACAACTTTTCATACACGACCACTTCATCGCTCGAGGGACGTTTCAGCAAAATCAGCCAATCCTCCTACATGCCACGCTGCACGGAGCGGCGCATGGCGTATTCGGGATTTGAAAATTGGCTCGCGAAGGTAACGCCCGACAAGTCGATTTCGTCCGTTAAATCATACGGAGAACTCGTTGACACCAACAATTTCCACCTTTTGTACGAGTTCGACGAGTCGTTGTCCAAATATTTTGACCTCGACGTTGACGTTTTCGTAATCCCGAGGCGCAACCAGGGTGTAATCTCCAATGACGACGGCGAGTCGAGGTATGTCATCATCGACGCTGAACTGTTGGACACTGAAAATACTAACTACATGAATGGCAGCGAGTTGCTGTTCGTAATGGCAAGGGAGTTCGCGAGCATCAGGCTTGGACTTTCACGCCTGACCTGCCACCCGCAGTGGCGCAACTATTCCGTCAATGGCGTTCACAGCCAGGACGTGATTTCGCTTTTTGCGCCCGAACCCAGTTTCATTTCTGGGCAGTCGGCACGCTACACACGACTTGTCAGGTTCGGAAAGTTGCTGTCTGTAGACAATTATTTTAACTTTGAGATAGACGACACAACCAAGGCCGCCGACATGCTCGAAGCGACTATAAAGGTTGTACAATATGCTGGTGAACAGCCTGTTAACATCAAAGAAATTGAATATTCGGCATTGTCACAGTTGACTGCGATGATTGCCGACCGCGCCGGGCTTCTCGTCTCCGGCAATCTCGTTACGTCCATCAAGGCCATGATTCATAACGACAGCCAGATAAAGGGTGGCGCAGTCTTTTGCGAGAGTGACACAGTAGCAGCCATGGCATGTAGCCGTGGTACGGACGACCGTCCGTTGAACTACGATTTTGCGATGCGATTAAACGCATTGTTAAGTTTTTATATTTCAGACGATTATAAAATAAAATAAAAAAAGTTGACAAAAAATTTGGAGAATCCGATTTTTCACCTTACCTTTGCACCGTCGAAAATCGAAAGATGACGGCAAAATCAATATCGTTGGTCCTTTCGTCTAACGGTTAGGACGCAAGATTTTCATTCTTGTAATACGGGTTCGATTCCCGTAGGGACTACAGAGGGTCGGGAACAAAATCTCGACCCTTTTTTTATTTACCACTTCAATCATGGACATCGAAGAATACATAGAAACCCACACGACGCCCGAGGACGAGGTCTTGGCTCGACTTCGCCGCCACACCAACCTCACAACGACCTTCCCGCGCCAACTTTCCGGCCCGGTGCAGGGCAAACTCTTGGAAATGCTCAGCCGAATGGCCGCGCCCAAAAACATCCTCGAAATCGGCACTTTCACCGGCTACTCGGCGTATTGCCTTGCCAAAGGGTTGCGCGAGGGCGGAATGTTGCATACCATAGAGGTCAAGGACGAAATGGAAGATCCGTTGCTTTCATTCTTTGAGAAGGCGGGCATTTCTGACAAGGTAACTCTTCACATCGGCGACGCCGTGGATGTTGTGAAGGATTTAGACATAATGTTTGACCTCGCCTTCATCGACGGCGACAAGCGGCAATATCCTGATTATTATGACGTTGTGTTTCCAAAAATCCGAGTTGGCGGCTACATCATTGTCGATAACGTCCTCTGGTACGACAAGGTAATCACCGAGCCAAAGCACAACGACCCTTACACTGCCGGCATCATCGCCCTCAACGACACCATCCAAAACGACCCGCGCGTGGAGAATGTAATCGTGCCGGTGAGGGACGGGCTGACGATTGCAAGGAAAATTGGGGAATAAAGCGCAAATAATCACTGAAAAAAAAGTTTGGCTGTGTCGGCTGAATGTGCTATTTTTACAACCGAAAGCAAACTGCATTAAATCTAATGAGTAGCAACACTATGTCCCGAGCGGATTCCTGTGTCGGGCGAATACAAAACAGCGTGGAATCCTTATCTGCCCGTTCCACTCACTGAGGTTTTCGCAGGACCCGTAACTGTAAAAACGAACAGCGAATCCCCACGCCGCAAGTATAGTAAAGGCACACAATGGTTTGCATACCGATACAATCTACCTACGGCATTTATCGCTGCCATGTCTTCAACAGTTACTTGAAAGTTGCGAAATTTCAGTGAGTTAAAAACGTGGCGAAATAAACGCCTTTATATATTGTCCTACTCTGACGCCGCGTCGCCACGGCGAGAGTCCATCGGCAAAAGTAGGGATATTTTTCCAAAACTTGAAAAGATATTTGCTTTTTTTTGAAATAATCACGAAGAAAACTGTGTAACTGTTTGCATCAAAACGCTCAACCGAATATAATTACCCCCGAAATGTGCAGATAATTAACGAAAGTTACCCCCGAAATGTGCAAAAAATTAGCAAAAGTTACCCCCGAAATGTGCAAAAGTTTTATTATATTTGCAACCGTTAAAAAGATTCAATTATGATAGAACGCGACATTATAAACGAATTAAAGGCTTGGAAATCAGACGAGTTTCGCAAACCACTCGTCCTGCGCGGCGCACGTCAGACGGGCAAGACTACGGTTGTGGACATGTTTGGCAGGCAGTTCAAACAGTACATTTACCTCAACTTGGAAGATGAAGATTCCAAAAACTTGTTCCTCAAATACAAAAACATCGACCAACTTGTAGAGGCGATATTTTTTGAGGCGGGCAAACTGCGCAAAGTGGATGACACACTGATATTTATTGATGAAATTCAGGAAGTGCCGCAGGCGTTGGCGATGCTGAGGTATTTTTATGAAAAATATCCGCAGTATTGCGTAATTGCGGCCGGGTCGCTATTGGAATCGCTGTTTGACACCAAAATCAGTTTCCCAGTGGGGCGTGTTGAATACAGAGTGGCAAGGCCGCTGAGTTTCAGAGAGTTTCTTAGGGCAATGGACGAAGATGCGGCACTCGGGTATTACGAAAGCGTCCCTCTCGAACCGATTGCTCACGACAAATTGATGAAACTGTTTCACATTTATACGCTCATCGGCGGAATGCCCGAAGTGGTAAGCCGGTATGCCAAACAGCGCGACATCGTTGCATTGTCGCCGGTATATGATTCGTTGATAGGCACTTATCTCGACGACGTTGAAAAATATGCCGCCAACGACAATTCGACAAGGATAATACGGCACGCAATCTCGACGGTTTTTCAATCGGCGGGCGAGAGGATTAAATTTGCCGGGTTTGGCAATTCAAGCTATTCGTCGCGAGAGGTGTCGGAAGCGTTGAGGATTATTGAAAAAGCGATGCTGATTCATTTGGTCTATCCGACGACGCAAACCGAACTGCCGTTCCTTCCCGATTTGAAAAAAAGTCCACGGCTTCAAGTCTTGGACACGGGGCTTGTCAACTATATGGCGCACCTTCAAAAAGATGTTTTTTCTTCGACTGACTTGAACAACGTCTATAAAGGCCGCATCGCCGAACATATTGTCGGACAAGAACTTCTGGCAAGCCAAACATCGATTCTGTCCAAACCGCTGTTTTGGGTTTCCGAAAAAAAAGATTCGTCATCCGAACTGGACTTCCTCGCAATGTTTGATGGCGAAATGATTCCAATAGAAGTGAAATCCGGCCCGACGGGACACCTGAAGTCGCTTCACAATTTCATGGACACATTCAAAGGCGGCACTGCCATAAGGCTTTACGCTGGCGAACTACGCTCAGACATCGTCAGGACCACAAAAGGCAGGGAATACCGCTTGCTGAGCATGCCGTATTTCCTGGCGGGGAAGGTCGGGGATTATGTGCGCCTTGCTGACAAAGATTTTTTGAA
The DNA here is from genome assembly GCA_905234655.1 of uncultured Bacteroidales bacterium. Taxonomy (GTDB): domain Bacteria; phylum Bacteroidota; class Bacteroidia; order Bacteroidales; family UBA3824; genus UBA3824. Next base: position 13,903 of record CAJOJG010000058.1, read on the forward strand.
ATGATGGATACGGTTTGGCAAAAAATATTTACCTTTGCCAAAACATTGCACAATGCTCAAACTTCTTTTCCATATCGGACGCTATTTCGTGCTGATGAAACGGGTGTTTTCGAGGCCGGAAAGGTGGCGCGTGTTTTTGCGGCAGACAATCCGCGAAATCGACAGCATCGGGGTCAGTTCCATAGTTATCGTGCTGATAATATCCGTGTTCATGGGCGCGGTGTGCGCGATACAGATGGCGTACAACCTTCAGAACCCCATCATCCCGCGCTACCTCATCGGCCTGGGCACCCGCGAAACCATGCTTCTCGAATTTTCAAGCACCATCGTCGCGCTCATCCTCGCCGGCAAGGTCGGGTCCAACATCGCGTCGGAACTCGGCACGATGAGAGTTACCGAACAAGTGGACGCCTTGGAAATGATGGGCGTCAATTCCGCGTCGTACCTCATCCTGCCCAAAATCACCGCATTCGTGCTGTTCATCCCGGTACTGACGGTGTTTTCGATGGCGATAGGCATCGTGGGCGGATACTTGGCGTCGTTTGGCACCAAAGGACTTACGCCGCACGACTACGTAGTGGGAATCACGTCGTTTTTCCAACCGTTTTACGTAACATACTCGTTAGTCAAGTCCCTGATATTCGCGTTCATAATAGCGTCCGTTTCAAGTTATCATGGATATTACACCAACGGCGGCGCGCTCGACGTGGGACGGTCGTCAACACACGCCGTGGTGTACAGCAGCATCGTCGTGTTGCTCTTCAACGTAATCTTAACCAAACTGATGCTATGATTGAGGTCAGGAACGTATATAAGGAATTTTCGGGGCATCAGGTTCTTAACGACATCTGCGCCGAGTTTGAGCCGGGCAAGACCAACCTGACGATAGGACAGTCAGGCTCGGGCAAGACCGTGTTGCTCAAATGCATCGCGGGGCTTCACGCCGTCAGCAGCGGCGACATCCTGTACGACAACCGCTCTTTTGCCGCCATGAACGACAAGCAGCGCAAGGCAATCCGCAAGGAAATGGGAATGGTCTTCCAAGGCGGGGCGTTGTTTGATTCCAACACCGTCGAGGAAAACGTGATGTTCCCCTTGGAAATGTTCACGAAGATGAGTTACGAGGAACGCCGCGACCGCGCCAACTTCTGCCTCAAGCGTGTCAACATCCTCAACGCCAACGACAAATATCCGGCCGAAATCTCTGGCGGCATGCAGAAGCGCGTCGCCATCGCCCGCGCCATCGCGTTGAATCCCAAATACTTGTACTGCGACGAGCCCAATTCAGGCCTCGACCCCGTAACGTCCATCGTCATCGACAACCTCATCAAGGAAATCACCATCGAGTACAACATCACCACCATCGTCAACACCCACGACATGAACTCTGTGATGGAAATTGGCGACAAGATAATCTTCATCTACAAGGGCCACAAGAAGTGGGAAGGCACAAGCGCGGAAATTTTTGACACCGGTGTCAAGGAACTCGACGACTTCGTGTTCGCCTCGTCAAGGATGAAGCAATTGAGGGATTTGAACAGGTGATATACTGGATACAAAAAAGAGGAATCACTTCATGTTGAAGTGGTTCCTCTTTGTGTAGATTAGTGGTGATTAGTGGTGATTAATAGTCCTCGTCGTCATCGTCGCCGCCTTCTTCATAATCGCCTTCGTCTTCTTCATCATCGTACCCTCCGCCGTCGTCGAAGTCTTCGTCGTCGAAGTCTTCATCGTCCAAATCCTCGTCGTCGAAGTCTTCGTCGTCGAAATCTTCATCGTCGAAGTCTTCTTCATCCAAGTCTTCGTCATCCAAATCTTCATCGTCGAAGTCTTCTTCTTCGTCATCGAAATCCTCATCTTCGTCAATGTAAACTACGTCTCTCTTGCCTCTTCTGCCTCTGCAACTCTTGCCAGAGGATTTCCTGCCGTGTTTCTTATTGGAACGACCCCTGTGTTCCTCGAAACTGTTGTCGTATTCGTCGGCAAGTTCCTCGTTGAACCAGTCGCCGACGAGCGAATCGATGAATTGTTCCTCTTCGGGGTCGAGGCCGTCGACAGCGGCAATTTCGTACATGTCTTTCGCGATTGTAGCCAATGCGCCGGGCGAGAGGTAGCGTCCGAGGATGTCGATTGTCTCCTGCATGAAGCCTTCCACGGTGGTGAGTTCCGCGCAATGTTCCATCACTTCGTATGCGTCGTAGTTGAGGCCGAACATCTCGAGGATGTCGCCCAATTTTTCCGTGGCGAAGTCGTATTCCTCGTCGGATATTTCGTCGTCGCCAACTGTCGCCATGCCGTACAATGCGCCAAGTCGGTATGTGATGTCGTAGTCGCCAAGTTCGTCGCAGAGCGCGCTCCATGTTTCGTCGTCCATGTCGTCAAACTCCGTGTACATGTCCACGAACAGTGACTCGTCGTCGTCGCTCCAGTTCTCCTCGGCTTGTGAGGTGTCCACAGGGTCGGCAGCGTATATGACCCATGAGTCGCCGCCGTTGAGCTCCTCGTCCATCATATAGTCATACGGAATGTAGCAATATCCGTGGTCGCCCCACTGAGCGCCCCACGAGTTGCGGACGATGAACACTTGGTCGGGGTCGGAGTAGCCCACACAGCACATCGCGTGTCCGCCTTGGCAGTTTTCGTTGCTGCGGGGCATCGTGATTTTGCCTTTGCGCGGGTTCATGAACGAATCGTATATCTGTACGCCAAAAATAATCGGGTAGCCTTCCGCAAGAACGCTTTTCCATGTTTTGAGGTCGGTCTCCACATGCTCGTACTTGGTAATCTTGAAGTTTTTGGCTTCGTCGTATGCCTCTTGTGGCGGTTTTTTGGTGAATTTCTTGGTCTTGTAGGGCCAAGTGTCCTCGCTGCACGCGCCCTTCTTGCTCATCTGCTCCATCAGCCACTCTATCAATGCGCCGCTGTCCTCGTTTTCCAGACCTTGGGACTTCCTCGCGTTGTAGTAGATGAAGAGGCGGCTCACGTCGTAGTCGGCATTTTGGGTGATGCGTACAAGGTACTCGTATGCGCCGGCCGTTGCGTTGGCGGTGCAGGAGCCAATGTCCTCTTGGTTTTCCACCGAGGTCATCATAGAACGGAGGTCTACTTTGGGAGGAAGATTGGACGCTTTCAGTGTCGCCTTATAGAAGCCGACATTGCTTTTTTTGGTCGGGGCTATGTAGCCGCCGATTTTGACCACGCTGCCATCGGCGCGGGTGATGATTTCTTCTTTTTGTTTTTTTGACATTTCAATATGGTTTTTGTGAAATTATTTTGATAATTGTCGGACACAAATATAATCACGAGCCGGAGGATATTTGTCCGTTTGAGTTCAAATTTGTGGTAGATTAGTTCAAATTTGTGGTGTCAGAGTTCAAAATGGTTACATTCGGGTTCAAAAAGTGTATTTTTAAGAACAAGATTTTTGAAAAAAGGGGAAAAAAATATTTGGCCTCCGACAAAAAATCCCTATCTTCGCCCTGCAATCTTAATGCTTACTAAATTAGACAATCATCATGCACCCGGAAATATTTTATAGCGTGGCGGCGCAGACTTATGTCGTGTCGGCGGTTATATTCGCTGCCGTGAGGTGGTTCCATTGTTGTAACGGCTGCGAGGACGACCCTGAATATTATTACCCCGACCGCAAACTGACATGCCTGTTTTATCTGATACCGATTGTACTGCTTGTGTATGTCGTAGAGCCGCTGACAGAAGAGACGAAGTATTTGGTTCGGGGATACTATCCACTGACACATTTCTATTATTGTGCCGCGCTCCTGCTCAACTATTTTGGGACGATAAAGGGATGGCGAGTTTGGAAAAAGACTGTCTGGCTGTGCGGCGGGCTGGTTTTCAGCGTGTTGGCAGTGTTATTTGTGTTGGCGTTTATGCCCGGGGAGGTGTCGGAGGAGGCGTTATGGACGGTCGAGATTGTGGCTTTTAGCGTCGGCGTGTTGATGATGGGCTATTGTGCAATGGCGATGATGGCTGTGTGGAAGTCGCTCAAGGAGATTGTCGCCGACTATTTCAGCAATCCTGACGTTTTTCCGACCGACTATGCGCGGATGGTGCTTTATATTCCGATACTCCACGCGGTTTTGATATGGCCGGTTGCGTTGTCGGGCAACATGACGGCGGTTGCGTGGCTCCAGATTGTATTGTCAGTGTTCAATGTCGCATTCCTTATCTATACGCTGCCGTCGTACCGGAAAAAGATTTTAGAGGCCGACATCAGCACTGATTCGCAGAAGGAACCGTTCAAGATGCAGCCTCTAAAAATCAAGAATGTCGACCTGATTGTCGCCCAAATCCGCAAGGTCGTGGAGGATGAAAAGGCGTTCCTTAACCCTCATTTGACAGTTTCGGATGTTGCCGCGAGGTGCGACTTCTCGCGTACATACGTGTCGAAGGTGATTAAGGAGGAGCTCGGTGGCTTTTATAAGTATGTCAACTCGTTAAGGTTCAGGTGTTTGGAAGACTTCCAGTTCAAAAATCCAAACATCTCCCTCGATGCCGCCATTGAGCAGTGTGGATTTGTGTCGCGGAGCGGGTATTACAACGCAAGGAAGTATGCCGATTCTTAATGCTTCCTCAACTTCCCCTTGCCGTCGAGGTACTCTACGAACCTTGCCCACTCGCCGGCGCGGCGTTCACGGTTGGCCTTTACCTCGTCGGTGTCGGCGAGTTGCGGCGGGTAACAGTCGAGAAGGTAGTAGTGGTCGGGGTCGATGACGCACGAATCGTCGATGTGCCCGTAGCAAAGCACAATGTCCGTGAACACTTGGCTGCAAATCAGTCCGACGTGCGTGCAGCCGCCCTCAAACAGCGGCTCACCGTCAAGACAAAACTGGATGCCGCCAAGCAACGGAATCGACTTGTAGAGCGAATCCATCTCGCCGTAAAACTTGATTTCACGGGTCTCAGGGTCGAAATACACAATGTCGTTGTCGGTGAAAACCACATTGTCAGACGGTTGCGCCGTGGTCGTCTTGGCGATGGCGATTCCGTAGCATACGAGCGACGGCTTCTCTGCGACGGGGCAGGTAACGAACGGTGCCTCGGTCTCGTTATCGTGGTTGTCGAGCGAGCATGATGTGATGGCTGTGCCTGCAATCGCGGCTGCAACTGCGAAGGCTGTGTTGAAAAATCTGTTCATAGTCTTGAAAATTATTTGTTTAACGTTTTGTTTGACAGTCTATCTAATATAGTCCTCAAAAATGCGGAATACTGCATCGGGCTACCAAGAAAATCTCAATCCGACCGGCACGGCAAACTGCATTGGATGTTCGGTGCAGAAAGTTTCAACGCCCGACCGTTGGAAATAATACCTCAACGACGGCTCTGCAATCAGTCCAATCCTCGGCGTGATGTTGTATTGAATGCCAAATCCACAGCCCGACGACCATTGCCACGGTGCTTTGATTGTGGTGCGTTCGCTTGCCTCAAATTCGCCACTGATGTAATAGTCGCTTCGTAGAGAAGTCCCTGACGGAATTTCTGTTGAAGCCATTAATCCAAAGTAAAGGTTCAAATGCTTTGTGTCGCAGATGTTGAAAATGCCTTTTAATGGTATGCCGATGTAGTTAACAGTCTGACGTTCCTTGATGACGTTGCCGTCAGAGCCAATCTCAAAATCGGAAACCGCGCGCGTGTAGCCCAATCCTGTCTCGAACCCGAAACGTCCGGCGGATTTGTATCTCAACGTCAACGCCCACGTCATCGGCGCATGGTGGATGCTTGTGCGCAACATTTTGTCGGTGCCGGGCGCGTTGGCGTTGTTGAGAGCAATCCTCATAATCGCCAGCCCCGCCTTGCTACTTACGAGGTCGGGATTGTTGGCGACATAGACGGCGTAATCGTTCCAATTATCAATGACAGAGGGCGTTGAGGGTGTTGACGGCACTGTCGGCCCGACGACCGGCGACGATTGTATTTCGCCTCGGGACGATGGAAGCGCGGGGCTGAAACTGTACGGCTGGTCGTAATTGCTTGTCTTGTCGGAAGTTCCAGCGTATGACAATTTCACCGACCACTTGCCGCGACGTTTGGGTTTCTCGGCGTTGGGTCCGGGCGTCCAAATTTCGATGTTGCAGTCGGCGGTGTCATTGACGGCTATTAAAGTGTCGCTGACGGTGATTGTGGTGTCGATGTCGCTGACCATGATTAACGTATCGATGTCGATTGTCGGTGTTGTCGTGTCGGCAATGATTTCTTCAACGGACACAAATGCCGAATCTTGTCCGGTCGGAATCTTGACGGTCGGAATTTGCGCATTATTATTAGTGTCGGCGGAAACGGCTGACGGCGGGATAATTGCATCGGGGATTGTTGCGACGGTGGGTTTGTGGTGGTCGAAGAATTTTTGAAGTGCCACGCCGCCAATCAGCAACAGCAACAAAATCCACGACTTCCGTATCATTTGGCGAAGCATTTTCTTTGCCCGCGAGAGTTGGGACGACGATGTATGTGGCTCGATGCCAAGGGTTTCGGCGATTTGCTTGTGCGTCATTCCTTCAAAAACCGACAGTCTGAGGACGGTTCTGTAACCTTCGGGCAGACTGCACATCAGTTTTGAAATGTTTGGAATGTCGATGGTCTCGCTGTCGCCGTCGTCCACAATAGCCGCAGCGTCGTCCAGGCTGACGTCTATTGTGGCTTTGAAGCGGGTTTTGGCCTTCGACGCGACGTTTCGGACGATGGACATCATCCACGGCTCGGCCTTGCTTGTGTCGCGAAGTTTGTCGAGCGATGTGAGTATCACCACAAAAGCGTCGTGCAGCACGTCGTTGACGGTGCCGGTGTCCGAAAAATAACGCCGGCACACCGATTTCATACGTTTTGCGTATGTGGTGTACAAAAGTGCGAGGGCATCCCTGTCGCCCTGCCTGCACCGCTCTATGAGTTGCGCTGTGTCCATTGTCGATGTCTATATTCATCTTGTAAGTCCATAAACATGCCAAAAGACTGCAAAATTATATAAAAAAACCTGATATTTTCTACACCGGCAGATAAAAAGCCAAGGCTCGCACTAAATTTGCAGAAGAGGATTTCAAGGACATCTACCTCGAGCGGTTGAAGAAGCAAACCGGAGAAGAAAAAAAACGGGCGACTGAATCGTCAATGGCCTGACGGCCATTC
>CAJOJG010000059.1 GCA_905234655.1 uncultured Bacteroidales bacterium
GGCAAAAGTGGACGAAGCTTTTGCAAGATGGGCTATACCTAATGGGCAATTACAAACCATATGCTCATTTAAAAGAAAATATTAATGTCGTTTACTATACATCTCTAAAGTTAAGGCCCTAGGAAAGCCCAAAACACGAAGATATAACATCTGCACACCACACCCATATAATGCCGGTCGCCGTGCTGTTCTCCCGTGTATGGTTAAGAATTTCCTATGTTCTTATGTTAGGAGATTCAGCACAACTTCCGAATAATTCTCTAATAAAAATTATTCAAGGCTGGGGGTGTGCTTGTTGCACAGCCCCTATAAAATACGTCGCAAAAAAATATATTCTATTCACCAAATATTTCGGAAAGTTTTTTCAGAGAAAATTATAATTGGTTATAATACAAACGATTACATTATGTCTATTTTACGAATGATATGCTCACTCACAACTACAAGCCCAATCAATTACTTCACATAACACATATCCACAAGTCCAAAAATCCTTGACAGCGGCGCGTAGTTGCTCAATACCTTGCAGTCGTTGGTGCATTTAGAGACAAAGCCCTCCAACTTGTCGAGGTACTCGTCTTGCTTGATTGTGCCGTCGGCGACCATGTTGAGGCCTTTTTCCCAGCTTGCCGTGAGTTCGGGGTTCAAGAGCGACTTGATGGACGCCTTCACAATCTCATAGACCAATTCGCCGAGGCGGGCGGGCGTGATGATTTGGGTCTTTTTGTTGAGGCACAAGTAATTGATTTTAACAAGTTTGCTGAGGATTTCGGCTCGAGTGGCTGATGTGCCGATGCCGCGTCCCTTGACGAGTGCGCGAAGTTCCTCGTCTTCGATGAACTGACCGGCATTTTCCATCGCCAAAATCAGCGAACCCGAATTGTAACGCTTTGGCGGCGAGGTCTCACCGTCCTTGATTTCGTAGCCGGCGACATCGAGAACCGAGCCTTTTTTGAGTTTTGCGACGGCTTCAAAATTGGTTTCAGAAACCTCTTCCTCCACTGCCCCGTCGGATTTTTTGTCGTCGTTGGCGGGCTTGTCGTTGCCATAGACTTTGAGGTAGCCGGGATTTTCCAACGCCTTGAAATTGCTGAAAAAACTTTCCTTGCCCACTTTGAGCGTTATCGACATCTTGCGGTATTCCGCCGGCGGATAGAATATCGCGAGGAACCTCCTCACAATCCTGTCATAGACGTTTTTGGTAGTTTCGTCAAGCCCGACAAGAGCCGTAAGTCCCTGGCCTGTCGGGATTATGGCGTAGTGGTCGGTGATTTGCTTGTCGTCGCAGTAGCGGGATTTTTCGATTTTAGAAAATAGTCCGTGTCCCTTGATGTCCTTCAAAAAATCGAGGTATTGCGGCAAGGTGGCGAGGCCGTGAAGGTTTTTGGTGATTTCTTTCGCAACCGCCGACGAGAGCACTCGCGCATCGGTACGCGGATATGTAACGAGTTTTTTCTCGTACAAATCCTGAACGACCTGCAAAGTCTGGTCGGGCGAAATCTTGAACAATTTGGAACATTCGTTCTGCAATTCGGCGAGGTTGAACAAGAGCGGCGGATTTTTCTTTTCTTTCTTTTTCTCAATGGCTTCCACGGTTGCCGTCATGGAAGTCGCCTGTAATTCTTGGATTAGGTGTTCGGCATCAGCCTTGTCCTTGAAACCGTTTTCCTTGTAGAGTTTTGGACTGTTGAAATACGCCGAGCCTTCCACCGCCCGCCACTCGCCGTCTATGCTGCCGTCGCCCACGGCAAACTTGCCCATCACACGGTAAAAAGCGGTTTTCTTGAATTTCCTGATTTCCCTTTCACGACGCACCACCATTCCGAGTACGCAGGTCATCACGCGCCCGACGGAAACCACTGCATTTTTGTCGAGTTTGAGGTGGCTTTTGAGCATGTTGCCATACCTGAGCGTCAAAATCCTCGAAAAATTGATGCCCATCAGGTAATCCTCCTTTGCGCGAAGGTAGGCGGCGTCGGACAAATTATTATAAGCGTCCAACGGCTTTGCCTCGCGGATTCCACGGCGGATTTCCTCCTCGGTCTGCGAATCGATCCAAACGCGCTTGCGAATCTTTTCCGCCGGCACGTTTGCCATCATATCCACAAGCCTGTAGATATACTCGCCCTCGCGCCCCGAGTCGGTGCAGACGTAGATGCAATCCACATCCTCACGCAAGAGCAACCCTTTCACAACGTCAAATTGTTTCGCGACGCTCGGGATGATTTCGTAAAGGAATTTTTTTGGCAGGAACGGAAGGGTGTCTTCCCGCCATCGTTTCAGGTTTGGGTCGTAAACCTCTGGGTAACTCATCGTTACGAGATGCCCGACACACCAAGTAACGACGGTCTTCTGTCCTTCAAGATACCCGTTGTACTTGACGTGCGTGTCCTTCAACGCTTTTGCAAATTCCTGCGCCACAGAGGGCTTCTCGGCGATAAAAAGAAACTTTCCCATTGAATTGATTGACAAATCGACAGCAAAAAACAACAGCCGGCAACAAACAAAATTATTGTCGGCTGTTGTAGCAGGTTCCGATGGTCGGCAATCGGCCTACAATCCCTTCAAGAGGCAGGCGATGGCCAATACGACGAATGCCGCTAATACAAACCAGAATGCATACGGCGCAAGTGCCGCGATTGCAAACTTGCCGAGGACGCCAAGGACGCCAAGTCCCACTGCGATGCCCCATACGGCGTTGGTAGGTGCTGTCAATTTCATAATGCTTTGAATTTAATGGTTATACAATGTCTAATGTCTCACGGCAAATTTACAAACTAAATTCTATCCGCCAAACAGAAATCGAAAATTTTTTTCATCTTTTTGCAAATTTTTTTGCGACAGCGGCGTTATATTTGCAGCAACTCAACAAGATACATAACCCAAAAAACTCAGACAAAAATGCAACACATCACGGCTATTTTGGCGATAATGACGATGCTCGCGGCTTCGAGCCCGCAACAGTTTGCCCCCACGGGCGACATTTCCGACGAGATGGTTCCCGACGGCTGGGAATTTGTGGGCAACGCCACCGGCGACCTCAACGGCGACGGAAGGGCGGACATGATTGTGGTGGCGCGTCCGGGCGAAAAACCAATGGCGGCGGTCTACTGGGACAACGGCGACAACAAGTGGCAACTATTCAAGGAATACGAAAACGCATTCCGCGCATTCGACCAGATGGACTTCGCCCCCGAATACTCAATGGAAATCACCGACGACGGCACGCTCAAAATCGAACTCTACGACCCCGACGACTTTGACCTGACAATCACTTCGTCGTACACCTTCAAATACAAGGACGGCGACCTGCAACTCGTCAGCGAGGAACATTACGGCACCGCCGACGCCGCCAACAAAAACAAAAAACTCGGCGACTTTGAAATCCACTGACGCAGTTCCAAATTTTGAACTTTTTTAACCATTTTTCTTACCTGAAATATTTTGACGGAATATAAATTTAGGCTAATTTCGCAAAAAATTTCAGAACGATGAAAAAACTAACAGTTACACTTTCGGCAATGCTTTTGAGCCTCTGCGCCGGCGCACAGACCGTCCTGACCCTCGACAGTTGCAGGGCGATGGCCATCGGCAACAACAAAGAGGCGCAGATGTCGTCAATCGACCTGCAAATAGCCGAAAACAACAAAAAAGCGGCCTTCACCAAATACCTGCCACGGGTGAGCGCGACTGGCGCATACGTCTACACCAGCAAAAACATCAACCTCATCAGCGAGGAACAGGAAGACCGGCTCAGGGGCGTGGGCAATTCGCTCTCGTCGCAGATTAACGACAGCAAGACAGCCATCTTGCAACAAATCAACCAGTTGCAGCAAAACCCGCAATTCCTTCAATACCTGGCGGCCAACCCGCAGATGGCGCAGACCGTGCAGACCTACCTGCCGCAACTCGTCCAAGCCATCCAAAGCCCCGGGCGCATCGAGGGCGCGATTGGCACGGTCAACGGCCTTGGCAACGAGATAGCCGACGCACTGACGCTCAACACCCACAATATCTTCCTTGCGAGCATCATGCTGACGCAGCCCGTCTACATGGGCGGCAAGATAGTGGCTTACAACAAGATAACCGACTATCTCTACCAAGTGGAAGAGAACAAGAACACCCTCGCCAACCAAGAAATCATCGTCAAGACCGACGAGGCGTACTGGCAGATTGTCTCGCTCGAAAGCAAGAAAAAACTCGCCCAAAGCTACGCCGAACTTCTCCGCACCCTCGACGGCAACGTCAGCAAGATGATTGACAACGGATTCGCCACCAAAGCCGACGGCCTGAGCGTCAAGGTGAAACTCAACGAGGCGGAAGTAACGCTCATCCAAGTTGACAACGGCCTCGCGCTCTGCAAGATGTTGCTCTGCCAGATTTGCGGAATGCCTTTCGACAGCGACTTCACGTTGGCGGATTCCAACAACGACGACCTCGTAACCCTCGCCGACATTTCCGAGGCGGAAAACATCGACACCACGAGCGTTGACGGCAAAAACGTCAACCGTCCCGAACTCAAATCCCTGCAACTCGCCGAGCAAATCTACGAGCAAAAGGTCAACATCGCCCGCGCCGAATTTTTGCCAAACGTCGCATTGACAGGCGGTTACACATGGACAAATCCTTCGTGTTTCGACGGTTTTGAAAACAAGATGCGCGGAATGTGGACCGTCGGCGTGGCCGTCAAAGTACCGATAATAACCTCAGGCGAAAGGATTTACAAGACCCGCGCCGCCAAACTCGAAGCCGAAAAAGCATCGTGCCGCCTTGAAGAAACCCAAGAGAAAATAGAACTTCAAGTCAAGCAATCGTCGCAGCGCGTCGTCGAAGCCGCCAAACGTCTGTCAACGGCTCAGAAAAGCCTTCAAGCCGCCGAAGAAAACCTGCGCTACGCCAACGTCGGAATGAAAGAGGGCGTAATCCCGGTTTCAAACGTGCTTCAAGCGCAGACCGGCTGGCTTCAGGCGCAATCGACAATGGTTCAGGCAAAAATTGACCTCAAACTTGCAAAACTCTACCTCGACAAGGCGACGGGACAGTTGAGGATTGATTGAGGAAAGAGGAAACTTAACTTTCGTAAGTGTTTTTGAACACGGAAAACACAGAAGGCACAGATATTATTTTTCGGAAAAATCATAAAAAAACAAGTATTTTTATGATACGGAATACACAGAACCATCTGAAATTTAATTCAGTGTTTTCTGTTAAAACAAATAATAACTTGTTATTTGTTTTAATTCGTGGATTTAAATTAATCAGTGATTTCAGTGTGTTCCGTGTTTAAAACAAAAATCACTTGCGAACCAAGAGTTAGAAATTGAAAATTAAAAATTATAATTCAAAAAATATAGAAATGAACAGGAAAGTAACGGCAAATTTATTGTTTGCGGCTGTGATTTTGGCCGTGATTGCAGTAGTGATAATAATCGGCCTTACCAAGACCGACCCCGAAGAAGTGATTCAGGGCGAGGTGGACGCGACGGATTACAGGGTGTCGTCCAAAGTGCCCGGCAGGATAGCCGAAATCCGTTTTGAGGAAGGCGACCGCGTCAAGAAAGGCGACACCCTCGCCATACTCGAAGCACCCGACATCATGGCAAAACTCTCGCAGGCCAACGCCGCATATTCGGCGGCAAAAGCCATCGAGGACAAGGCGCAAAACGGTGCGCGTCAGGAACAAATACAAGGCGCATTCGAGATGTGGCAGAAGGCAAAAGCCGGACTCGAACTCGCCAAGGCGACCTACGAGCGCGCCGAAAACCTCTTTAAAGAAGGCGTAATCGCCGCCCAAAAACGCGACGAGGCAAAGGCAAACCTCGACGCAATGACCGCCACCGAAAAAGCCGCCAAGTCGCAGTACGACATGGCCGTCAACGGTGCGCAAAAAGAGGACAAAGCCGCCGCCCGCGCACAGGTGGAACGTGCCAAGGGCGCAGTTTCAGAGGTGTCGTCGTACATCGACGAGATGGTATTGACAGCCTCTGCCGACGGCGAAATCACCGAAATCTACCCCGAACTTGGCGAACTCGTCGGCACCGGCTCGCCGATTATGAACATTTCAAAGACCAACGACTACTGGTTCGTGTTTTCGGTGAGGGAAGACTACCTGCCCGGAATCAAGGTCAACGACCAGAAAAAAGTCTTCATTCCAGCCCTCAACAAGACCGTTGACGTCAAAATATCGCGCATGAAGAACGTCGGCAATTTTGCGGTGTGGAAGGCGACCAAGGCGTTGGACCAGTACGACCTCAAGACCTTCGAAGTGCAGGCCAAGCCGCTCGACCAAAAGGAAGTGGAAGGCATCTGCGTCGGAATGTCGGCGGTATTGAAAAACTAAAAACCCTGTCAAAATGAAGGAAGTCATTCTACGGATATGGCACATCGGGCTGCGGGAAATCGAGATATTTTCCCACAGAAGGATGTTCCTGTTTGTGATAATAATCGCGCCGCTACTCTGCCTTATATACTTCACGCAGATAATGCAGAGGGGCATCCCGACCAAAATGCCCTGCGGCGTAGTGGACGAGGACAATACTTCCACCACCCGAAGCATCGTCAGGATACTCGGCGCGATGCAAAACACCGACTTGAAGGCTCACTACGCAAGTTTCACCGAGGCGAGGAAGGCGATGCAGCGGGGCGAGATTTACGCCTTTTTTTACATTCCGCGCAACACCACCGACAACGCCCTCGCCAGCCGCAAACCTGAAATTTCGTTTTATACCGCCGACACATATTACGCCGCCGGAAGCCTCTTGATGAAGGATTTGCAGACCACGTCGGAACTCGCGGGACTTGCCGTTACGAGGGCGACGCTATCGGGCAAAGGCGTTGCGCCGAGCCTGATAATGGGCATTTTGCAGCCGATTTCCATCGAGACCCACCCGCTGTCAAATTCGACGCTCAACTATTCGGTGTACCTCAACAACATCGTCGTGCCGGGGCTTTTCTTCCTGATTATCATGCTTTTCACCGCCTACACTATTGGCTACGAGTGGAAGATGGGCACTCAGAAAGAACTCTTTGAACTCGCCGGCGAATCGTCAACAATCGCCATCGCGGGCAAACTCTGGCCGCAGACACTACTCTACTGTCTCTTGATGATTTTGATTGACGTGTATTTCTACAAATACCTCGGTTTCCCGCTGAATGTCAGCCTGTTCAGAATCATCTGCGCCGGATTGCTCTGCGTATTTGCGTCGCAGGCGTTGGCGGTGTTCTTTTTCGGGATTTTCCTGACGCTCAGGATGGGCATGAGCGCGTGTTCGCTGTTTGGCGTGTTGCAGATTTCGGTCTGCGGATTCACGTTCCCGCTCACGGCGATGCGCCCTGTGTTTCAGTACCTTGCGTGGGTAAGTCCGCTGAGGCATTATTATATGCTTTACGTCAATCAAGCCCTCAACGGCTTCCGCCTTGTGTACGCTTGGCCGTCGATAGTGGCGTTGCTCTTGATATGCCTATTGCCGCTGACGGTGCTGTTCAGGCTCGCACACGCTTTTAAATATGTGGATTACAAACCTTGACAATTGAAAATTGACAATTGACAATTGAAAATTGACAATTGATAATTGACAATTGACAATTGAAAATTGAAAATTGATAATTGAAAATCGAAAATCAATAAATCAAAAATCGAAAAATGAATATAATAAAGATTTGGTACGATGAGTTGCAGACGGTGTTTCACGATGTTGGTATTATCCTGTTCGTGGTGATACTGCCCCTCGCCTACCCTCTCATATACGCCTACGTCTATACGCCGGAAGTCCAGCGGGAAGTTCCCGTTGCGGTGGTTGACGACAGCAAGTCCTCGTTGAGCCGGCAGTTTTTGAGGAAAGTTGACGCCACGCCCGACGTCCAGATTGCAGCGTATTGCACAAACATGACCGAGGCGTACTCGCTTTTGGAACGTCAGGACGCATACGCCATAATCCACATCGACGGCGACTTTGCCGACGCGCTTTCCAAGGGACGACAGACCGTCGTGGGGCTGTATTGCAACATGATGAGCATGGTCTATTACAAATGCGCCGCCACGGCTTGCAGCAACGTCTCGATAGCGATGAACCGCCAAATCAAGGTTGAAAACTACCTGCGCCCCAAGACCAAGCGCGAGGCCGAGATTATGGAAACGCCGATTGGCTACCGTTATACGTCGCTCTACAACCCGCAGGGCGGCTACGCGGCGTTTATGATACCGCCGATTTTGATGATGATAATCCAACAGTCGCTCTTTCTTGGCATCGGCATGAGCATGGGGCGCAGCCGCGAACAAAACGGCGGTTTTGTGATTCCGCTCGATTCGCATTACAAAAATTCGGTGGAAATCGTGCTTGGCAAGATGCTTTTTTACCTGATGCTCTACATCTTGCACGCGCTCTACGCCTTCATTGTGGTTACAAAAATGTTTTCCCTGCCGCAACTCGGACATTATTGGGATTTCATATTGTTTGTGATACCGTACATTGTCGATTGCTGTTTTTTAGGCATGGTTTTGAGTTACCTGATACACCGCCGCGAAGATTGCATGCTGGTGTTTGTATTCATGTCGCTGCCGCTGTATTTCATGTGCGGACTGTCGTGGCCCGGCTCGGCGATTCCCGACTGGATAAGGCATTTGTCATACCTTTTCCCCTCTACGTTTGGCCTCAACGCCTACATGAGGATTTCAGGCATGGGCGCGTCGATTTCGGACGTAGCCTTCGAGATGAAAGGCATCGCCATCCAGACCGCCGTCTACTTCGTAATGGCTTGCCTGATATATACCGGGAAGATTAGGAAAATGCTGAATAGAGAGGTGTAAAAAAGCAAATTAAAGGTTGTTGATTTCGTCAATGGTAAAACCGGCGGCTTTGGCGATTTGTTCAGTAGGTATGTGCATGGCTTTGAGGGAACGGGCAATTTCGATTTTGGCTTGCTCTTCGCTTTCGGATTTGCCTTCCCTAAAGCCTTTTTTCTCTGCCGCCTCGTTGCTGTTAGCCATGTCCCAAAGATTTTTCAGGCTCTCTTGGTAAGCGTTGTACTCAGTGGGCGAATACGTTGCGATTTCTGCCTGTTCAAAAAGACGTTTGAAAACCCTCTCTTGCAATTCCTTTGGACGTTCCATCAGGCGCGAAAGGTTTTGAAGCACAAAAAGCCATTTCTCGTAGAAAGTCTTACATTCTTCAATCTTCCAACAACGCATTGAGAAACCCAATCAAAAGTTCCTTGTTGAGTTCCGAGCCGAAGAGTTTTTTGAACCCAAAATCAGTGTATGGATTGATATACCGTGACATAATTACCACAATTATTGACTATTGGTTACAAATATAAATGAAATACGTGGAATTGCAAAAAAAATCGCAAAAAAAATCCTCGAAAAAAAGACCGTGAAAGCTGAATCAACTTTCACGGTCTTTTGAGGAAGTGCGCCGGACAGGACTTGAACCTGCACCCAATAAAACTCGGATATGCCCCTCAAACATACGCGTCTACCAGTTCCGCCACCAGCGCATCGAAATATGTCTTGTCTTATTTTGACGCTGCAAAGTTAGCAACGTTTTTTGATTCAACCAAATTTTTCTACAACTTTTTTCAAAAAAATTCTCAAGTTGCTAATACATTGATTTTTGTGGACGCATCACCGCACTACTCAGAGAGTGTGAACTCTACACGGCGGTTCTTCTTGCGGTTTTCCTCATTCGTGTTAGGATACAGAGGCTCGAGATACGACTTGCTGTCACACGTAATCCTGTCGCCTGAAACACCGCGCTTTACAAGTTCCGCCTTGAATGCCTCGGCACGTTTCTGTCCCAAAACCATGTTCTTCTCCAAAGAACCGATGTTGCAAGTATGACCCGTGACATGGAGTTTAGTATTTGGATGCTGCTTCATAATCTTCGCAATATCCTCAAGCATCTGCTTCAAGTCGGGTCGTGTCTGAATGTAAGATTCATTGAATCCGAAAGTTACATTAACACGAGTATACTTTGTATAGTCAATGTCCTCGACATCGTCCCTTTTCTTCGGGTCAGTCGTCGGATTGTCGACAACGACAGGAGCATTTGTAGTGTCGACTTTCGGAACGTCCACCACAAACGGAACGCCATTCGTGGAAGTGTCGACAGACGGAGTTTCAGGAACATTGACCACAACAACATCGGGAATTGAATCCTTTTTCGGAACATCCACAACAACATTAGTATCAGGCACATCCACAGGCTTGTCGACAGGTTTGTCCTCGGGCTTCTTGCGCTCCTTGACTTTGCCGATTTGATACCTGATTCCCGCCATGCCGCCGAGAGCGATTGGAGTAGCACGGTCAACGACCTTAGAATCCAACGCGCCATTGTAACTTACATTCTTATAGCCTTCCGCACCTCTCATGCAATCCGGGTCAAACAGATAAGTATCCTCACCGACGCTCTTATAGCCCATTGCGACAGTGAGATAAATGCCCAAATCGATTGACAATCGCGGAGTTATGTAATACAACGCATTGCCCTCAAGCAGTGCGCCGACGCTCGAACGCTTCTTGCTACTTCCACTATTGCCGGTAAAATCCTTGAAATTATGCTGTGGCAAGTCGTAAATTATGACATTGAACCGCTCATAATAGCCGCTGGTCTTGAAATAACCGCCATTTGGCTTGTACTTATTAGTCAACTCAAACTGAAAAATCGCACCAAGTCCGCCGCCGACCTTCCACTTCTTATTAATCCGTTGCTGGAAATACACTGCTACCGGCAGGCTCAGAACGGCTTGTTTTTGCTTTTCCTTAAATCCGTCGAAAGTCGTATAATGAGTATACGTCTCACCATCCTCATCGACAGCATTCTCAATCTCCTGACGGAAATCGGCCTTGAATGTCGTTTGGAAAGACTTGAAATTCAACTCAGTGCCGACACCCCAGTTTTCCGTGAAGAAATATCTGTAGCCGCCACGAACCATAATGCCAGCACCCGGAATCTTCGACCCGAATCCGTCAACATTATATGCCAACGTATGCAATCCACCACCAACGTCGAAGACGAGGTAATGCCCTGGATTACAAACGTTTACATCTTCAGATTTCTTTTTGTTCTGCGCATTGGCAACACTGGCTGCCATCAAAACCAACAGAAACGAACTCAAAAAACGCTTCATGCTTATCAGTTTCTAACAATGAATTTAAACGGAATCTTGTTGCCGTCGAACACAACTATGCCTGAGTAATTTCCAGACGGAAGATTGACGGTATTAAGCACATCGACATTTTTAATCGTTGTGACGATAGAGCCGACCGAGTTATACACATAAATCACGACATCCTTGTAACTATCTGAATCAAAACCATGTAACTTGATTGTGACAGTTTCCATGCTCCTCGCCGGATTTGGATACGTAGTTACGGACTTCGAGACTACAACCGACTTCGAGACATTATCAATCGGAAACTTGATTGGACAAATCTTGATTCGCTCGCCTGACGACGTCAAAGCATACGCGCCATACACGCCTGGCGTAGTCGTGTTGTAGAATTGTTTTGTCTCGCCGGTAATATCCGTATCGACACCGTCATTGCGGACATACCACTGGTACGACACGTCAGGATTGTACTCACTGAACAGATGCTGCTGCTCATTGTCGGACATGAAATGGTTGTCGACAAGAATCACGTCGTCAAACTTCTGACGCAGATACTTAGACGGATAGTTGACCATTATTTCAAACGAAAAACCATCACTTTCCTTGCCTGTGAAATCTTCCAAATACAACTTTCCGCCGTATTTTCCATACGCAGCCTTTGGACAGTCTATCGTCACCTGGTACACGCCATCACCTGCATCGACAACATTTGCATTTGTAACATTCTCAAAGCCAGCCTTTTTAGCCGCATCGTCAAACTCAATGCTACATCCGACAGGTATACCTTCGGAGATTTTGATATTCAACATAATATCTTCACCTGCACAATATCCGTCATTATTGGGCGATACAGTTCCGCTGCCGCCGTCACCAGTGACAGGCGTAACATCGACGATAGTCACATCGCCAGACGAAATCGCGCCGACAGTTGAATAATCATCAGGCAAAATATACTTATAAAGATGATTGCCGCCGACAGCATAACGTGCCGTTATGGTCTTGCCGCCACCGACTTCAGGCGAATCATACTGAATATCAATATCTTCCAACCTTACATCGTCGTCCCCGACAACATTAGTAAGCCTACACTTATTATTATCATCAATCCACTTGACAGACGTATTGCCATCATAGAGTTTTATCTTTTCAATCTCAGGCTCGGAAACGATTAACTTCAGCCTGTCAACATAAAGTTTGAACTTTTGGCTTGCGATTATCTTGACATTGTCCTTATACATGTCATCCTCACGATTGCCCTCGACAATCTGCGCTTCAAAATTATAATAATCGTCAGAGTTGACCTTCGGAGACTGCATCAAGAATGTGCGGTTATACCTGCCATCCTGAATATAACGAACATACTGCCCATCGCCAACAAGTTCATCCTTAACCTTAAAGTCTTCGCCGAGCACAGAGTTGCCATACACCAAACGGTATGTCAACACATCCTCCGGCTGCTCAGGAGATTCAAACTCAATCTGAATGGCAGGATTGATTTTTGACGAGCCGTATACCGTGGTATTGTCAGGCAGTTTGTAATTATATGCGCGAGAACCCGTCAGAGACACACTTGCAGGAATGCCAGTATATGCAGCAACCTCGCTTTGAGTGTCGTCAGTGTACTTAACCTCCGCGCTCGGATACTTTGTATCTGAAAAATCCCAAACCGCAGTTACATACGGCTTGTCGCTTGCCAAAATGCCAACAACATTAGGAACACTTCTAATCTGCTGAGTTTCAGGGAATTGACTTTGAACAAAATCTCCACCCTTCAAATTACCGTTAACTTCATCAGAATTGATTATATCCGAGCCGTCATACGTCTTGTCGGCTATAACAAAATCTCCCTCGAATGTCAGAGGCTTTGGAGTGACGGTAAAATCAAATGGAGCAGATTCAAACATCCCACAATAATTACTGCCATCGGGTACAGTCAATCGTACTTGTATATTATTGTAAGTATTTACGTAAAGAGGATACGCCAAAGGAGTATAAGGATTAACACTGAAATCAGCAAATTCAAACTCACCATCAATATTAAACACATAATCTCCATTTACCATTTTTGTGTAAACCTTGACATCCTGATCCCGTGAACCTCCAAGCATGAACTCATCACCATAAGTAAAACTATGGTCTGCTGTTGGAAACTCAACCTCTAATTCCAAACTACCACACCTTATACTTCCCGGTTTGCATCCATCGTTATGATAACGATAACTTCCAGAAACATAAGGTACAGGTTGTATATTACCGTTATCATCCTCATAACTATCAATACACAAATTATACTGCTCTAAAACCTCTTCAGGAATTATGAACTTATAACAAATATAGTATGTACCGACATCAGAACGAAAATACTCATCACTAATCTCAGTTGATTCAGTAATACTTTTATCAACATAATATGCAGTAGTCTCAAACTCAATGTCACCAAACTTAGCGGGAGTTACAACCTTAGCGTAATAATCACCATCGTATGTTTTGTATTCCTCAATCACCGGCTCATCAATTTTGAAATAACCACCAGCTTTCGTAATCACGATTTTCTCTGACTTTCTGCTTTCGTTCATATAACAGCCAGTAACATCTGTGGCTATACATCCAAACCAATATGTACCTTTCTCCGGAGTGTAGTTCTCATCATCGATTTTATTATCATCTGAAAATAAAGATGATTCATCTTTAGAAATGTAATAAGAATACTTTATTTGTGATTCAGAAAATTGATTTATTGCCTCGTATGTCAACTCTTTGACTTTCACACCATATTCCATTTCCTTAGAAAATGATGCCTTTAATTGAATATCAACCTTTTTAACAATTACCTCAATGCTCGAAGTACAATTTAACAGGTTATTATTAATTTCGTTGACATCATAATAAACTGATCTGCGATAGACACCTGGCAGCAGTTTGCCATCTTCAGTCTCTCCGCCACAACTTGATATAGCATTACTATATGAACGATTATTATCATAAATTGAACTATACACACTATTAAAACCGTCACCCAATTTTGTAGAAATCAAAGCAATATCTGTTCCATACTCAATTTCTTGTTTACTTTGGTCTACACATTTTTGTCCATTATACAACCATTCTACACTCGGAGTAAGTGGAGTAATAGCACCATCAAAACGATGTTCCTGTTCAACAACATAATATTCTTGTTGCGGCTCCAACTTGTAAGTAAATGTAATCTGACGTTCGCCTGCATTCGCTTCATCGTATGATGCAGATGTCACTACAATTTTAAAATCGTCATCATCAAATACAAAGTCATTGGTTGCCACAAGAACGTCACCTGCATATATCTCAAACTCACTAACCTCATCCTCAACTCCTAAAACCGTCGTCGTACCATCGTACTCCTTAGTAGAATTGTATTTAGGATTTGGAACCACTGTGTATGGCTGTACAATCACTTCAACAGGCTCTGTAACACAGTTCTCATAAGTACTTGAATGAGCATCGTCAGGAGCATAAGTCGCAATAAAACTATAGGCACCCACCTTTAACGAAGTACCCATTGTATATGGAACATAATCATTTGCATCAACTTTCTTATATGAATATGTTGCAAAATCATATCCAATCTGACTATCCTGAATCCTGTTAGCCCACAGTCCATACCACACTAATGAACCATCTTGTTGTTCAAAACCGACTTTGTTGTCACCATTATACAAGGTGACACTACCGCTAACAGGGTTAACATCCTCGCATCCCCATGTCAATTCATCGGAACTATACGGACACGGAATCTTTGCAGTGATACTCGACTTAGCGTCAACTTCCGTAATTTGATAATTACCTGCATCAACTCCAGACAGAGTTATCAACGATGCATTTTCAAATCCATTAATCTTCTTATTATCGCCAACACCCTCCGACTCATAAGAAAGTGAACCGTAAATAGAACTCCAAACAACCGAAGCGGCAATATCATCACCCTGCACAACATTATCCAAAGCAATATCTCCAACGATATTTTGCTCGGACAAAACGGCAGGAGTTCCGTCATAGACTTTACTTGAAACTGTTACATTAGCAGTGATTGGCCTCGGATGAATGTTGCCTCTTCCACTACCATCCGAAAATTCATAATTAGCAGTCCAATCTTCTGAATCAGAATTAGACTTCAAAACCCAATGTACAGTATAATCCTGAGGATTAGGATCAGCGTTCTTTGAATTGAAAGTAAAAATCGTATTGTCGAAATCTATCTCAGTTGTCTGATCAAACGAAGGAAGCTGTTGTTTGAGAATTGTATTACAATTCGATTTAAATGTCTCGACATCAACCCTATCCTTAGAATCGGTACAGAAATCAGCATTTACCGTAAATTCGTTAGTTCCATTATAGTAACAATGGAAAGTTAAAGGAATATCCATTGTTATCGAGAGAGGATTAACAACTAATTCTATCTCACCGCCATTAGATGTGCCGAGGTACAAATCGTAAGGATTTCCATAACTACTGATCAATTTGTTGTTGTACATAAGAGCATATTTGAACAAACCAGAAGTTATTTGGTCATTTATCTCCTTGTTCTGTGTATTGTAGCCAAAGTCAAATATCTCCCCATTTTGCCTAATATACAATGTAAATTTTGAAAAGTCAATATCTTCCTCTTTATTATCGTCCGAATTTAATATTTTGGTAGCACCACTGAAAAAACGAGTCATAAAACTCTCAATACTTTGACCGAAAGTAACTTCCCATTTTTCTTCCTTACTCAATGCTCCTGCACCTTCCGAAATGGAATACGACTGCGCCCACACGTTGCCACATGCGAGAAGCAGAACAAGCATAACTATCAATTGTCTAATTTTCATAGCTTAAAGTATTATAAAACATACATACTTAAAATCAGGTAAAGTTAATCCAAAAAAACTATATACACAAATTTTTGAAGTGTTTTTTTTCATCACTGAGGTCAAGTCCTTGAATTTCAGTTTCTAAACGGTGGGCTATTTCGAGATTTTTTTTGCAAAAATCTTTGGTGGCGGGCGAATTTTGGTCGATGATGCGGTGGCGGGCGGCTTGAATCAACTTTTGGACGCGGGGAATTTGTGACTGGCACACCTTATTAATATATGTGTCGCGCAGGCGTTCCCAAATTATCTTTTCCGCCAATGGCGACGGATGCAGCATGTCCTCGGCATAGAA
Source organism: uncultured Bacteroidales bacterium (assembly GCA_905234655.1). Taxonomy (GTDB): domain Bacteria; phylum Bacteroidota; class Bacteroidia; order Bacteroidales; family UBA3824; genus UBA3824. Next base: position 16,288 of record CAJOJG010000059.1, read on the forward strand.
CCGATAGTCGCGCAGTTCGTCTTCTAAAATCTCGTAACTCGGGAAGTATTCGCACCCCTCAAACTTCCGAAACACTTGCTCGATGCCAAGATGCAACGTGCTTTTGCTCAAGCGGTTGCCGTGTGCACCGTCTTTCCAATGGCGGATGGGCGACACGGTGAAGACGGTTTTGAGATTTGGATTGAAGGACGAAAGTTTTGAAACGATGGCGGTCAATGCGTCGGCGGTTTCGTCAACGCTGATAAGCCGTCGCACAAAGGTGTCAGGCTTTTGCTTGTGGCAATTGCAGACCGGCTGAGCGGGATTGACGGCGAGGAAATAGACGTATGCCGTGCCAAGCGTAATGAACAGAACGTCAGCATGTTCGATGAATTTGCGGCTGTTGATGACGCTTTGGTTGGCGAGCGCGATGGACTGCGCCAAATCGTTGCGGGCAAACGAACTATGGAAATCGTAGCAACAGTAACTATTGCCGTCAAAGAAAAAATCGTCGGCATAATACGTCTTGCGGTCAACAATATTATCAATGGTGCGGCGAATCGACAAAGGGTTGTAAACCACGCCCGACGGATTGACGAGGCAGCGAAATTTTGCATCGAGGAACTGCCGCCCGATGTTGTCGGCGAAACACGACCCAACGAACATCAACCGCGAATTGTAACCGATTGATATGCTAGATTTTGGTATGTCAACTTTTGTCAATAAATCCATAAAATGTTTGTTTTGACGATGCCTGACGGCATCTATTTTCGTAAAAATTAAAAGAATTACAAAAAATTAAAAGAATTACCAAAAATGAAAAGAATAACAAAAAAAATTCTTTTCATTCTTTTATAATTCTTTTCATTTTTGTATAAAAAGAAAGCCGTCGAAGGCGGCGTCTCACCTGTCGTCTATGGGGAAGATGCCGAAGGCTTCGGCGATGTGTTTTTGCATGATGGCGGCAGTGATGTGTTCGGGGACGATTTTTTGGGCGCAGTTTTGATTGATATACAGATAGATAGGCAACCGCCCGTCGCTCGGGAAACATTCGAGCAACGATTGCGCGTCGTCGTACTCAATTGCCCAAAACATCACGCCGCCCGAATACCGAGCCGCCACGCTGTCGAACACTTTGGCCTGTTGGCGGCAATGTTCCACCGCGTCGGAATAGATGAACACCACCGACGGCCGCACGTTTTTATAGACAAAATGTTCCGAATCGACCTTGCCAAACTTACATTCGTCGATAAAAACGTCGCTGTCGGCGCACCTGACATTGTAACTGAACCCTATCCTCGCGCATCCCGCCGTCAACAACGAAAATGATATTATGAACAAAAATTTCAACATCTTTTGACTGACACCTACGGTGTCTTTTTTACAAAAATTAAAAGAATGACCAAAAATTAAAAGAATACTAATAAAATTTCTTTTAATTCTTTACATTCTTTTAATTTTTGGTATAAAAACGCCGCAAGGCGTTGGTTCACTGTTATTTAAGTTCATTCAAAAGTTCCACGGGCTGGGCGGGCGCAAGGACGTTGTTGACTTTGCGGACGTAAGGTTCGGCGACCGTAATGTCCTTTGTCTCAACGAGATTGCCGACGTTGGTGCCAATCGAAAACTTGTACGTGCCTTCGTCAAGCCGCCACGATGAGGATTGCTCGTCAAAATATTGCATGTCGTTGCGGTTGACGGACATTTTGACAGTCTCAGTTTCGCCGGGCTTCAGGCTGCGCGACTTTGCAAAGGCTTTGAGTTCAATCGCAGGCTTGCGGACGTTGCCCGTCGGCGACGAAATGTAAAGTTGCGCAACTTCCTTGCCATCGACCTTGCCAGTGTTCTTGATGTCAACAGAAACTTCGTAACCATCCTTGTTTTCAGCGACTTGCAAGTTTGAAAGCTGGAACATGGTGTATGAAAGTCCATAGCCAAATGGGAACGCGACTTTCTTGCCAAGAGTGTTGTAATAGCGGTAGCCGACGTAGATGTCCTCGGCATAATTGGTGAAGTCAATGTTCTCACCCTCAGGACGTTCCATTTCCACGCCAAACAATGTCGCGGCGTTGGGAACGATGTCGTATGGGAAGTTTTTAGCACCCGGCACGTCAAAATAATCCATCGGGAACGACATCGGCAGACGGCCCGACGGGTTGACTTTGCCTGTCAAAATGTCAGCAACAGCATTGCCGCCTTCCTGTCCGCCCATCCACGGCAAGAGGATTGCGTCGGGAATGTCGCGCCAAGAAGCCGTCTCGAGCGCGCCGCCAACATTCAAGATTACGACGGTCTTTTTGCCCGACTTGCGGAAAGTTTCCGTTACATTTTTCAACAGAAGTTTCTCATTTTCATCAAGATAGAAATCGGCGACGCGCCTGTCCTTAAACTCGCCCGAAATCCTGCCAAACGTGATGACCGCAACGTCGTTTTGCGCGGCTGCCGACTTGATTGTGGCGGCATCAAACTTGTCGTTGACGGCATGGAAACGATAGACCATCGAATCATTGTTTGCAGGGTTTGCCTTGAACGTATCAAGCTGATACTTAATCATTTCGGAATAAATTTTGTTGAGGTTTTCATCGACGGACAAGCCCGCGTTCTTGAATCCGTCGTACAGCGAAATGGTGTATTCCTCGTTGACGTCGCCCGAGCCGGTGCCGCCCGAAACGTAGTCGTAGGACGAAACGCCAAACAAAGCGACGCTCTTGACCTTGTCGTTGAAAGGCAGGGCGTTATTCCTGTTAGTCAACAAGATAGAACCCTCGGCGGCCGCCTGTCGCGTGATTGCGGCGTGAGCCTTGAGGTCGGGCCTGTTGCTGTATTTATAATGTTTGAAAGTCGGGGTCTTCAAAATCAGTTCCAAAAGTACGCGGATGTCGCGGTCGGCGACCTTGGAATCGAGGCGGCCGGAATTGAGCGCGTCGAGGATTTCATTGTACTGACGGTCAACGCCCGGCATCAGAAGCGAATGTCCCGCGCTAATCTGCGCGATTGCGTCCCGGCCGGCAAACCAGTCCGTCATCACCAAGCCCTTGTAGCCCCACTCGCCAAACAAAATGTCGTTGCAAAGTGGCTGTGATTCAGAGGTATAAGTGCCATTGAGCTTGTTGTATGAAGTCATCACAGTCCACGGATTGCTCTCGCGCACCGCAATCTCAAACTGCCTCAGATAAATCTCGCGCACCGCCCTCTGGCTCACCTTTGCGTCGGTTTTGGTGCGGAAAGTTTCTTGATTGTTGACGGCAAAATGCTTGATCGAAGTGCCAACATTCTGCGACTGAATACCATTGATAATGGCTGCGGCGGTCTGTCCCGCGAGCAACGGATCTTCGGAATAATATTCGTAATTGCGGCCACAGAGGGGATTGCGGTGGATATTGACACCTGGACCCAAAATAACGTCCGCACCGTACTCCAAGACCTCGTTGCCCATCGACTTGCCGACCTCCTGTACCAATTCGGTGTCCCACGTTGAAGCCAACGCCGTGGCGATAGGAAACGCCGTACAATAATAAGTGTCGTCGCTGCCCGGACGAATGGGCTTGATGCGCAGGCCTGCCGGACCGTCGGCGAGGACGATTGCGGGGATTCCGAGCCTCGGCACGGCGTGTGTAGTGCCAGCCGCGCCGGGGATTATCTCGTCCGACGAGCCAACGACCGCCTGTTGGGTGTCTGTCGCGCCCGCCATGCCCGTTCCGACGAGCAACATCGCCTTTTCTTCGTTAGTCATGGCTGCAATCACCTCGTCGATGGTGTTTTTGCCAAGCTGAGGCGCGTCAGCCGAGCCGCCACAGCCCGCCACAAGCAAAGCCGCAGCCGATAATGTCTTCATAAATTTCATAGATGTGATGGTTTTTATTAACGATTGCAAATATAAAAAACGTTGGATAAACCGCAAAAAATTTTCTCAACTAAAAATCTCACTTCAATCAATCCTCACAATCGGTTCAAATTCAAACAGTTGCAAAATACCTGTAAAGTTCAGCGGACAAAAAAAACAGTTGACATTATGAAAATTATTACATAACTTTGCACCGGCTAAAAGAGGAATGGAGTTTTCCATTGCTGTTTTTTTGGGCTGGTAATCATTTTTGTCAACAAAAGATGGCGATTTTGAACCAAATCCATAACGGCGCGTCCGAAGGCACAGCACCCCAAAAGCCCGTCTGTGCAAATCCCGAAAGAGAGAGCGACTATTTCGGGAAGTCGGTTAGGATTGCCCTTTTGCCAAACGAAAAATACTGGTTCCCAATCCGCGCCACCCACCACCGCGCCCAGCAAATCTATGACAAGTTGGTCGCCCTCAGCGACGGCAATTTTGAGCCTTACCTGCCCATAATCCGCCACATCGAATACACCAACGAAGACTTCAACAACCCCACCCAATACATCGCCGACAAGCCTTTGGACAGCGGCCTATTGTTC
>CAJOJG010000060.1 GCA_905234655.1 uncultured Bacteroidales bacterium
GACGCATCCTTTTTTATGTAAATGAATGAAAACGAATGGATTACCTAATCCTCATCTCAAACTCGAACTTAATCGAATTGTTCATGACAAGACGGTAAGGCTCAAGAGGCATTGCGCCCCAGGAGTTTATGCAGCCGACACCCATGTTGCGGTAGTCGATTTCGACAGAGTAGAAGTCATTGTCGGGCAAGTCGATAGTGTGCTTTGTGCCACGCATGCGCTGCGACAAGTCCTCCAACGAATACGGCAAGACCGAAAAATCAAACAGCTGTCCAGTGTTCTCGAAATCAATGCCGTGACCCGACGCATTGACGACACTCATAGAGCGCGTGTCGGTGCGGTTGCCATTATCCTGCGGCGAGGGGTACGCAAAATACAACTGCTCTGGCGTGGACTTGTAACGACCCACAAAAGCAGACGTTTTCCTGTCGCAATAATTCTCCTCGGGACCGCGACCGTACCAGTCGACACTGCGATAATCCTTGGCAATGCGGAAATTGAGACCAAAACGCGGCATCATCGGCAACTGCTTGCCCTTTGCCTCAATGTACTCTGTAACAATGACATGTCCATCGCCATACACACGATAGTTGACAGCCATCCTTGCGCCGGAGCTTGGCAGTTCGAAAACAGACATGACCCTAATCGAAACCCCAGTATCCACCGAATCCTGAACGGAAAGTTCCATAATCTCGCGGCCGTCGCCCTCGTCGATGTACACGTATGCACGCATACCGTTACCGTCAAGGTGGAGCGCGGCGTTATCCTCCTTCCAAACCTTGCATACCTCGTCCATCTTAAAGCCGAAGTCATTGTCGGTAGGAGCGCGCCAAACCATCGGGCGAGCTTGAGCCTTGAGCATGTTGGCAGAAGAACCCTTGGCGTAGATGCCGCTCATAAAGCCAGTCATCTTGTCGAAAGTGAACTTCAAGCCGCCGGAAGTCGTCACAGTGATTTCACGGCCATTGTCGACCTTTGTGGCAGTGCCCTCCACCTTCGGCTCCGAACCACCGCGCTTAACATCCGCCTTGCTGACAATCATCTGCTCGGATGCCAACTCCGTGCCGGCAGGAACGCCGCCGATAGCGTTGTTCTTGATGATATAGTGCAACTCGAGGAGATACTCCTTTTTACTGTCATAATCCACATCAGCCTTCCACGCCGGACTGAGCATGGCGACATTGTTATAGCCAGCCTTCGGACACGGCAAATCGAACTCCTTGACAATGTGGCCATTGGCGGTCAGGACGCCGTGGACTTTGAAGTTGGACAAGTCGGTGTACTCGTAGCGGTTAGTTATCTGCACATTGTCATACTCCAGTTTTGTATCGATGTTCTGGTAGATATACTTCACATGCTTCAACGCGGGGTGAGGGCTGCGGTCGGGGTTCACGATACCGTTCATGCAGAAATTAGCGTCGGAAGGCGTACCCTTAGGACCAAAGTCGCCGCCCCAGCACCAATATTTCTTGCCGTTCTCCTCCTTCGCAATTCCCTGGTCGACCCAGTCCCAGATAAATCCGCCTTGCAGCTGGTAGCTTTCCTTGAACAAGTTCCAGTACTCGTCAAAGCCACCGACACTGTTGCCCATCGCGTGTGCATATTCGCACAAAATCATCGGACGCGGCTTTTTCTCCTTGTTGTACTCAAAACAATATTCCCACGGGTACATAGGACAAACGATGTCGGTGTTGCGCTGCTCCTCGGCGCGCTCGTACTGCACGGGGCGCGAAGGGTCGTACTCTTTCAGCATGTCGTATGCCTTCTCAAAGTTACATCCATTGCCAGCCTCGTTGCCAAGGCTCCATATAATGACCGAAGGGTGGTTTATGTCGCGGATTGCCATGCGCATTACACGCTGGATATGAGGCACTTCCCATTCGGGCTTGTTGGCGAGTGTTCGCTCGCCATAGCCCATGCCGTGGCTTTCGATGTTAGCCTCGTCGACGAGATAGATGCCCATGCTGTCGCACAAGTCGTACCACATCGGGTCGTTGGGATAGTGGCAGGTACGGACGGCGTTAATGTTGTTTGCCTTCATGAGCTTTATGTCCTTAATCATGGACTCGCGGCTTACCACGTGGCCGGTACGCTCGTCATGCTCGTGGCGGTTGACACCCTTGATATATATCTTCTTGCCGTTGACCATCAGCACGCCGTCGCGGATTTCGACCTTGCGGAAACCCACATTGAAGGTCATGTACTGGACATTAGACTCGGAGTTTGAAAGCTTTACGACAAGCCTGTAGAGGTTGGGCTGCTCGCACGACCATAACTTGATGTTCTTTACATTGATGGTCAACTGGTTTGTGATAGTCTCGCCGAGCGACGCCTTGTCACTCTTCACAAACGCCGAGCCGAGCGACTGGCTGCCGTCGGCGGAATAGAGAGTGGCAGTTATCGTCGGGCTGAACTTTTTCTTGCCGGTGTTCGTGACCTCGAATGTGCAGTTAACAACGCCGTCGCGGAGATTGTCGGTCGAAGCCTCTATCTTCACATTACCGAGGTGTGTCGTAGGACGCGAATAGAGGTACACGTCACGCTCAAGTCCATTAAACCTGAAGAAGTCCTGATCCTCGAGATATGATGCGTCCGACCAACGCAGGATTTTCATGCTCAGGAGATTGTTTCCGTCGGCGGCGAGGTACGGCGTGAGGTTGAACTCGGCGGCGAGCTTAGAATCCTCCGAATAGCCCACATATTGGCCGTTGAGGTAGACGAACACTGCGCTCCTCGCCCCGCCGATATGCAGGACGACATCATTGCCCGACGGGAAAGTAGCCGGGACTGTGAACGCCTTGCGGTAAACGCCCGTCCAGTTGTTGTCAAACGGCACGACCGGCGGCTCCGGCTTGTACGAGAAGTCGTACACTACATTTGTGTAGACCGGGAATCCAAAGCCGTTCAACTGCCAGTCGCCCGGCACGGGGATTGACTTCCAGGAGGCGTCGTCGAACTCGTTTGTCTCGAAGCCTTCCGGCACTTTGCCCGGGTTTGTCGCAAAAAAGAACTTCCACGTGCCGTTCAGCGACATTACCCAGTCGGACTGGCGGTTGTTGGAGATTGCGTTCGATTCCTTCGAGTAAGGGAACCATGCAGCGTGCATCGGCTCGCGGTTTTCCTCGACGATGCTGATGTCAGAACACTGTACCGGCAATTCGTTCTGCGCCGCCGCCGGCATGATGCCTATCGCGGCGAGACCCGCCGTCAGAATACTTTTGATCGATGTTCTCATAATCTAAAGATTAAGTTATTAATGTTAGTAATTAGGTGATTATCTGTTATTTGTGTTTCCGCAAATCCCTGCGAAGCCACAGTTCTTGCAGTGGCCGGTAGGTCGTGCGGGGAAAGTCTGTGATGTATCGAAAAGTTCTGCGAGAACCTTCTTAAGCCCCACGGCAAAATCCTCTGCGAGCGGGGCGATGTTATTGTCGTCGAGAGCCGTGACGGTCTTCCTTTCGCCGACTTGGAAGAGCGTGCCGCCGTCCTCGATTTCAGCCCTCACAGCGTATATCGCCGGCACCGGGCGCGACTGTGGATGGTGTTGCATATAGACATACGAGTACAGCAACACCTGGAATGCCTGTGACGGACGCTTGTCGCCCATTGAAAAGTCGAACACAGCGTCAACATCGCTGAATTTCATCTTGTCGCCGACATTGCCGGTCTTATAGTCCACAATCCTCGTCTTGCCGGTGCTTATTATGCGGTCGATACGGTCGATTGTACCGCCGATGTTTACTTTAAGCACACGTCCGCCGTCCTCCACGTCGATGGTCGAATATATGCCTTTCTCAGCCCCGACGAGTTCAAACGGCGCAATCGTCTTGTCATAGTCCAATATGCGTCCGAGGTACTGCAAAAGCACGTCGAAAAATATGCTGTCGAATCCCGACAACTCGCCGCGTCCGGTTATTGAGACGTTAAAATGCTCATTATAAGCATCGATGGCAAACTCTTCAAGCATTGGATAGGCACTGTCGATTGCGTCAAGGGTCACGATTTTGTCCTGGTTCTTGACCGCATTGTAGATATTCTCTATCGTGGCGTGGAGGATTGAGCCAAAATCAGCGGCGGACGCTTCCTCCTCGAGTTCCTCGCTCACCTTGAGCCGCAGGACATACTGGAGGTAAAACCGTAACGGACAGTCCAAGAATGTGTTAAGCGCGGACGGTGACAGTGATTTTCTGTCGTCGCCCTGCGAAAGATACGACTTCATGCGCGCGATGGTGTCCTCGTTATTGCTGACGAGGATTTCAGGAGCCTTCATTGGCTTAATCTCACGCACAAACTGCCGCAGCGTGATGTCCAACTTTGAATCCGTGCGCTCTAACGACGAGGCCTCCTTCAGGATTTGGGTCGCAAAACGGCTCGGCTCGCCGGAAATATTGGACGAGAAGACATTGTTGTACAATATGCGGACGGTTTTTGCGCGCTGGAAAAGCCTGTAGAAAAAGTACCCGAACACAGCGTCCTTGTACTTGACAATCGGCATGTCGAACGCAAGCCTCATGCCCTCGGTCACAAACGAGTCGTTTTCTGAGCGTTTTGGGAATATGCCCTCGTTCATGCCAATCATTATCACATTGTCGAAGTCCAAGTTTCGAGTCTCCATCATGCCCGTCACCTGGATTCCATTGTCGTCGTCGCTCTCGAATGGAACTTTTATGGAAACCAAATGCTGCTTCAAAATACTTGCAACAAGTTGGGCATCAAGTTCTTGCGGAAGGTTGACGAGGTTGTTGTAAAGGCTCTTTACAGACGTGTAGGCATTGAAGATGAACTCGTTTTCGAGTTTTGGCTTTTCTTCCTGCGGGGTGTTGCTTGTGACACCTGGATTTTTTATGAAATATAACTCCGAAAGTATCGACAGGAACGTCTGCAACATGTCCACTGGCGTTTTTTCGCTGTCATAACCACAAAAGACAGTGTTCAGTATATTGCTGTACGCGCCCAGGAGGTCAGCCTTGACACGTATAAGCCGTTCCTCGCGAATCCGCGCCGCAATCTGCCGCGAATAGAACTCGGGAATGTTTGCGACGAGCGGGTGGTTCAAGATTGAAAGCACGTCGTTGAAATAGTACTCGCCGCCGGAACGCCCAAGCCTGAAATTGCGCCTGAGTTGAAGGCAGTTGAGCAGGAATGAATAGACCGGCGTCTCCACAAACGGATACCCCATTGTCACATTAACACGCTCCACACATTCGGGCAGGCTGCTGAGCACCGGGAAGAGCAGATGCTCGTCGCCAAGGACGACAGCCGTGCGTGTCTCGTCATAGCCGAGCTGCTTGGCGAGTTGACCGATAATGTCATGGACACATTTTGCCTGGCCGACTTCTAACGGCACGGCGATATACTCGACATCTTTGGGCGAGCCGATGATGTTGTTGTCGGGGTGTTTGCCGTGGAGCTCGTCAGGAAACTCGTCAATCAACGTGCGCATGAAAAGTCCGGCCTCCTGCGTCCTGTCCACAATATAATAATCGTCCGCGTCCCAGTAGAACCGCGCCCTGCCCGATTCCTTCAAATGCCTGAAAATCTTCCGCTCGCACTTGTTAAGAACATTGAACCCGACGAAAATATACAACCTATACCTCGTCTCGAGCCCCGTGGAATCGACCATGCGGCATATCTGGCGATTTTTCATGCCGGAATACGACAGGGAGTCCGCAGCGAGTTTTTTCTGGAAAATATGATAGACCTTTGGCAACCCGAGCCACAACTCCATGTAGCGTTTTTTCTCGTGGGAAAGCCTTCCGGCAGAAAAATTTGACCAAAACGACTTTATGATGCTCACGACTTCCGGCTCCATCCCGGCGTAGAAAACGTCGATTTCATTGAGGTCGGCGAAATTGCGGCACAGCCTGTCGATGTCGACCAAGTAGTTGTCAATCTCATTAAAGTCTGACAGGATTTTGCGGCCAGTGTCGTAGAAAGTGTTAAAATCGGCGGCGATGCCAGCGTTAAGCATACCTTCGTGCCGGAATACCTCGCTGAACGCCTCGTAAAGCTTGAACAGTAGCGTCAACTCGTCGGCATTGACTGTCGGCACAAACTGGCTCAACACCTTGTCGATAGGGAAAAGATGGCCCGAGAACGCCACTTTGTTCTTAATCCTGGCGTAACTCTTCCTAAAATGCAACAAGGTCCGCTTGTTCGGGAAAACAACGCAGACCGTATTGTCGTCATCATACTTGCGGAGTATGTCCTCGGCGCACTCTTCCAAAAACGATTTCATGTTTCGATTTGTTGTTGAAGCAGTTGTTGGATTTCGCGTTTGCGCTTGCGGAAAATGTGGATCGAGATAACCACCGTTATCACAAACGCAAGCACTGCCGCCATTCCGAACAGCTTGTCGGGCGCAATCTGGAAATCTTCAATAGTTGACGACACGGCTTTCGTGACATTCACGATACCCAGCACGAGAGTCACCCACGTCACGATAATCATGAATACATTTGAAAACCAACCGTTTACATGTTTAACGCCCATAATTTCGGGGTTGTTGACGACCATAAAAAGGAACACAGCCACGAATGGAAGTATCAGTCCATTGAACGCCTGTGCGGCGACGATAGCCGGGACTGGCTTTATCTGCAAGAATCCGAGCGTCACGCCTATCAGCAGGACCGCATACGCAATCCACTGGAACCTATTGCCATTCTTTGAATTGCCCTCGGCATCCTTCTTCTCGAAAATGCTGCGCGCCGTCAGGGCGGAGGCAAGCGGCGAGGTGATTGCGCTCGTGAATCCGGCGGCGAACATTCCGAAACCGAACACATATACCGCCCACTGTCCGATGTTAAGCACCAAGGTGTTAGAAAGCAACTTGTACGAGAACTCAAGGTTCTTGACAGCCTCGGGCGTGAAACCGCGCGTCATCTCTGTGCCGACACAAAGAATCGCCATCGAGATAAATCCGCCGAGTATGACGGCAACCGAAATGCCGATTCGCATATCCGTGACCGTAGTGTCCTTCTGCACGACGCTCGAACCGAGGAAAAGGTCATACGGCACGACCGTAGTCCCGACAAGTCCGAGAACCAAGAGACCCGCGCCCGGAGTGTCCGGGAAACTCGGCATGACCAAGCCATGCGCAATCTCAGAAACCGGCGGGTGGGACATCACGGCGGTCGTAATGAAGGTAAAGCCCATCACGAACACAAAACTGCCCATGAAATTGGCTATCGTCCTCATGGACTTAAAACTCAACGCAAAGCCAGCAATGAGCGCAATGACCCCGACAATGAGCCTTTTGTCAAGTTTAGGGAACACAAGCGAAATGCCCTCCACAGAACCCAAGATATTGCCGGTCTCATACGCCGCGCAGCCGAGTATTATCGCGCCGACGATAAGTATCAAAACCGGCACCTGGGCGCGTTTGCCCATGTAGTGGTACTTAATGGCCTGTCCGAGGTTCATGCCTGAATAGATCGTGGACCTCGCGCTGGCCTCCTGAAGGACGAGGCACGCCAATGTAGAGAAAGACAAAGCCCACAACAACTGGAACTGGAAGTCTGCTCCGGCCTTTGTCGCTGTCGTGACAGTCCCCGGGCCGATAAAGGCCGCAGAGATTATCGACCAAAACAGGATATTGAGTATCCTGCTCTTGATTCTATTTAAGGCTTTGAATTTCATCTACTTGTCGTAATTATAAGTAATCACGGCGCAAATATACGCCAAATTTTTTAAAAGTCAATGCGAATATTCTGTTCTTTCATGAATTTGACTATCTCCTCGGGGTCGCTAATCTCGTGGTCGGACTTCGCGAGGAACTCTCCGATAGTGTCCACCGGGTCATGGAACTTGGTGAAGTCGCCGCCCTTGAGCTTGACCGGCACATTACGGCGGCGGTAGTAGAAGCAATAGTCACAATTAGCAAGGTCGAACTTGTAGTCGGGGTTCTCGCTGAGTTTCCACGTGGGAATCATGGTCAAGTCGTATCCCTTCGGGAACTCGCCGGAGCGCGACTCGAGGTGGTTAATCCTCTTCAGGCACGAATAATCGACAAGGTACACCTCGCCCAACGTGAAGGCCTCATGGTCGTCGACGTCGATGTAGACGCTGCCATTCTCAGCCATCATCAGTTGTCCACGGCTGTACGCCTTGCCGCAATACTGGCTGCCGTCCATGTAGAACTCGAAACGCTGTCCTTTAAGCAACGTGCCAAAGACAAAGATGCGGACGAGTTTGTTGCTGAAATTTTTTTCCATGAAATTAGATGTTTTGTGTTACTACTATATATTAATAAAATCTATGCCAAAATGACAAATATGAAGTATATTTTTCCCTATAAAAGATAAAAAACCCGGCAAGACGGTTGCCAGGTTTTATATTTTGGGGATGCAAGCGGCTCGACTGCCGCCGGTTATGGGGAGATGGACTATACTGTCCACAGCGACTTATTCTACTTCGAACCCGTCGTCGAACTCGAATGGCGACTCTAAAAGTTTTTGGTATTCCTCTTCCGAAATCCCATCCTTGTAGAAGTTTATAGGATCTTTAGGAACATTGTTGACCCTGACCTCGTAGTGGCAGTGCGGGGCGGTGGAAAGGCCTGTGCTGCCTACGTATGCTATCACGTCGCCCCTTTTTACCTTGTCGCCGACTTTAGCGACGAGTTTGCTACAGTGGCCGTATACAGTCATATAACCGTAGCCGTGGTTGATTTTGACGACATTTCCGTATCCGCTTTCAGTGCCTGACGTGCATACAGTACCCGAGCCGGTGGCATAGATAGGCGTACCCTCGGGTGCCGAGAGGTCTACTCCGGCGTGCATTCGGTAAATATTTAATATCGGGTGGAAACGATAGCCAAAAGGAGAACCGAGCCTTACTAAATCTTTGACGGCAATCGGCTGGATCGAAGGGATGCATGAAAGCATCATTTCCTTATTGATGACGAGATTTGTGATGTGCTTGAATGATTTTGCCTGGACGATGATTTTGCTCGATAGGATGTCCAGTTTTCGTGCTGCGGAAATCATGTCGATAGAATGTTCGTATCCGCTTAGCGAGTCGTACCTGTCTGTACCACCAAAGCCCGCAAGCCTTTCTTCTTTTGAGACCGGATTCTCCTGGAACACAGGCCGGTACAGATTGTCGTCACGATATTGGATTTCGGCGAGCGAGCGTGAGAGAACGCCGATTTTGGAGTCTAATTTGGCGAGCATTTCGCGCTGTTGCTTATTGAGCTGCTCGGCTTCGCGTTCCGCCGGCGACTCCATATAATACGTTCCGAATATGCCCAACGCTATTCCTATGACTATTGACGAGGCAAATCTTGGTAGGACTTGTCTATATATGAACTGCGAAAACGCAATAGTTTTTTCCTCGAACCTCAGGGTATCAGGGTTAAACTTGTACTTAATTCTACTGAACATAACTTTTAAAGTTTTCACTAAGGTTAAAATACAATATTCTGTGCTTCGTTAACCTTTACTTAAATTTCATGCTGCAAAGTTAAAGACTTTAATTGATTCATGCAAATTTTTAGTTCCAAAAAAGCGGCCATTTTGAAGACTAAACGCTCTCTCTTGTCTCAAACTGCTGTATGACAAGCGTTTGAGCATAATTAAAAAAAGTAAAAAATTGCTTTTTTTAAAATTCTTGCGTGTCAAATTGCATTTAAACTTTGAGTTACATGATATTAACGAAAAGTTAATATTATAAGCACATCTTTCCTTGCAAATTCTATACCAAAGTGCATTTTTTTACTTATTCGTACTCGTTAAGGTACTCGTAATGTGCGCCGTGCTTTACTCTGCCGAACCGGAACGCCAAGAACAAGTTGCATATAACTTGTTGATTACGTTTTTGTTCCATGATTTCGAGTTTTTTTGCGAATACAGAAAGTTTCATTCCCGCCTCGAGCGCGACAAGGTGGGTGTCCTTCTTGCCAAACTCGATGCTGAGACCGACTTTACCCTCTACGCCCGGCACGACCTTTATCTCGCTGAACCCTTTTGTGAACTCGGAAGGGCCGAGGGTCATGGCGGCGGAATGGTTGACAGGGTCAAATTTTTCCGTGACAATGCCGTTGCCATTATTCTGGAGGCACTCGTAATAGATTGGCTTCAGGAATGCGAGCGCAGGGCCTCCCATATAGAAAATCCTGATTTCCACGCTGTTGAGGTCGGCTTTGTCAAACAGAGTCCGCTGCCGTCCCATCGTGTAGAACAACTCGAAACAAAAATTCTTCTTTCCGAAACAATAACCGCTGTATCCTGTGTAATATGGGTTGACGGCACGGTACTGTTGTGGATGTTTGATAAAACCAAGACCGAAGTCAAGCAGGTTTTTCTTCAAAACACTCACGAACTTTCCGCTCCTGAAGTCGAACTCAAGACCGTTATTCTTCACGACCGCGCCTATAGACCACTCGTTGCGGTACAAGATTTTCTTCTCCGTGTCGATGTCGCCTTGCGCAAAACTAACGCCGCAAGACAACACCGCCAGGAGCAAAATTATAAGGCTATGCCTGACCATTTTTTTGTTAGAAATGGAAAACACTTGAGGTCACTGTCGATATGTATGCCGGACACGCGGGACGCGACGAACGGCAAGACGATAATGCAACCGAGATGACTGCAAGCGCAGCTATGAGAATCAATACTTTTTTCATTTTGAATTTGTTTATTCGTTAAGGCAAAATTGCTACATATTTAACGCAAAAATATCCTTTTTTGTTTAACTTTTTGCCTATTTTTTTCAGTTTTTTTTTGCTAAAATGCTATCTGCATGATTATCAATGTTTTTAGATTGTTCATCGGACGCATTTTGCCATGCTCCGAGCCGATAGCCCAGCCGATGTCGAGGTTGACGGCGTTTTTTCTAAGCCCAATGCCAAATCCGACGCCCGACGGATAGTCCTTCAAGCCCAGTCCCGACGCCTCGCACTTATAAAATGCCTGGTCATAAAACATCTGTACCGAGAACGCATCGGACAACATCAAGCGCACCGTGTTACAAGCCGTGACGTATGCCGTGGCGCGTATCTCGTTGCGCTCAAAACCTCTCAGGCTGCCCGCCCCGCCTATCGGGTGACATTCATGGACATCGACACCGCCGCCGCCATATATCCGCCCGGCTCCGGCAAGGCTCTCGATGCGCAAAACACTGCCCAACGGCACGACACTTTCCACAACTGCCGTGAAGTCGGCGACCGCCCCACTCTCTCCGCCATTTTCCCTTGTGCCGCCCAATATCTCCGCCGTCGCCTTCAGCCGCCCATCGTCGCCATAAATCCACCGATAACTGAATCCTACGCCGAAAAGCCGCGTCGTGGACTCACCGACATAATCGCTTGACGAGGTCAACCGACGCAAATCAGCCACTGCTGTAAGCCCGAAATCCGGCGTTACAGGCACACTGACACCCGCCTTCATCCGCAGCGACAGGCACAGGCTGTCCGTCTTGTCCATCGACAATGACAAGCCCGGCGTCACCGGCCACTGGAACACGTATGGCCAGTGGTACTGAAAATCAAGCATTTGAGAACGACGCGCATATCCGTTCCACGCCAAATAGAACCTCTCGCCATGGCCAAAATTGTTCCGCAAATCCGCCAATGCGTCGCCAGTGACGAAATATTTACCGTCCACGTCGTCACGGTTAAGCACAAGACCGGCGTGAAGCGAGTTTTGACGGTGACGCTTAAGATACAAGTAGACATCCGCGCCCTCGGAGTGGAACTCGACCTCAGTCCCATGCGCCACTTCAGCAACGCCATCGTCCGCAATCCGCCGAGACGCCGCCATTACACGGTTTTCACGGTAAATTTCGCCGGGGAAAATTCCAGTCACATTATATATATAGTGTCGCGCAAGCCGCGCATCGCCGATGACATAGATATTGTCAACAAGATAGCGGTTCATCGGGCTATAGTGGCAGAATACGTCCACGACACCGCGCCCCGGAATGACGACAGCAGAATCGACTGTGGCGGTCGCAAACGGAAAACCTCGGCAAGCACCTTTCATAACGCGCTCTCGGCATATCCCCGCGACAACCGAACTGTCGTACATCCGCCCGTGCATGGACTTGACGACAGGCCTCATGCTGTCGGAAAGCATGACAATCCGCCTTACCCTCAGCACCTGTCCAGCGCACACATCTGACAGACTTACAGCGGTTAACAACATCAAAAAGTGGATGATTAATGTTTTTAACATTATTTTTAACACAAAAAAGTTATTTTTTTTGATAAATTCACAAATCTTTATAACTTTGTATCAAATTACGAACCTATAAAAAGACATAAAATCATGGCAAACAACGCACAACTCACCGGAAAGGTGAAATGGTATGACACAACCAAGGGCTTTGGATTCATTGAGGCTGAAGACGGCCACGATGTTTTCGTCCACTACACTGGTGTCCCGAATGTCAACAACAAGAAAGTCACGCTCTTGGCAGACCAGAGGGTGACATTCCAGATTACAGAAGGCAAACGCGGCCCGCAGGCTACTAATGTCGCTGTCGCTAAATAGTTCGACAAAAATCCGCTACAAAAAAACGCCACCGCTCTTTTTTGAAGATGTCCGGTGGCGTTTTTTTTATGTCGGCTGTGGCTACAGTCTATTTCTTTGTCAGGATTACATCACACTCAGGGTTGCGCTTCACAAATGTCGTCGAGAACGCATCGAGTTCTTTCTGTTCAATATTGAGATTACGGCCACGGAGGAACTTCATGCGTGTATGTGACGTGAAGTAGTCAAGGCTTGCCGCAGAAATTTTTGTATTCGAGATGTCGATCTCAATGATTGTGCGGAGAGTCTGGAGCGGACGCAGTGTAGTCACCCTCGTTGCAGAAATATTGAGGGTCTCGATAGGAGCCTTGATGTTGGCAAGCGGCGTGAGGTCGCTGATGTTAGTGTCAGAGCAGTCAAAATCGGCGAGCTGCGTAAGCTTCTCAATTCCGGCGAGTGAGAAAAGGCTGTGGTTCTGAGACACATTGAGGTACGTAAGGCTCTTGAGGTCGCCTACCTGCGCAAGGCTGTTGATAGTGCAAAGATGCACGTCGAGCCTGCGGAGATTTTTGAGGTATGTCAAGGGCGCGAGAGACTTCACCATGGTATTGCCACAATTAAGGCTTATGAGGTTTATAAGTCCAGTCACCGGGATAAGGCTGTTGATGTTGTCATTGTTGGAGCAGTCGAGTTCCGTGAGGTTCCTCAGGTTTTCGATGCCGGTAAGCGACTTGATATTAGTGTTGGAACAGTCGATTACAATGACATTGGACAGTCGCGCAAGCGGCTTGAGGTCTTCAATTCCCTGATTGCCATTACATTCGATGTGAGTAAGACCGACCATCGAATTGAGTTGTTCGTCCGTTGGCTCGACATCTTTTCCCTTAAGTTCCATATCTTGGAATACCTTTTTCCATGCCGGCGAAAGCGAGTTCCACCAGGCGCGGTTGTCCTGTGCGAAAGTATTGACGCAGAATGTCATCAAGAGCGCCGCTACAATCGAAATTCTTGTTATGTTTTTCATCATGTTTCTATTTATATTAATATAATGTGTTATCCTTATCTAAAACAAAGTCGGATCCGGCTGCACCTTCTTTGGCTCCGGAAGCTCGAAGAGCGTGGGATAGTCCTCGTCGAACTTCTTCAGGATGGCGGTCATTATCGTCTCCCGAAGGAACCGCGCGTGGTTCTTCACCTTATATTTCTTGTAGTATTTTGTCAACGCTTTCATCTCCAAGTCGTTAAGACGGAAAGTAAGGCGGTGCTGACGCCTGAACTGCTCCTTCTCCTGCTCGCTGCGCTTATGTCTTTTCGTTGTCTTTTCGGCCATATTGTTATAGTGTGTTGGGGTTAACGAATTACTGACTGCAAAGTTAAGCCATCCGCCGGAATTACAAAGTTTTTTTTGCGTTTTTTTCTATCTTATACAAAACTACCATCAAGGCAGCGCACCCGACCGCGCTTAAAACCGCCATCCAGGGACTTTGGAACCAGGCACTGATTTCTATCTCCTGCCCCGTCGCCTCCTTATAAGCGGCTACCACGGCAAATGTATTGTTGAAAAAATGCGCACAAACTGAATACCAGACATTGCCGGTAATTGCAAGCATCATACCAAGCATCGCGCCAAGCACGAACCTCGGCAAAAATCCGAAAAACTGCAAATGCAACGCGCTGAACAGCACCGCCGCGGCCACTACCGACCACCACCGTCCCATGCGTGTCTTTTCCTCGAAAAGGTGGGACTGCATCCCGACACGGAAATACATCTCCTCGCACAACGCCGGAACCACGGCAAGCACGATTATATTAATGACCAAGCGCACAATGTCGTCGCTACCGGTAAGTTTCTTGACCAAAAGATTTGCGGCGTCCTCCCGCGCCCTCGCCCAATTCTCAATCCCGGCAAGGCTCTCCGGCAGGCGTATGTGCAGGTTATAATCCTCCAACCACGACACCATCGGCATCGAGACCACCATCATTCCGAGGCACACTGCCAGTTTCACGAGCCCCGGCGCACGGTCGACCTTAAGATTAGCCCACAGCCCGCCGTCACAGCACAAACGCACAAAAACCACCGTCGGCACAAGGAAAATGCCGATTGAGATACAGGCCTGGAAGAACTGTAACACACCCACCTCCTGATGAGCAACAGCGTCGCGCCCAAAAATCAGGACTGCCGCGATGTCGCACACGATGGCAGACCCGACAAGCAGCATCGAGGTCAATGACAAAAACACGAAAAGCCGACCCCAAAAGCCCATCTGTGAAAAATACTTGCTCATTTTTGAAAAAATTTTTGCAAAGATTATTTTTTTTTGCTAATTATGCAAACTGAAATCACAATTTTGCTTATAATTGCACAATGAAAATTAAACAATAGACATAAAACAAAATGAAAAAAATACTAACACTAATAGCCGTGCTGATGACGCTCACTGTACCGGCCATGGCACAACGCGGCGGAGCAGCACCCAACTGGATTACGATAGCCGCAAAAGTCGGCGCAGGAAACTCCATACTGTTCTGCCAGCAGATAAGCGACGACGAAAACATCAAACAAAACTACCTCTCGCCATCATTCAGCATCGGCGGAAGGCTCGGCGTGGTGTTCGTGGACAGAATCGGCGTGTCGGTAGAATACCTCTCGTCTAACTACCAGAACAAATACGAGTACACACCCGAACTCGTCCAGAACAAAATAAGCAGCAACCTCAAAATCAAGACCAGCGACCTGCTCATCCTCGCCCGCTACACCGGCGAATACGGCTTTTACGCCGAAATCGGACCCAAGATAACATCAGTAAAAGACATACAGTTTGCCGCTGGCGACATGCCGAACCACGACCTGACAGACTGCTTCAAGAAGTCGTTCAACAGCATCGTGTTCGGGTTCGGATTCTCACCATACAACGGCGAAAGGGTTATCGTCAGCCTCGGCATACGCGCCGCCTACTGCTCGAGCAGCATTGTCAAGGACATACCCAACTTCCAGGGCGGACTCGGCAACAAACCGTTCATCAACCTCGAGATGAAACCATTCAGCGCACAGGCAACCCTCGACATCGGCTACCACTTCGCCCGATTCGGCTCGGCGACATGCGGCAAACAAAAAATCATATTCTTCAAATAACGAACATAAACCACATTATAACATATCCAATCAATATGACAAAAGAAGAACTTTACTCACTGGACTTCAACGTCAAGAACTTGGGCGAATGTAAGATACCGTCAATGCTCGGTCTTTCTAAAACCAAAGACGACAGCGACTCCTTCAACTTCGTCAGCGACACCGACCGCGTCCTGCTCGACGGCTCCAACAACGTCCTTCTCGACTACATGGAACTGAAACACGAGCCGATTTCCTTCGAGAAAGCCGGACCAAGACAGATGCTCTACTTCGACCACAGCAAGACAAAAGTGGCGATTGTAACGGCAGGCGGACTATGCCCCGGACTTAACAACGTCATACGCGGCCTCGTAATGCAGCTCTACCGCCGCTATAACGTCACAAACGTCGTGGGCGTCAAATACGGCTTGATGGGCTTCGACCCAAAGAACGAACTCGAGTTCGAGCCGCTTAACCCGGACATCGTCGACCGAATCCACCTCCAAGGCGGCAGTTTCCTGAGCTCCTCACGCGGCGACCCGGGAAAGACAGTAATCGTCGACACGCTCCAAAGGGAGAACATTAACATACTCTTCTGCATCGGCGGCGACGGAACGCTACGCGCGGCACAGAGCATAAGCAACGAAATCGAACGACGCGGACTTAAAATCGCAGTCGGCTGCATCCCGAAGACAATCGACAACGACATCAACTTCATCGACAAGTCATTCGGATTCGAGACAGCATTCTCACAGGCAAGCGACATCTGCACAAACGCCCATAACGAGGCCAAAGGCGCATACAACGGCATCGCGCTCGTAAGGCTCATGGGACGCGACGCAGGGTTCATCGTAGCGAACACAACACTCGCCACTGGCGACGTCAACTTTGCGCTCATACCCGAGCTCAAATTCGACCTCTACGGAAAGAACGGCATCATAAACCAAATCAAGGAACGCCTCGAAAAGCGCAAACACGCGCTCGTGCTCGTAGCCGAGGGCGCAGGCCAGTACTTCTTCAACGGCGAAAAAGACTTCGACGCGAGCGGAAACGTAAAATACTCCGACATCGGCCTGCTCCTCAGGGACGCAATCCACAAGCAGCTCGACGAAGAAGGATTCAACCACACCATAAAATACATCGACCCGAGCTACATCATCCGCAGCGCGCCAGCCAACAGCAACGACTCAAAATTCTGCAACCAGCTCGCGCAAAACGCAGTCCACGCAGCAATGGCCGGGAAGACAGCATTTGTCGTCGGACACTGGAACGGCATGTTCACCATACTGCCCATCATGGCCGCAATAAAAGAGCGCAAACGCGTAAGGCTCAAAGGCGAACTATGGTGGAGCGTCCTCGAATCCACAGGCCAAAAGCCCCGAATGTTGAACAACGACGACGAAGAACTCGAAATAATACTCCCCACACCAGAGTTCAAAGATTAAAGAATGGTTAACAATTCCACTTTATTTGCCAAACAACGTTCAATTTTGTAACTTTGCAGCGACAACAAATCGGAATAATAACAAAAATAACATATATAAAAAATGAAAAAAATAGCACTCGCGCTTACATGCGCATTGGGACTTGGCACCCTCGCCAACGCCCAGACAGTAGGCGAAGGCATGCTCCAAATCGACAAGAAGACGAGCGTGCCGGCCTTCACACTGCAAATGAACACCGCAAAGAAGAACGTCCAGGAGACAATCGACGCAAAATTCAAAGCCGAGAAAATCTCCGGCAAAGGCGGCAAAGGCGGCACGACAGAGTACGCAAACGTTGCTTACCTGCCGCTCTACACCAACATCGAGAACAACAACAAGTGCAACATCACCACAAAAGTCGATGAAAAGGGCGGAGTATCCACACTATACATCGTTGTGGACAAAGGCCTCGGCAACTACGTCAAGTCAACGACCGACGCTGCCAACGCCGAACTCGCCAAGAAGTTCCTCACAGACCTCGTAAAGGACATCTACAGGACCGAACTCACACACCAAATCGAAGACCAGACTAAGGTTGTCGAGAAGGCCGAAAAGACCCTCAAGAGCGCAGAGGACACAAAGGCAAAACTCGAGAAACAACTCGAAACCGCCAAAGACGACATCACAAAAGCCAACGCCGACCTCACCAACCAAAAGGCAAAGCTCGACGAGCTTAAAGCCAAAGTATTCTAATCCAGAATACTACCACATCACAAAAAAACACCCCGGCAATTCGCTTGCCGAGGTGTTTTTTTGTATACACCCGTAATCGGGCTGATATACAGAATCTCGTCCTTTCCCATATTCTTCCTAAATTTTGATGCAAATGAAATAATTATTTTTGACACTTGCAAGTTTTTTTAGCACTTTTGCGCAGTAATCTTCGCTAAAAATATGGCGAGGAATAGATACTATATATAAAAGGCGTTTATTTGCGCTTAGTTTTTGAACGTACTGAAATTTCGCAACTTTCAAAGAACAATCAAAAACTTGGCGGCGATGAACGCCGTGGGTATGTTGTATAGAAAACAATTGGCGGAGTAAGTATGTCGTCATATAAATATGATAGTGGGTTCACCATTGATGGTTCCAACCACGCCGTGCTTACACTTGTTTTTAACTGTATTTTACCATTTAATCAGACAGATTTGACTATATCATCCTCTCCAACAAATCCTGATTGGAAATTTAAAGTGGAATGGAATGGATTAGACAATTCTGTGATAGAGATGTACTACGGTGTAAAATTTAAAACTGAATGGACGGGAACAGCAATAAAGGAATTTGCGAATGCAAATAATGACGGTATATGTGGAATATATTCTGACAATAGAGAAAATAAATTAGGTTGTCTCAAAGAAGATGGAATATACAAATTAATTTGGCTTGGATTTGACAGGTTAAAACGAACAACTTTCCGTATTGGCAATTTATATGGAGTGTTGCATCCGACTGCGGCGGAAAATACGTATAGTTTCGACTGCATCTGGGAAAATTATAATTTTAATAAAAACTCTAAGTACGTATATTTTGATGGAATCAAAATGGATATTGGAGGGTCTAAATATAATAAAACATATCCGTCGCCTTCTTCTGGCAGTGGCGTTTCAGGAAATGGAAGAAACGGCGGAAATCAAGGTGGTGGGAATGGTACGCCCGACAACTTCTCTGGCGGTTGGTCGGGCAGCGGCATTGCCTTGAACAAAGGCTATCTTGTTACTAATTATCACGTTGTTGATGGTGCAAGTACGATAAAAATATTTGGTGTGAAAGGAAATTTTAATGTTGGCTATGACGCCGAAGTTGTTATAACTGACAAAGTCAACGACCTCGCTGTCTTGAAAATCAATGATAGTAGATTCCAAGGCTTTGGGGCGATTCCTTATCGTGTGAAAACTTCGATGGCAGATGTCGGGGAAAGTTGCTTTGTGTTAGGCTATCCCCTCACGACTACAATGGGTACAGAAGTGAAACTGACGACCGGTGTCATAAGCGCAAGGTCGGGGTTTCAGGGTGATGTGTCGCTTTATCAAGTTTCCGCGCCGATTCAGCCTGGCAACAGCGGCGGCCCTTGCTTCGACAACAGCGGAAATCTCATTGGTATTGTTAACGCGAAACACAAAGGTGCAGGCTTCTTTGAGGACGACATAATCATCGTATTTCTTCATGTACCTTTCCTTTTCCGCACGGGCGAGCACATGATACCGCCAAGTCGAGAAAGAGTGAACGTTTTGAATCCGAAATCCATTATCGAGTTGAAATACGAAAGCCGTTTTTCTCATCTTATTTCAAATTTGGTACAAGTAAAAGAATTTTTTGACACTGTAACATACCATAAAATTAAAGACTTTTATTATATTTGCAAACGAAAACAATCCAACAGAAAAACAATGACTACAAAAGAAATAGGCGACCTTGGCGAAGATACCGCCACGAAATACTTAGTAAGTCAAGGCTATGTAATCCTCGACCGCAACTGGCGTTGTGGGCATCTTGAACTGGATATTGTGGCTCTCGACGGGATTTTTCTTGCTTTCATAGAAGTAAAAACGAGGAAAGACAATTCAATATTGTCACCACAGGATTCCATAAACAAGACCAAACAAAGATTGCTCATCAACGCTGCCAACGGCTACATCCGTAAGTACCGCCGGCACGAAGAAGCGCGATTCGATGTCGTGTGCATCACCCACCACAACGGCACAGTAACCGACATCGAACTCACCAAAAACGCCTTTTATCCATCACTCAGGACAAGGTAACAGGAATACTCGCTTGAACACATACCTAAAAGGACATACAACACTAATGGAAGCATGAGGGTAACTGGCACACTCTCATAAACACATCTTCCTTATACCCCCTACCCACACCCACACAAACAAAAAAGCACCTCAAAATCTCTTTTGAAGTGCTTTCATTATTTTGAAAAAAATTTGGCGATTACCTACTCTCCCACATTTCATCGCAGTACCATC
>CAJOJG010000061.1 GCA_905234655.1 uncultured Bacteroidales bacterium
AAGGAATGTTACATTCCCAATTTTGAGGTGCGCGAACAGTGGGTCTTGGCGTTGAAAAACAACAAGAATTACGCCCAGACGTTGCAGATGATTCGCGACAGTGAGAAACTTTTGGCGGAAACAATCAAGGGCAACGCCGAATACGTAGCCGCCGCGCTCAAAGAGGCACACAGCCGTCAGACCAACCCTCTGACTTACAACGACGAGGCGACGTTCCAATCGGCAATCGGCTTGGCATTTTTCCGCGCCAACGACTATTATACTGTCATCAAGGAACTTCCGACCGGCGACGGCTATGCCGACCTTGCGTTCATCCCTGCCAATCCGAAAGACCCCGCGCTTTTGATTGAACTCAAAAGTAGCACTTCGACGGCTCAGGGCGCAATCGACCAAATCAAGAAGAAAAACTACAAACAAATCCTTCGCAATTACAGCGGAAACATGGTTTTGGTGGGGATTAAATACCACCCGAACACGCATGAGCACGAATGTGTGATTGAGAGGATTGAGTATTGATAAAAACTTTTTGCTATGGAAACACGCAGATCATATCTTGTTTTTCTTCCTCCGCCTCGTAACTATCTATGTGTCTGCCCTTTGACAAGAATTTAACGGCGAGTTTCACGATGCGCTTGTTGGAATCGAGGACGGCTGCCACATAGTCGCGGTCATCGATTTGGTAGGTGGCAGAATCAAGGCTGCGGTCGTATTTGAGTTCAATTACATACACCGACTTCGGCATATTGAGAATCAAGTCCGACTTGCCAAGGGCGGTTTCCAGATTGGCACTGATGTTGGCACCGAATGAGGTCAACAGTGTGTAAAGTATTGAATGATAATGTTTTTCGTTCATATTGTTGAGCGAAAACGGAAACTTTCGGAAAAACCTTTGCAACGCCTCGATGAACTTATCGATGTCGTCGTCCGCCAAAAAATCGTAGTAGGCGATGCGCAGTGGCATCGTGTCGTTCACCTTATAATAATTTCTGAACAACGAAACCGCCATTGCCGTCCGCACCTCGTCGTTTGGGTATCCCAACGTATAGATAAATTATGGTATGATAATTGACGCTTGCTTCATAAAACCATTAAAATCAGAATTATGAAAAAAATAATTTACCTATTTGCTGCGGCGATTACTTTCGCCAATGCCGTTGACGCACAGATAGTTGTCCCTTCCTCTTGGTACGGCGACTTCGTAAAAATCGACTGCAAGGAAAACATGAACGACCAAGTTTACGAGATGGAATACGACTTGTGGGGCGACGACTCGGGGAATTTCACAATCGAATCGACTGGCAAAAACCAGTTTTCAGTAGTTGGCGACGACCATGCGCACAAGCGCACAAAAGCCGAGTACAAGGTCATCGGCGGACAAGAAATGCTGTTGTTCAAGGACAGCAAGGGCAACATCCTCGAACACTGCGTAAGATCGACCAAAGAATGGGAAAAAGTGATTGAAGACGACGTGTTCCAGACCCTCGAAGGCGACTACGTGGACGAGAGCGGCGTCAAATACGCTTTCAAGGGCAACCGGCTCACGATGGGCGGCAACTCGTACAACCTCTCGATAGACCACGACATGTTTTACATACTCACAATCGACGGCACGGACTACTGGTGGTCAATCTCGACGACTGGCATCAACCTCTACCACATCGTTGACGGCGAATACGGACGCGAGCCTGGCAACCTCTACCACCGCCTCAAAAACGTCTCGCCAAACGGCCGCTGGGCGTTCCTAAGTACCAAAATCGTCCCCGACTTCCTGATGTGGCGTTACAATTCGGAACTCATCAGGATAATGCGCAACGAAATCTACGCCCGCAAAGGCTACGTGTTTAGTTCCGCCGACCTGAAGGCGTACTTCTCTAAACAGCCCTGGTACAAGCCCCTCAACAACAACGCCGCCGTGCAACTCAACGACATCGAGACCCTCAACGTCGAAATCCTCAAAGGCAACATCGTGGACCGCGAAGGCTCTGACGACATGGAAATCGAGGAAGGATTGAAATAAAACAGCGTTTAATTTTATGGCAGTATGTACAAGGATTGGAACTGTTTTTGCATAATCCGTTTTAACATCAACAACTTTAATCCTGTTACTGCCATGAAAAATATAAAGATTATATCTCTTGTTTTTGTCTTAATGTCATTGACATTCAGTGCATTTGCGCAGACCAAAGACGACGAGCCGCCCGCCGACCCGATAATTGGCTCGTGGAAATACGCCGCCACGACCCTTCACCCCGAATCCGCCGAAAATGTCAAAAAGCAACTAAACTCTCCTGAAAAACTGGAGAAAAAAATGGGGTCGTCGCTGCTAAAAGTCGGTTTCAGAGCCGGTTCAACGCTTGTTTTTAAAGAAGACGGGACATTTTACCAAAGGATTTCGGGAAAGAACTATGATGGCACTTACACTTATACGAGTGACCATAAGAGCCTGACTCTCACCTTCAACCATTCAGGCGAGACGATACCGATGGAAATGAATTTTAAAGACACCGAGTTCCAGCTCACAGTCCCCGCCGACAAGTTCATGTATTTTGTCAATGTCAATGAGACTAAGGCAAACTCGGAAACGCTATTGTTCGTGTTGTGCCTCGTGACGATGTTCGAGGACACGAAACTACTGATGAAATACGTTAAATAGCCACGCTTTCGTGTGTACACGCACAAAAAATGGATGCTGCAAACGATGTGGCATCCATTTTTTGTGTTGTCAGAATCTGTTTTCCGGCGGGTTTGGGTCCGGCACTTCCTCTATCTCGAACGGCATGTCGAAGAGATCCGAGAAATCAATGCCGTTTTCGTGTATCTCGTCGTTGTCCGTGGCGTAGTACCACCGCACAAGCACGTCGTATTTGTTGTCGTGAAGTTCTTCCATCGTCCTGAACAACTCAAAAATCAGCTGCGTGCTGGCTGTGCTGAAGTACGTGAACCTGAACTCAAACACCGTGCGCGGCAACGGATGCTCCGCGTATTTCTTGAACCATGTTATCACCGGAGTGTATACTGGCCATGGGTCTTCGGGGTATGAATTGCCCGTAATCCTGAACACGCCATTCTCCGCGTCCATTATTATTTCGGGCGTGGCGAATGTCGGCTCTATCCTTAGGGCTTCTAACTTGCTGTTTTCCAAATTGTTAAAGTTGATGTCCATATAAACATGTTGTTAATGCTTGTTGAGTGCCAAAGTTATAAATTTTTTATTCGATTTTCAAATAAAATGCCAATTTTTTTCTTCGATGGACACTTAAATTTTCATTTGGAATTTTTATTGGCATCCTGTAACTCAGGGTATGCCAACATCGAACCAAGCAATCTCACACCACCCCGAAATGTCTTAGCGCGTTTGCGATTCCGTCGTCATCGACCGTCGTCGTAACGTAGTCGGCGTGGTGCTGGACGCCGGGCATAGAGTTGCCCATCGCGACACCGATGCCGGCTTTTTGGATGATGGGGATGTCGTTGCCGCCGTCGCCAAAAGACATTGTGTCGGCAACAGCGATGCCAAGATACTTGGCGACGGATTCGAGGCCTTTGCCTTTGTCGGCGAGCGATGAGGTGATGTCCACAAACTCCGGCGACCAGCGGCCGGCGACACAGGTGTCCATCGTAGGCATCAGGATTTTTTCGTGTTGCTCGTCAAAAAAAGACGTTATCTGCATGATGTCTTGTTCCAAAATTTTGTCGATGGGTATCCTGTTGACATCCACAGGGATATGCAGCCCGACGTTGAACACTTTTTCAACTACGGGCTTGTGGTTATAGACAGAAAAATCGTCCTTGCTCATCAAAATCGTCGGATAGTCAAACTGGCGTGCGTCGTCGAGAAGTTTCGCAACATCGGATTTGCTGATGTTGTGTTTCACGACAGGCACTCCGCCCACGTCCACCAACGCGCCGTTGTTGGTAATGTAGCCGTCGATGAGCGGACGGATAACGTCAAGATTGGATGTCAGGAACGCTTTTGGTCGACCGGTGGATATGAATATCTTGATGCCTTTTGCCTTGGCGTTTTTCAACGCTACCACCGTGTTTTCAGGTATTTCGTGCGTCTCAAAACTCACCAGCGTTCCGTCAATATCAAAAAACAATGCTTTAATCATGTATCTTCAACGTAAATTATTTGTTTGAAACGCCTTGCGGCGTTTGCCATCATAAATTACAAGAATGAAAAGAATTAAAAGAATGTCATAAAATGATTCTTTTAATTCTTGGTAATTCTTTTAATTTTTGGTATGAAAAAACATCTGCCGCAAAGTGGCAGATGTTTTTAGTGAATTTTTAACGTCAATTATCGTTGCGAAGAGAGCCACTGGTGGGCGCCGGCGGCGGCTTTGCGGCCGTCGCCCATCGCGAGGATTACCGTCGCGCCGCCGCGGACGATGTCGCCGCCAGCGAAGATGTCGGGGATGTTCGACTGGTTGGTCTCGGGGTTGACGGTGATTGTGCGGCGCTTCGGGTCAACGTCGAGGCCTTCGACAGCCGAGGTGATGATGGGGTTTGGCGATACGCCGACGGCCACCACAACGCCCTCGCAGTCAACCAAATACTCGCTGCCTTCCACGGGGACGGGGCTGCGGCGGCCGGATGCGTCGGGCTCGCCGAGTTCCATCTTCTGGATTTTGGCTTGCTTGACGCGGCCCTTCTCGTCGGCGATGTACTCGACGGGGTTGTTGAGAGTCATGAACTCAACGCCCTCTTCCTTGGCGTGGTGCACTTCTTCAAGACGCGCCGGCATTTCCTGTTCGCTGCGGCGATAGACAATCATGGCGCGCTCTGCACCAAGGCGTTTGGCGGTGCGGACCGAATCCATCGCGGTATTGCCGCCGCCTACTACGATGATGTTTTTGCCGCGAAGGACGGGGGTGTCGTATGCGGGGTCTGCCGCGTGCATCAGGTTGACGCGCGTCAGGTACTCGTTGGACGAGAAAATGCCGTTGCTGTTTTCGCCGGGGATGTTCATGAACCTTGGAAGTCCCGCGCCCGCGCCGATGAAGAACGCCTTTACGCCGCGCTCGCGAAGGGTGTCGAGGCTGATGGTGCGGCCGATGATGGTGTTGGTCTCGAACTTGACGCCCATCTTGGCGAGGTTTTGGATTTCAACGTCAACAATCTTCTTGGGCAGGCGGAACTCGGGGATGCCGTATTTGAGGACGCCGCCGATTTCGTGAAGCGCCTCATACACAGTAACATCGTAACCAAATCGAGCCATGTCGGCTGCCCATGCCAACGATGCGGGGCCCGAACCGATGGCGGCAACCTTGATGCCGTTTGGCTTGGCGACTTCGGGGATGGACATTTTGCCGCTCTCGCGCTCGTAGTCGGCGGCAAAACGCTCGAGGTAGCCGATTGCAACAGCCGGTTTCTTGAGTTTCTGGGTGTAGAAGCACTGGCTTTCGCACTGTTTTTCCTGCGGGCATACGCGGCCGCAAACCGCTGGCAATGTGGAAGTTTCCTTGATGACGGCGGCCGCGCCGAGGAAGTCTTCGGCTTCGATTTTCTTGATGAACTTGGGGATGTTGACGTTGACGGGGCAGCCCGTAACGCATGTCGGGTTTGCGCAGTCGAGGCAACGGTGGGATTCCTTGACCGCCATTTCGGCTGTGAGGCCGAGGTTGACTTCGAGGTTGTTGCTGCGGCGGGCCACAGCGTCCTGCATCGGCATCTCGACGCGCTCCTGATTGGTGCGCTCCTTTGCCGGTATGGTCTTGCGCAGGTCAACGCGCCACTGTTGCTCACGCTCTGATTTATAATCTGTCATTTTAGTTTTCTGATTTGATGTTTGAAATTTTTTACACGTACCGCCTGCGGCGGCATTTTTTTAAACGAAAATCACCGTCATTTTTTTCGTCAATTGCCGTTAATTTCCGTTTTGTTGTAATAGAAATCGCCGTCAATGACAAAAAAATTGTTTTTGCCGTCAGTTTCTTTTACCAAGACGTTTTTTGGTTTCAAGTCCTGCAACAAATATTTGTCGGTCTTATACGAATTGCCGCCAAGTACCGAATCGTCCTTTACCGCCCCGAACCGTTCTTTAACAAAAACCGCAATTTCTTCTTTTGTAGCAAAATTGCCGTCGATGTTTTGTTGTTCCATAATGGCCGTGAACTCGTCGAAACTTCTTCCAAAAGCGACTATTTTCAATGCTGTCTCAGGGAAAAGTCCGTTGTGGATTTTGATGGATTCAAGTGCCTGAAACTCTATCCAAGCATCTTGACTCTTCGCGAAGTGTTCAAGATTTTCCTCGTCTTGACGGTTTCGAGATTGCCTTTCATCCTCAGACTGTATTCCATCTCTCTGAGTTGTTCCCTCAGGGCGCACTCTTCCCGAGATTTGAAAGAGTGCGTCCTCAAGTAGTCCGCCATCAGTTCGCGGTTGCCCGAATTGAGGATTTTGAGAATCTCTTCGATTGTTACTTCCATCATTGTGCATTTTTGTAAGCCTCGAACGCCTCTTTTTCCTGGTCTTTGTAGCCGCCCATGCGCATCAGCATCTCGTTGAAATCGACTTTGTGGGCGTCGAACTCGGGACCATCGACGCAGACGAAGCGGGTCTTGCCATCGACTTTCACGCGGCACGCGCCACACATTCCGGTGCCATCGACCATGATTGTGTTGAGGCTGACGACGGTGGGGATTTCGTACTTCTGGGTGGTCAGGGCGCAGAATTTCATCATAATGGCGGGGCCGATTGCGATGCAGAGGTCCACTTTTTCGCGGGCGATTACGTCTTCCATGCCCACGGTAACGACGCCCTTCTTGCCATACGAGCCATCGTCGGTCATGATGATTACCTCGTCGGAATATTTGCGGATTTCGTCTTCGAGGATGATGAGTCCCTTGTTGCGGGCGGCGAGGATTGAGACGACGCGGTTGCCGGCTTCTTTCATCGCCTTCACGATTGGCAACAGCGGCGCAACGCCAACGCCACCGCCGCAAGCCAGCACCGTGCCGGCCTTGTAGATGTGGGTCGGATGTCCGAGCGGGCCTACAACGTCGTGGATGTAGTCGCCGACGTTGAGATTGGCGAGTTTGTAGGTCGATACGCCAATCCTCTGAGCCACAATGGTTATCGTGCCGCGTTCCTCGTCCGCCTTTGCAATCGTCAGCGGCACGCGCTCGCCCTTCTCGCCGAGCCTGATTATCACGAAATTGCCCGGTTTGCGGCTTTTGGCAATTTCAGGGGCTTCCACCTCGAACATCACCACGTTCTCAGAAAAAAACTCCTTGTTTACTATTTTGTTCATTTATTATGATTGTTTGTTTTGTTAATGCATAATGCATAATGCATAATTACTAACTTAATTGTTGCTAAAAAAATGCAATGTATAACGCTAATCCACAATCTTTGTCCGCTTCCTGCGGATGCCAATTATGTATTATGAATTACGAATTGTCATCGTATCTGCGCTCCCAACTGTTTCTCAAACTGTGCGCGCAGGTTTTCCATTATCTTGTCGATTTCCTTGTCGGTGAAGGTCTTGTCGGGATTCTGGAACGTGAAGGAAACAGCGTAACTCTTCTTGTCGGCGCCAAGTTTTTCGTTGATGTAGATGTCGAAGATGTTGACCTCTTTAAGGTACTGTTTCTCAGTCTTTTGCGCAATGCGCTTGATGTCCTCGAACTTCACTTTCTTGTCGAGCAAGAGGGCGAAGTCGCGCTTGACCTCGGGGTACTTGGAAACCTGTTTGTACTTGATTTCTTTGGGTATGAAGCGCAGTACGTTGTCCCAGTTGAACTCTGCGAAATAGACTTCCTGGTCGATGTCGAACTTCTTGAGAATCTTGCGGTTGACAGAGCCGAACTCAACCAATACGTCGCGTCCCGTCAGGTACGTCAGGCCGTATGTGAAGATGTCTGACTTCTTGGTCTCTTCGGCGCGGACGCTCTCGATGTTGTAGCCAAGACGTTCCAAAACGCCGTGGATGTAGGTCTTCAAGAAGAAGAAGTTGGTCTTCATCTCGACTGTCATGTGGTTGACGGTCTGATGCAGGCCGCTCTGGACAATCATCAGGTGGTTTTCAAAGTTGTAATCCGCAAGGCGGCCCTTGTTGTCGGATTTTTTGAGGCCTTTGTACCAAATATTGCCAAATTCGTAGAGTTTTACGTAGTCGTTCTTCTGGTTGATGTTGTTGGCGACGGATTCCAACGCGCCAAAGAGCAATGTCATCCTCATCGCGTTGAGTTGCTGCGAAAGCGGATTCTTGACGAGCACCACATTTTCGGCGTTGAAGGATTCAAGATTGTCGTAATACGCGCTCTGTGTCAGCGAGTTGCACATTGCCTCGCAGTAGCCGTTGTCGCTGAGGTAGTCGCTCACCTTGTTTTGGACTTTGTTTTTGTCGGGCTTGGCGGCGTATGACAAGACGGAATGTACCTCGGTCGGTATCTCAACATTGTCGTAGCCGTAGATCCGCAGGATTTCCTCGGCGACGTCGCAATTAGCGGTAACATCGACGCGGTATGTAGGCGCCTTGACGACGATGTAGCCGTCTGTATTCTCAACAATCTCAAAATCAAGGCTTTCCAAGATTCCAACGACTTTCTCGCGCGGAATCTCTTTGCCGACGATGCGGCGCAAGTAACTGTATTCCAACTTGATGACCTTCTTCTCGACTGGCGTGGGATATACGTCGATGATTTCGGACGAAATCTCGCCGCCCGCCACTTCTTTGATTAACATTGCGGCGCGCTTAAGGATTTCGACGGTCATCGACGGGTCGCAACCGCGCTCAAAATGGAACGCAGCGTCGGTATGAAGGTTGTGCCTTTTGGCTGTCTTTCTGATACTTACGGGATTGAAACAAGCACTTTCCAAAAATACGTTCTTAGTCCCGTCGGAAATGCCGGATTCCTTGCCGCCAAACACGCCGCCTATGCACATCGGGCCGTCAACATTACAAATCATCAAGTCCTCGGCTGACAGTTTGCGGGTCTGTTCGTCGAGTGTAACGAACTCTGTGCCTTCCGCCAATGTCTTGACAATCACCTTGTTGCCAGTGATTTTGTCGGCGTCGAAAGAGTGCAGCGGCTGGCCGTACTCGAATAGGATGTAGTTCGTAACGTCAACGACATTGTTGATGCTTCTAAGTCCGATGGCCTCGATGTCGCGCCTGAGCCAGTCGGGCGACGGTTTGATGGTGATGTTGCTGATTGTAACGCCCGAATACCTCGTACAACGGTCTGTGGCGACGATTTCCACGGGGATTGTGCGGCTCGTGTTGTCAACATGGAAGTTTGACGTGTCGGGCAGCGTGAGTTCTATGCCCGGCGCCGCGCCGTTGTTCCTCAAAAATGCGTAAATGTCTCTTGCACAGCCGATATGGTTTGCGCCGTCGATGCGGTTTGGCGTGATGCCGATTTCAAATACGGTGTCGCTCTCGACGTGGAAGATTTCGGCGGCGGGTGTGCCGACTTTCGTGTCGGCGGGTAGTACGATGATGCCCTCGTGGGACGTTCCAACGCCGATTTCGTCCTCGGCGCATATCATTCCCTCGCTCACGACGCCGCGCAGTTTCGACTTCTTGATTGTGAAACTCTTGTCGCCGTCGTAAAGCACCGTGCCGATTGTTGCGACGATTACTTTCTGACCGGCGGCAACGTTGGGCGCGCCGCACACTATATTTAATAAGGTGTCGCCGCCAACATCGACGGTGGTAACGTGCATGTGGTCGCTGTCGGGGTGGGGGACGCAGGTCTTCACCTCGCCCACAACGAGACCTTTGAGGCCGCCCTTGATGGATTCGGACGTTTCCGCGCCTTCCACTTCGAGGCCGGTGCTCGTCAAAATCTTTGCGATGCTGTCCGCGTCAAGGTCGCAATTCAGGTATTTTTTCAACCAGTTATATGAAATTTTCATTCTTTTGTGATGATGATTAATGTCCATTAATACAATTTTGCAAAATTAGAAAAAAAATCGCAAAAATAACACTCTAAATGAAAAAATTTAAAATCGCCGCAAAAAAGTTTTCGCAGATAAGATTTTATTTTTATATTTGCAACCATAAAGGCCAAGGGAAACTTACTTCACAGTCAATGCTAAGGATTTTAGTTTCCCGATTGCCTTTTTTACTAAAAAGCGATATGGACAGGATTTCACTTCAAAAGGTGGCGTTGCGCCAAAGGGCAGTTTTTATTCCTGAAAATCAGGCGGTTGAAACAAAAGAAATTTCAAATTTTGCCGCTGATTTTTGCATCAATCTGTACAAGGCGGGGTACGTGGTCGGCGAGCGGCTTCTGCACGTCGTCAACAGCCTTCCCGAAACGCAACTCGTTGAAATATACGATGTTATTAAGTCTGCACTCGGCATTGACAAGAATTGGACGCCGCTCGTGAAAAATTGGACTGTCCCGACCGGCGAAAGCCAAGCCGACCATATCGCAACTGCGATTGTCAACTTTTTCGGACCGCAAAACCTTGGCGTAAAGGCGGTTCAGATGCCATGCGGACATTACATTCCCGAAGGTTCGTTCCCAATCGAGAGGTACAACGGATGCCCGTTTTGCGGCACGCCGTTTGAATTTTCCGACGAAAAATTTTCGGGGCAGGGCTCTAAGCACAAAGTCCTAAACCTCTGGACGGAAAAGGATTTGAAGCATCATTTTGAAAACCTACTCGCATCGCCCGTCGCCCTTGACGCCACGCAACAGGACAGCCTGAAAATCCTTCTCGACAACTTTGAGATGCCGTCGGACGCGAAAATCGTTGTAAAAGAGACAGTTGTCTTCATTGTCGATTACCTGATTAAAAAAGGCGAAATCCAAAAAACGGCCGAATTTTTCAATTCGCCCGCCGACATTTTGCGTTACCTTTGGTACAAGCACACCGGTCAAATCCAAATCATCGAGCCCAAGACGCTGATTGAAAACAAGAAAAATTCGGTCGGCTACAAGTGGGTGGAAGGCATAAGAGCGCTCGAGGAAAAGGCTTTGGCACAGGAAGTTAAAAAACTAAAACTTCACTATTCGCGTCCGATGTGCAAGATTGTGGCGTTTTGGCTCGACTCGCTGAAACTCAGCGCGGAAAAGGTTTGCGAAATCATGCACCCAAAACGCGAAATGTGGGTGAGGTTTGTCCGTGCGCTGAGGCTTGCCGAATTTGCCAAAAAGGACGGCTATGAAAACCTGAAAAGAATACTTGACGTTTTTTACAGGAAAGATTACACTGTTTGGCAGGGCGAAGTCAACAAATTGAGGCAATCTTCCGATGTTGACGACCGCCTCAAAATGCTGACACAGTTGCAGTACCGTCCGGGAAGTTTTGCGCGGCAGTTGTTTTCGCTGATGCTTGAATCCGAGGACAGGGATTTGGTTTTGAACAAGTTTTTGCAGATTGCCGACCAAATCCCGATGCGCCTTTTGGTGACGCTCGGAATGTACGCCGAAAATTATTTTGCCCGCGACAGCATCCGCACCGTCAAGGCCATCACCGGCAAAAACAAGCGCATCGAAAAGCCGCGTCTGTTGGAAAAATATTCCGACGACGAACTCAAAAAGATGATTCAAGAGGTCAACGGCTTGTATGTCAGCGCGTTGAGAAACAGATTTTCAAAACTTCCCACCGATGGCAAGACGATGTACATCGCGCCCGAATTGTACGACATTCCACTTTCAATCGGCGAAAGGGCGACCGCGATTCAGGACACCGACTGCGCGTTGCAGGGAACGGTTTTCAAGCCGGAAGGCAACAATATAAGGCTGTTTTTGCAATGGGGCGTCGGGCTTCCCGCGCAGCATTTAGATATGGATTTGAGTGCTGTGATCATTTATAAATCAGGCACAACAAGGCAATGCGCGTATTACGACCTCTCGTTTGACGGCGCGAAACATTCAGGCGACATCCAGCGGATTTCCGACAAAATCGGCACTGCGGAATACATTGAACTTGACATCGAAAGACTGCGTCAGACGGATGTGAAGTACGCCGTCTTCACCTGCAACGCCTACACTTCCGGCACGCTTTCGCCGAATCTTGTGGTCGGCTGGATGGATTCTAAGTTTCCGATGAAAGTTTCCAACAAAACCGGCGTCGCCTACGACCCGTCGTGCGTTCAGCATCAGGTCAGGATTTCGGAAATCAACCTTTCCAAAGGCCTGGTTTTCGGCGTGTTGGACATCGACAAAGACGAAATCCTGTGGCTCGAAATGCCGTTTGGCGGTCAGATTGCCTACCAACTTGATTATAAGGCTGTTGAGGGTCTGATACAGAAACTCGCCGCCCGCACGAAAATCGGCGACCTTCTCGCCCTCAAAGCCGCCGCCCAAAACATCGAAATCGTCGCCGACAAGACCACCGCCGACCTTGTATATGACTACAACTGGGCGTTGGATTCGGCAAAAGTGAGCGGGTTGCTGTTGGGATGATGATGATGGTTAAACGAGTTGTCATACAGATAGTTGCGATTGCCATTTTGTGCGCTGCATCAAGCGCACAAAACTTTCGTAGTTATATAGACGAAAGTTTCAATGACATTTCCAAATGGCGGCAGACTGGCGATGGCTTTTATAATAATGAAGGCTTAATCAGCGACAGTTCAACGACTTACGGAACAGACATAATTTGGCGGAACGTCGACGGTTTCATTCCCGAACAAGGCTCCACAAACTGGAAAATCACGATGCAATGCGGCTTTGACAATTCATCAGTGAACAATTTCCAATTCTACCTCGTTGCAAACGGTAGCGACCCCGACGACGAGGATTTCCACGGCATCGCGATTGGCACAGGATTCAAGCCCGATTACAAGTCCATATCCTTGATTTACAGACACAACGGCACGACCGACGTACTTGCAAACACTGGAATTGCTGTCGGCAAAAACAAGGATTTCTCACTCCAAATTTCGCAGTCGTCGGCCGGCGCGTGGAGCATTGACGGTTCTGTAGTCTACACGCCCAAAAAGCCGTCTGCAATGTTGTCAAACTGTGTCGCAGTGGCGTTCACTTTCAACAAAAATGGCGCAGGAAAATTTTCGTTCAAGTTCGAGGAGTTTGGACAGGGGAACGATGCAACATTCATAAAGCCAGGAATCGACAGTGCGGCGATTCTTTCGCCAACAATTTTGCGGCTCTATACATCGGGACGGTTAGATGAGCAAACTGTCTATGGCACAAATAATTACATTGTTGGAGGAAGTCATCCAAAAAGCGTCGCTTTTGGATTTTACAATATTGACCTTCATTATCCCGACACGATTCCGAATGTCGGTGAAATTGCGCTGGAAGTGTCGGGGCTGAAAGATGTAAATGGCTATGATGCTGGTAGTTACAGCCACAATTTTAGACAGGCACTCCAAGACGAAATTGTCATAAACGAGATTATGTGCGATGTAAATCCTGCACCATTTTCCTTACCTGCAAAGAAGTTCGTCGAACTTTACAACACGACAAAAAATGATTACAACATTGACGGCTATGTTTTCCGCATCGGCGACAGTGAATATGAGATTTCAGGTGTTACGTCAAATGCCAACGAGTATCTTCTATTAGCCTCAGACACAACGACTTTCGCTCGATATGCCAAATGCGCGCAAGCCATGCAGGAATCGAAACTGACAGTGGCAGGTAAGCACATCGAACTCGTCAACAAACTCGGTCGCGTCGTCGATTCGCTGTCGTATTCCGACGAACTCTACAACGACCCAAACCGCAATTCAGGCGGTTTTTCGATGGAGCGGCTCGACCCTTTCAATAATTGCACTGGCGCAGACAACTGGCACGCTTCCAGCGACTTGTCGGGCGGCACTCCGGGGCGGCAAAATTCGGTTTTCAAAATCTATGTCGACGAAACCGTGCCGCAACTCGTCGGCAATGAACTTCTTGCAAACTCGGTCGTAAGGCTCGACTTCACTGAAAAAATCGGCGTTGCAGATTTCACGGTAAATAACACAAAACCAACCTCGGTAGCGATTGACAATCAGAGCGTTACACTCACAATGCCATCAATTTTGAAAAACGGCACAAACAAAATCGAAGGCCGCGCAGTCGATGTCTGTGGAACTGAATCTGGCAACATAAAAACGCAAGTTGAGTACACGCCAT
The DNA here is from genome assembly GCA_905234655.1 of uncultured Bacteroidales bacterium. Taxonomy (GTDB): domain Bacteria; phylum Bacteroidota; class Bacteroidia; order Bacteroidales; family UBA3824; genus UBA3824. The sequence continues at coordinate 14,049 of CAJOJG010000061.1, forward strand.
TGAAAGTCGAAAGTCTTTATGCTGTAAGCAGTTATCAGGTTTTGGTGAATTTCACGACAGCGGTTACGAATGTCGAAAACGAGTTTTTCACGCTTGAAAACGGCGCGATGCCGTCACTCTCCGAACCGCTCACAGACGGCAGCAACAGCCTTCTGCTGACTTTTGCCGACGATTTTGAGCAGGATTCAAAACACACGATTAAGATTGACGGCGTTGAAAACACAATTCACGACAAAATCAGCGGCGAGAGCAACACTTTCAAGTACCACAGGGCGGAGGCGGGCGACATAATCATCAATGAGGTGCTTTATCACCCCGCCGTGGGCATGAAGCGTTATGTAGAACTTTTCAACAACAGCGGCGACGATATTTTCATGTTTGGACTGGTTTTGAGCGCGTACACTGCCAATGGCGCACTGCTAAGAAGTTGTGTTATAGACGGTTATAAGATGTTGGAAGCCGACGGGTTTGCAGTCGCCACAGCCGACACTGCGAGCGTCGCGCTTAACTACAACGCTCGCGGAATGTTCGTCGAATCGTCACGTTTTCCAGCCCTCAACACTTCCAAAGGCTACATTTCGTTGCGCACGGCGGACGGTGTGCTGCTGGATTCGATGTATTATGATAACTCGATGCATTCCAACGTGTTAAGTACTACGCGCGGTGTCGCTTTGGAGCGCATTTCGGCAGACGAGCCGTCGTTGGACGCCGAAAACTGGACTTCAGCCTCCGAGTTATACAATTTTGCCACGCCAGGATTTCATAATTCGTGCACGCAAGATGCCAGTGATTCTATGGACGACCATAATATTGCGCTGTCCGACGAGGCTGTCACTATCGAAAACCGCCTTTTCCACCCCGGCGACGAGGAATGTGAATTTAAGATGGTTTTTAATTTCGGCAGACCCACAGACCCGCTCCTGAGCGTCACTGTCCACGACGACAACGGACGAAAAGTGCGCAGCCTCGTCTCCGAAGTCCTCGCGTACCCCGGGAGCAGTGTATCGTGGGACGGTCGCGATGACAGTGGTTCTCGTTGTCGCACAGGCATTTACATTGTGCTGGTAAAAGCCATTGACGAAAGCGGGTGGTCGTTTGTCAAAAAGGAAGTTTGCGTGATAGGCGCGATGAACTAAGACATCTCTTTGAGCCGCCGCTTGATGTCCCTGCACAGTTTCATGTCAAAACCCGCTGCGGCAGCCACCTCAATCGGGCGCGAATAGAGATAGTGGATTTCCATTGGACGGTGAAAGTCATAATCAAGTTTCATGCTCGGATAATACGGCACCATGGATTGTGTCATCTGAATCATCTTGTCGGCGAAAGTGTAGTCAAGATTATGAACTCCACAGGCATTTGCCGCATCGATAACCTCGTGCATCTGGTCGAGGATGAGCTGGGGATAACGCTCCAACAACTCGGCTGTGTCGGCGTCATGCACCACCGACATTCCATTGAACGGCATGTTCCAGACAGCCTTTTTCCAGCGCGCCTCGTGATATTCAACCTCGTTAGCATCGACTCCGGCACTGCGCAGGTCGTCAATAAAACCGTCGATTTTCTTCTTGTCGGCGCAACTGTAATTGCCAATATTAATGCTGCCATAGCAATCATGGCGCACGACGCCCGGCTCAGTCTTTGACGAGCAGATGAACGCCAGGCCGGCGGCGATGGAAAGGGTGGGGAAGTGGCTCTTCAGGTCAGCCTCAAGCCCAATCCCATTTTGAATCAGGACGACGAGCGTGTCGTCTTTCAAAAGCGGCGGAAGTATCTGATACAATGTCTGTTGGCGCACCGACTTAAGCGCGACGAGGACAATGTCGGATTTTGGCATTTGAGCCGTGTCGTTATAGGCATTGACGTTGTCGATATGGAAATCGCCATTGCAGGATTTTACCTCAAGTCCGTTTCCCTTTACAAAATCATAGTCGGAATGGAAAAGGAAGTGGACATCATGCCCCTGTCTCGCCAACTTGCCGCCATAATATCCTCCTACCGCGCCGGTGCCAATGATGGAATATCTCATAAATTATGGTTCGTTTTTAGAGTTCAACATTTTCAACAACTGCAAAAATCTTAGTTCCGTCGGCCTCGGACGGCAAAGGGACGATTGTGCGCTTAAACCCCACCGTCTTGCCCTTGATATTCTTCACTTTCACGAAGAAAGACACTGGCACTTTGGTCGTCAGGACATGCTCCACATCATCAGCCGACTGCGCGCCGCCCTTCATGTCGAACTCCTTTACGCCATCGCCATAAAAAGCCACAAAAGCATCGTTAGACCACCCCAGGCGGCCTTTTTCCGACACGAGGCAGCACGGCGTGATAAGCGCGTTGAGGATATACCCATAACTGTCCGACTGCAACTTATGGCGCAGCAGTTCCTTATTCTGATTGTTGATGACGTCGGCGTATGACCGTTGACGCTTCTTATAATAAAAGTGTATGGCGGCGCACCCCAGCAGCGCAAGCAGAAAACCACAAAAATATATGGTCATCAACATGCTGTCCTCGCGCGCGATTTCCTGCGCAATCTCCGACGGCTCGTCCACAAGCATCGTAACGCCCCGCGCAGAATCGGCAGGTATCGAAAGTAAAAAACTTTTCATTTTTGCATCTGTTTAACAGCCACAAAAGTAGCAATAATTTTCTAAAAAAACTTCAAAAAAAATTTGGATACACGAAAAAAACTTCATACCTTTGCAGCCGAAAATTTTATTAACAACACATAATTAATTACATGTTAAACAATTACGAAGCCGTTTTCATTATGACTCCCGTTTTGTCTGACCAACAGACAAAGGAAACGGTGGATAAAATGAAATCTGTTCTCACCGACGGCGGAGCAGAGATTGTCCACGAAGAAAACTGGGGTCTTAAAAAACTCGCCTATCCCGTTCAGCACAAGAACTCGGGATTCTATTACCTTCTCCAATTCAAGGCAGACCCCGCTTTGATCAGCAAATTCGAGGTCGCCATGAAACGCGACGAGAAAGTATTGCGCTGGCTCACAGTGTCGCTCGACAAGCACGCACTCGAATACGCCCAGAAGCGCATCGCTAAACGCAATGGACAGCAGGCCGCCGCACAGGAAGCCGAGCCCGCACAGGAAAACACAGTAGAAACCGTTGAAAACAAGGAGAACTAAGCCATGGCAGAACAACAAGGTGAAATCAGGTTTTTGACCCCCCCCACAGTGGAAGTCAAGCAGAAGAAGTATTGCCGCTTCAAGAAGAACGGCATCAAGTACATCGATTACAAAGATCCCGAGTTCCTCAAGAAATTCCTCAACGAGCAGGGAAAAATCCTTCCCCGCCGCATCACAGGAACATCCCTCAAATTCCAAAGAAAACTCTCCGTGGCAATCAAGCGTGCACGCCACCTCGCATTGCTGCCCTACGTAACCGATTTGTTGAAATAATAAAGCATCAGAATCCAATGGAAATCATATTGAAACAAGATATAGCAAACCTCGGATCCAAGGATGACATCGTAACCGTCAAACCCGGCTACGCCAACAACTACCTCATCCCCCAGGGTTACGCAACGGTTGCTACAGAATCCGCCAAGAAAGTGCTCGCCGAAAACAAGAAACAGCAGGCACACAAGGAGGAAAAACTCCGCAATGACGCAACGGAACTCGCCGCCCTCATCGAGCAGAAGGAAATCAAAATCGGCGCGAAGACAAGCCAGACTGGCAAGATATTCGGCTCTGTGAACACTATCCAGATTGCCGAAGCCCTCGCTAAGAAAGGCATCGAAATCGACCGCAAGCAGATTACAATCCTCGACGAAGCCAACATCAAAGAAGTCGGCAAGTACAAGGCCACAATCAAACTCTACAAGGACATCAAGACGACAGTAGAGTTCGAAGTAGTTTCCGAATAAGGAACGACAACACACTCTCTCAGCATAAAACGGCGCAGAATATCTATTCCGCGCCGTTTTTTTATTTTTTTGAACACGAATTAAAACGAATTTGAACGAATTAAAACGAATTGGGACGATTAAAACAATTTAGGACGATTAAACGAATTTGGGCGGATTAAGAAGAATTTCTAAAAAAAATCATATCAAAAATAAATCTCTAAACTATTGTCACAAACACTATTATGACGTTAATGTAAAGTTTGTACGTCATATTTAGAAAAACACATTTGGTAGGATAGAAAATATTACATAACTTTGCAGCGGCTAATGAAAGATGGAGTCTTCCATTGTTGATTATCAAAGCCGACAATCGAATTTGTCGATACAACATGACAACATTGACCCAATTCCGAAAGGAACAGCATAACGGCACTGTCGCCGTGAGCACCGAAACAAAAGTAGGTGTCAATTCCGAGAGGGAGACAATCCAAAACGGGAAGTCGGTCGAATATATCCTCAACCCAAACATACGATACTGGTTTCCAATCCGAGCAACCCATAACCGCTCTCTACAAGTATACGAAAAATTAGTCGCCCTTAACGACGACAGCATCGAGCCTTATCTCCCCCTTCTCCGTCATATTGAATATTCAAACGAAGATTTTAAAAATCCCACTCAATATGCCGAGGACAAGCCCCTCGACAGCAGTCTGCTTTTTATGCGCAGTACCGTGGGCGACTTCAAATCTCTATTGAAATATCCGACACAATTCCCCGGCCTGACGCCGTATTACAATCACTTCTACACTAACGAGTTTGGCAAAAACGAGTTTCTCGTTGTGCCTGACGCTCAGATGAATAGTTTTAAAATCATCGTAGAATCCGGCAATCAAAACATCATCGTAGATCAAACCGAAATGCCCTCGTTCATTGCTGGCGACCGCGTCGTCGTCATCGGCGGGCCATTCGTAGGAGTTGAGGGCGTAGTGATGAAATACAAGCATCAGAAACGGGTGTTTGTGGAGCTGCAAGGAGTGGGGAGGTACGCAACGGCTTATGTGCCGGGGGCGTGGATGAGGAGGGTGAACAATGCATAATGCATAATTGCCATCCGGCGAAAAAAAGATTTGGCAGAATAAAAATATTGATTTAAATTTGGGGCGTTAAACAATAATAAAAGATTATGTTAGCGGAAAAGACAAAGACAAGGCAAAATTTTTATGTAAGATTCGAGAATACCAAGGAGAATCTTGCACTGCTTGCCTATTTGCAAACGCTAAAAAATCAAAAGTTTGTCGTTTTTAATTCCCCAACAGAGGTTACCAATTCAGAAAAGGAACATATCAGATTAAATGCCGAAATCGACAAAATAAGCCAATTAAAAGCGGGTTGGGACGGTTTTGAAGCATCGAAACCAAACAAAAATGCGATTACCCAAGCGGAAACCATTGTGTCGATGCTATCCGAAAAAGTATTGAAATATTGCGCATTGTTTCCGTCAAACGATTCAAGTGTATATTTGCAGGGCAATTTTCCCAAAGGCGGGTTTGCTGCGTATCTTAACGGAGACCGTTTTTCGTACTTTATGAAAGGAGAAAATTTCAAGAACTCCGCTGCCGACATTGAGTTGAACGACAATATAATTTCAAAAATTGAAAATCAAATCTGCAAAAATTTAATATGAGGACAAGCCCTGAAATAGATTACGATGCAGATAAGATTGGCAGCGAGGAGACCTTAATCCGCCTTCTATGCTCGCCGTTATATTACAACGAACAGACCAAACAAATAAACATTGATGCGTTTGATTTGCGGATGTTGGGCAAACGTCCTGAAACATACGTATCCCTCGGCAGAAAATCTGAACTTTTAGATGAGGATAAATACAAACAATTTCTTGAAAAAGGTTTTCGTATTTGGAACGCCAAGAAAACAAACAAATATTACGGCTACGGCGAATTTCAATGTTCTCAGGCATTGTCAATAAGCGACGCTATCGAAATCAATCCATTAAAAGGAGACGACAAGGC
>CAJOJG010000062.1 GCA_905234655.1 uncultured Bacteroidales bacterium
AATGTTGTCTATCATTCTGACGACCCGAATGTTGGACTTGCGTTGACTAAGGACACGTCGCGTTACAAATTGTTTCTTGGCGACACGGGGTTGTTTGTTACTTTGGTTTTTATGGACAAGGCTGTTACCGACAATGTAATCTATGAAAAACTTTTGAGCGACAAACTCGACACTAACCTCGGCTACATCTATGAGAATATGGTGTCGCAGATTTTCCGCGCCTCAGGCTACGAACTTTTTTATCATACGATAAAGAAAGACGACGGCAAAAGTTATTATGAGGTAGATTTCCTGTTGTCAAAAGGCAACAAGTTGATTCCAATCGAAGTGAAGTCGTCGGGGTACAGGGCGCACACTTCACTTGACAAATTTTGCGACAAGTTTTCGGACAGGATTGGCAAAAAATACCTCGTCTATACAAAAGACTTGAAAAAGGAAGGCGACATTTTGTACCTCCCGATTTATATGGCGATGTTTATTTAACTTTAATGACGACAACCATTTGACATTATTTTTTGAATGACTTCATCCACATCCTCCGCCACCATTCCCGGATTGTTTCTATCCAAAATTTCCGTGGAATTGAATCCCCACGAGACGGAGATGATTGGAATGTTGACGGCGCGGCAGGCTTCGATGTCGCGGAGTTCGTCGCCGATATAGATGATTTCGGTTTTCAGACGACGGCGGGCGCGGCGGAGTGCGCGGCGTTTGCCAAATAGGGAGATTTCGGGCTTGATGTAGGAGAAAAAGTCCGTCAGTGAGTATTTTTCCAGAAATTTCGACACTGTTTGCGCCGAATTGGTTGTAATTATCCCTAACAGAAAACCATCGTCGTGCAGCCGCCTTACAAGGCCGGGGATGCCGTCGAATGCCTTTACTTCTCCGGCGCGTTCAACGGATTTTTGCCTGAAAAACCGTATCAATCCCGGTATCTGCCAAAACCTTACGCCCGACATTTTGATGAGTTCACGCGCCGATTTGTCTTTGTTGGCGGCAAAGTCTATCTGTTTGTAGCCCAAGCGGTCGGCGTACTCGTTGATGAGCGCGGAGCCGAGGGCGAATGTGTCGGCGAGTGTGCCGTCGAAGTCAAATATGATGTACATCTGTGGGCGGCGGGCTAAAAGTTTTCGTAATCGCTGTCGTCGTCATCGTCAAGTTTGATGTGCTTCCCGGGCTTGTGACCGTTGGGCGACAGCTCGCTTGGACTTTCTGGAGCTGGTGGAATGTTTGTAGTCAGGTACGACGATGGCTCGGACTGTGGCTGGGTAGTGGTGGAGACGGAATCGGCGACGCTCACGCTGTCCGAGAGCATGTTTTTGAGTTTGAGGATTTCGCTCATGTGCTTTTCGATTTCGCGGACTATTTCGGAAGTCTGCGCGCTGTTCTCTTTGCGTGTCAGCTTGAAGAATCCGACGGATTTCGTGAGGCTGTCGACCCTCTCTACAAGCGTCTTGATGTACGTGGACATGTTCTCCGAGAGCGCGGCGTTTGACTGCGAGATGGAGACGAGCTGCTGGAGGACGCGGGTGATGCTCGAGGTGCCGGTGAGCTGTTCGGCACAGGCGTTCGCGATTTCGGAGACCATCTCGGCGTTTTTGCGGATTCGGGGCGTAATCTTGTCGATAAGTCCTGCGCTGTGCTCGGTTATCTTCAGGCTCTTTGCGCTCCACTCGTTGATTTGGGTGGACGCCGCCTGGCAGTGTTCGGCGAGTTTGCGGATTTCGGCGGCGACGACGGCGAATCCCTTTCCGTTCTCTCCGGCGCGTGCGGCCTCGACGGCTGCATTGATGGCGAGGAGGTCGGTGCGCGATGTGATTTCGTTGATGATTTCGATTTTTGAAATCACGTTCTTAATGCCTTCGAGGGTGCTTGAGCTCGAGTTAGCGACGGTGAGTATGTCGTTGGAGATGTCCTCTGAGCTTTGTTTGGTAAGGCTCGCGTTGCTTGCGTTCTGCTCAATCGATGTGTTCATCTGCTCGAGGGCTGCGGAGATTTCCTCGACGGCCGCCGCCTGCTCCTTCGCGCCGTCGGCGATTTTGCTCGTCGAGTCGTGGAGGGCGTTGCTGGAGTCGCTGATAGCGTCACAGTTACCGCGAATCTTGTGGACGGCGACGGAGATTTGCTCCTGCATTTTCTTGATGTTGGAGTTTATGATGCCAAGTTCGTCGCTGCTGCGTATGGTTTCGGTGGCTGTGGTGTAAAGCCGTCCGTTTGCGAAGTCGTTTGTGAAGGTGTTTATCGCCTTAAGCGGCTTGAGGACGATTCCGCGTGTGGCTATGAGTATGACGAGCACGAGCAGTAGGAGTGTCCCTGTGCCGGTAAAGATGAGCAGCCATTTGAGGTTTCTTTCTGATGCGAAAAGTTCGTCTTCGTTTACCACGATTCCCACTTGCCAGTTTATTTTGGGCAGTTTGCTGTAATAAATAAGGAGGTTGGAGCCTTTGAATTTGACGGTGTATACTCCTTTCCCGGTGCGGATTTGCTGGAGTTGGCGTCCCATCTCGTCAAGTCCTTCAAACACAAACTTTCCCGGCGTGAGGAAGTTAATGCGCATTATGCGGTCGTGCAGTGGGTAGGCGACGATTGTCATTTCGTCGTTGACGAGCGTGCCGAGTCCTATGCCGTTTATGGTCATCGCCTCGGCGTATTTGTTGACGATGTTTATGTCGAAAGCCATTGACAATGCGGCGATTTTGTGGCCGGTTTCGTCGTAGATGGGCACGGCGACGGTGTAGCAGTCGATTGTGTCGCCGACTTCGGTCTTGTGCGGGTATTCGATTGTGAAAGGCTCGTCGTCTTCGATAATGTCCTTGAAGAACTTGTGTTTTTTCATCGAGGAGCTGTCGGGGCCGGCGGAGGTGGTGGAGCTTCCGTCGGGCAGGGTGTAGCGTATGAAGTTGTAGGAGTCTTCCTTGCCTTTAAGCATGTGGACGCAGGTCTCGATGGTCTGTCCTGGGCTCATGTGGCGTTTGGAGCTTATGCTCGCCATCATCTCCAGCTTGTCGATGTATGAGCAGAAAGTGTTCTCGACGTTGCTGGCTTGGATTGCCATGGTCTGGATGCTTGCGTTGTTGATGGATTCGCGCTTGTTTTCGGACACTCTTGTATATATCACGTAGTCGGCTAACGCGATGACGATAAATATGGTCGGGACAGTCTGTATGACGAACTTCCCCATTATGTTCTGTTTTCCAAATATTCTTTTGAACCACTTTTGGATTTTGTGCAGTATGTTTTTCATTCTTTTATGTTTTTTTCGTTGTCAGTTTCGCTGTTTTGTTTTTCTTCTTCGAGCCTTGCCACTTCGAGTTTTTCGTTCAGGAGGCTGATGGCCTGGGTGTGTTCCTGGATTTTACGGAGGATTGCCTGGTCGTCCGACCTTTCGTTTTCGATGTCGGTCTGGAAAAACTCTGTGCTTTTCTTGAGGTGGCGGGCGTATGATGCGAGTTTCTTGGAGCGTGTTGTCAATGCGTCGGCTTGCACGGCGTTTTCCTGCGAGATGAGCGCGAGCTGCTGGATTGCGTTGACGATGGACTTTGTGCCGTTACGCTGCTCGTCACATGCGAGCGCGATTTCGGAGACCATCTCGCTGTTTTGCTTGATTCTCGGGGCGAGCCTTTCGATCATTGTCGTCACGGTTCTTGTGAACTTGATGTTTTCGAGGGCGGCTGCGTCGATTTCGATTGATGCGGCGCGGCTCTTTTCGGCGAGTTTGCGGATTTCGGTGGCGACCACGGCGAAACCTTTTCCATTCTCACCGGCACGTGCGGCTTCGACGGCGGCGTTAATGGCGAGTATGTCGGTTTTTGAGGCGATTTCCTTGACGATTTTTACCTTTTCGTTGATTTTCTTGTTTGATTCGAGGCTCATGTCGCTCGCCCGCGCGACCATTTTCATGTCGTGCGCAATCTCCTGGCTGCTTTCCTTGGCCGCTGCTGCGTTGGAGGCTGTGTTGTCAATGGCGGCTGTCATTTCCTCTATCGTTGTCGATACAAGCTCCACTGAAGCCGCCTGGTCGGTCGCGCCTTGTGATATTGTGATGGCGGCTTCGTAGATGTCGTTTCCGTTGTTTGTAATCTGTTCGGATTCGTCTTTTATTATTGAGGTCGTCGTGTCCAACCGGTCTGCCATTTCCTTGAAGCGCGAGGACAGCACTCCAAGTTCGTTCTTGACGTTGTTGTCGAGTTTTGAGGCGGCGTACAGGCGGCCCTGCGCGACTTCGCCGGCGACGCTGAGGATTTCTTTAAGCGGGCGGGTGATTATCTTCTTGACGAGTAGGTACAGTGTCAGTACGAAGAGAAATAGGCAAAACGGCACGAGCGTCAAGAAAATTTTCCTGATGAAATATTGGCGTTCTTTTAGCTTGTCGGTTGGGACGGCGACGGCGAGTTTCCACGGCATGTGTTCGATTTTCTGCCAGAAGATTGAGTATTCTTCGCCTTTGTCGGACTCGAAGTCGGCGTTTCCAGACTCGCCGTTCCTTATCTTGTAGGCGATGTCAAGCCCGTTTTTCTTTGTGGTCGTGTCGCGGATGTCGATTAGGTAGCCGTGTCCGCTGCCGGAGATTGAGATTTTGGAGATGATGGAAGATATGGAGTCTGCCGACATCGCCACGCTCAATATCGCCTCGTTCCTGCCGCGCTTGTTTTTTATGGCGTTGCATACGAATACGACGCTCGTGCGGCTTATTCGGGACATGAGCGGCGAGACTATGACGTAGTCATTTTGTTCCGTGACAATGGAGCGGTAGAATGCGCTGCTCGTGTCTATGGGCACTTTGCGGTCTGAAATCGTCGAGTGTAGTATCCTGTCCTTTGTCAGGAGCGTGCCGAATGTGAACATCACCTCGTCGTCGGTCAGTCGCTTGAGGGCTTCGACCTGCTCTTCCGCCGTCATGTCCTTGAACTTCGGGTCGGAAGCCATCACGTTGAGCTGTTTGACGATGCCCATCATCATCTCGCTGATAGTCTTTGCGTTAGCGGATACGACTTCTTGTGTCGTCGATTGTATCATGTTAGTGTTTGCGTCGCTGATAAGCTGGTATATGCCAAAGCACGAAAGCCCGAGGAGTACGGCGGCTATCGGCAGGACAGTGCCGATTATGCGCAATAATATCCGCCCTCGTGCGGTCATGCTACCTTTCTTATTGTCTTTTTCTTGTTCCAATTTTGTGTCCATTTTGAGGGAAGGTTAGTTGTTCGTGGTACTAAGCCTTATTTCTGATTGCAATTATAGATAAAATTTCTGAAACAGACTAATTTTTTTTTTGAAGTTATATATTTTTTTTCGTACTTTGCAGCGTAAAGACGATACCTAATGACACAGATAGATCTTATTTTAAGTCCGCAGGAGGCGAGCGACAGCAGGTATTATCTGCCGATAGCCGCCAGGAAGGCTGGCATGGACGCCGGCCAGGTGGTTTCACACGCCATTTTGCACAGGTCGGTGGACGCGCGCGGACGCGACATTATAGTCAACATGCGCATTGCGCTGATGGTGGACGGCGACGAGAAGGAAGACATCGCCTCGAAGTATGTGTATGGCGATGTTTCGGGAAAATCGTCCGTCGTTGTAGTCGGCATGGGGCCGGCGGGGCTTTTTGCGGCGTTAAGGCTCATTGAGCTCGGGCTGAGGCCGATAGTCCTGGAGCGTGGACGGAATGTCACCGGGCGTAAGCGCGACATCGCCGCCCTTAACCTTGACCATGTCCTCGACGAGGAGTCCAATTATTGTTTTGGCGAGGGCGGAGCAGGCACATTTTCCGACGGCAAACTCTACACCCGCTCCAACAAGCGCGGCGACATCAGCCGGATTTTGGAGATTTTTAATGTCCACGGCGCGGACGATTCGATATTGTACGACGCGCGGCCGCATATAGGCACTGACAAGCTGCCCAAAATCGTCTCGGCGATGCGCGGGACAATCCTGCGTTGTGGCGGCGAGGTGAGGTTTTCGACGCGCATGGACGACATACGCACCGACGGCGACAGGATAACTGCCGTCGTGACCTCCACAGGCGACGAAATCGCCACAAACGCCGTCATACTTGCCACTGGCCACAGCGCGGAGGACGTGTACTTGATGTTACAAAAACACGGCGTGAAGATGGAGTCCAAGGGTTTTGCAATGGGAGTCCGCGTTGAGCATCCGCGCGAGCTCATCGACGAAATCCGCTACCACAAGGCTGACATGACTTACCTGCCGACCGCAAGTTATAACCTCGCCACGCAAATTGACGGCAGGGGCGTGTATTCGTTTTGTATGTGTCCGGGCGGTCAGATTGTGCCGTCGGCGACTAAGCATGGACAGATGGTCGTCAACGGCATGTCGGCGGCCGCGCGGCGTAACCGCTGGTCAAATTCGGGCATTGTCGTCGAAATCCGGCAGGAGGACATTCCAAATTTTGACGCAGGGAATCCGTTGTGTGGCCTTGAGTACCAAAAGCAGGTCGAGCGCGCGACTTTCATCAACGGCCGCAGCGACCAGTCCGCCCCGGCTCAAAGGTTGACGGATTTTGTGAAGGGTCGGATTTCGAGTTCACTGCCTGAGACATCGTATGTGCCGGGGACTGTGATTTCGCCGGTGCATTTTTGGCTGCCGGAGTTCATCGGCAAGCGTTTGCAGGCGGGATTCAAGGAGTTTGACAAGAAGATGCGTGGGTTTGTGACTGATGAGGCGCAGGTTTTGGCGGCAGAGACCCGCACGTCGTCGCCTGTGAGGATTGTAAGGGACGACGGGCGGATGTGCAGCGTGACGCTCAAGAACCTCTATCCTTGCGGCGAGGGCGCGGGGTATGCCGGTGGGATTGTCTCGTCGGCGATGGACGGCGAAAAGGCCGCCGAGGCGGTTTGTGGTACAAAAGCCGCCGCAAGGCGGCAATTAATGTGAACTATGGGTATATTTTCTAACATATTTGGCAAGGGGAGCGACCCAAGCGAGGTGCGTTTTGGACGGTGCGCGATGCGGCGGGCTGGCGAGGAGCAGTCCCAACTCTTGGCGGACTCGGGGATGCTGTACAATGATGGCGACTATAAGGACGGATATTTGTCGTTCCTGAAGTTCTTGAAGATGGCGAGCGGCGAGGCTGTGGAACTCGACGTGCCGGAGGGCAGCGACGTTTTCACGTTCAAAATCCGCCACGGCTCCAAGGAGATTGTCGGCTCGGTCAATGGCGACGAGGTCACGGCGGAATGTGTCGTCGCGACCTGCGTAAAGCCTGATGTCGCGCTGATGCGCTATCTTTTGGCGCAAAACTCGGACATGCTGTATTCAAAATTTGGACTTTCGGGCGAGAATGTCGTCTTGTGCCAACGGTGTCCGGTGAAAGATATGTCCGTGTCGTCGTTCCAGGACATGCTGTCGGAGATTTCCATTACCGCCAACAGTGCCGGTGAGCATACCGAGGCGGAGTTCCCCGAACTTGCCGTCTGCCGCCATAGCAATGTCATGGAGCTTTCGCGGCAGGAAGTCGACACTAAAGTCACGTTCCTCAAGGCGTGGATTAACGACACATTCAGGCTTGTGGAGACTACCGAGGTCGAAAACCTCAAGTCGTACATAATCCTCGGCACTGTGTTCAAGATATTGTACCTGATTTCGCCGGAGGGCGCGCTGTTGAGCATCGTTAAGGGCATACTCGACATATACTCGGAGTATGCGCCCGAGGCGAACAACAATATTGAAATCAACTACCGTATGCTTTCCGTCATGGAGGACATCGTCGCCATGCCAAACCATGAACTTGCGAAGTCAATGTACAGGACATATTCCGTGTTCCCTGAACTTAACTACCGCTCTTTCATGGAGCTCACGGACAGCATCTCCTCGCTCCTTAAACTTCCGGCCCAATGCGTCGAAATCCGCCGCCCCGACCTTGCAAAAGTGATGTGCGAGTACATCGTCGGCGGCCAGTCGTCGCGGTTTGGCCTTCACCCGTTGGCATACGACCTTTTCTTGGTGTTCTGGCGGGCCATGGAGTCCGAATTTTTCTATGGCTTGGGATTCAGGAACATGCTTTATAACGAGACATCGGGGACATTGGCGGTCGAGAGGATTGTCACGGAGATTGACGGGGTAGTCTCGCAATATGCGACGTCGTACCCTGGCTTGGCGTTCGACACCTCAAACCTTTCATACGGCTCGCTTGACTCATTCGCCTGCTCGTTCCTCGTTGAAATTAAGAACATCCACATACCCGACTAAACCATTATGACACAGCAAAAAACATCTATATTGGCATCTAACGCCACAGTAAGGATAATGACACCGTGGGGACTTGGGACTGGTTTCCTGTTGGGTGATTATGAGTTGATAGTCACTAACCGTCACGTCGTCCAAGGGTGCCGACAGGTCGTCTTGGCGACTGACACATTCAAGAAGCGCATTGCCAATGTGCTGTACACCGACCCGCTGTACGACCTTGCGTTTGTGGAGCAGCCGGACGGATTGGCGGTGGGCTCGTTGCAGTTGGCATTCGAGGGCTACGAGGTCAAGGACGGCGACCCGATACTTGCCATTGGCCACCCGCTTGGGCTGAAGTACACTAACACAAACGGCATCGTCTCGAAGGCGTCGCGCAATGTCGACGGCGTCCAGTATATACAGACCGACGCGGCCATTAACCCCGGCAACTCCGGCGGGCCGCTGTTGTCCGAAGAAGGGCTCGTCGTGGGTGTCAATACATTCATCATGTCCGAGGGTCAGAACCTCGGTTTTGCGCTTCACTACTCGCTGTTGCGAAAGTCGCTCGAGGAGTATAGAGCCGCCGGCTCGGTGTATTCCGTGAGGTGCATCTCCTGCTCGAACATCGTCACGGAATCGACATTACAGGCTGGATATTGTCCGTTTTGCGGCATGAAGATGAACCAGGAGGACTTCAAGGGCAAACTCTACATCCCCGGCGTGATGGCGCGGAAAGTCGAGGAAATGCTCACAAAATTGGGCTATGATGTCAATATTGTGCGCGACGGGCGCGACTCATGGACTGTGTCGGACGAGAACCTAAACATCAACATCACGTACAGCCCCGAAAGTTGTTACCTGAGTTCGTCGTGTGTGTTGTGCCGCCTGCCGCAGGAGGACATCGGACGGCTTTACAGTTTCCTGCTCCAGCAGAATTACAAAGTGCCGGGCGTGACGTTCTCGATCAGCGGCGGCCATGTCAAAATCTCCACGCGCCGCATACGCAACACCGACTTCCACAGCGAGACGGCATACACATTGTTTGAGAATTACATCAATGCGTGCCACAGGTACTCGGACATTTTGATTAACAGATACCACTGCATACCGGCTGAAGTCGCCGAATGATTTTTAAAAGGCTTGATATGAAACATCTGATTGTAATATTAATAGTGGCAGTCGCGCTTTATTCGTGTTCGTCAGCGCCACAGGAGCCGGCAGTCCACCATGTACGCGACACTGTCAAATCTGTTGTAAGGACTGACACTGGCGTTTTTATAAAGTTCTCGTACTTGTTGGACGGGCTTGAGACGGCGAGCGAGTTGAGGAAGGCGCGGGCGCAGGGCGAGACCGAGCCATTCTTAAAGTCCGTGTTTGGCTACGACACCCTCGGCAACAGGATTTTGGTCATCAATTCAAAGTTCAACGAGTTAAAGAACGACTTTGTGCACGTGTCGAAGGAGGAGTTCGAAGTCGACAAGGACAAAGGCTCGACGTTCAGCACAATGTACGTCGAGCGTAACGACGAGTGGAAGCCCAAGGAGCGCCTCGGACGCACGCTCGACCAAAAGGGCAATGTCCTGGCTCTTGAGACGTATGCGCCCGAAGGCAGCGGCTGGGTGATAAAGACAAAGACTTTTTATAAATATGACGCCAACAATCTTGTCACGGAGAAGACCGACTACCGCGCCGATTCGTTGGGCGAGTGGCACCCCGTGGACAAGGTACAGCGCGAGTTCAAGAACGCATTGCTTGTGACTGAAATCATAAGCGGCCCCGCGCCTAACAACCAGTGGGCTTTGAAATCGAAGGCGGAGTATGAGTACAACCTCGGCAACCAGTGTTCAAGGTCTACGTCATACATCATTCGCAACGGCCAGTGGACCAATTATGTTAAGTCGGAATACACATACGACGCCGCCGGGACAATGCTCGAATGTAACACTTATTTTTGGAACGAGGCATACCGCCGGTGGACTTTTTACGATAAGGAAGAGTTCTGATTTTTTGACCGTGAATTTAGAGAATGGCCATGAATTAAAAGAATTTATATCGTCATGCAAAAAAAACTCAAAAAAAATTCTTTTAATTCTACATAATTCTTTTAATTTGTAGTCGGAAAAATTATCGGGCGTCCTTACGGACGGAAATCATGCAAATCTGTACAAATATAATTTTTCCGCGTAGCGGAAAAAAGCATGTTTAGAATTGGAAATGAAAAATGAAAATGAAAAATAGTTTGTTTCTTGGGATTGAGAGTTATGGGCAGGGGCAAGTTTTGCCGTGCAGGAACGACGAAGTGAGGAAACTTGCAATGATGCTCGACTGTAATTCCGTCAATATATTGCGCTCGTCGCCCAAGTCCGGCAAGACTTCGCTCATCAACGCCGCATTGTCAAAAGAACGGCTCGAGGAGCGCGGCGCGACGGCTGTGAAGTTCGACGTGCCGCAGTTCCATTTTGGCGACAAGGTTCTCGAAAAGCAATTAGCCGCCGCCGTCTCCGCAAAATGCACAAAGCCAACGTACCTCGACCTTGCGTTTGAGGACGACGGCTCGTTGTGGTTTGCGTCAAAGAAACTCCAGGCAAACTATAAGGACAGCAAGAAATTCTATTTTGTATTCGACGACTTCGACAATTATTTCACGTATGGCGAGGCAGCGCGCAGGGAGTTTGCGGCGACGTTGGCAAGGCTTGCGTATGGCGACGTGCCGACGGCCTTCGCTGACAGGATCCAACAGATGATGCTCGGCGAGAGCGACGTGCCGGTCTCCAAGGAGGGCATGATGATGCTTATCGACCCGCCAAAAGTTTCGCTGCTTTTCGTGGTCTCCAACGCCATGTACGCGTCCATGTCCCAAGTCGGGGAGTGCATCGCCAATATTTTCAGCCACACGATGGAACTCGAGCCTTTCGACGTGGAGACCGCCAAACAAGCCGCCGTGCAGGTCGCATCGGAGCCGTTTGAAGGTCTTCCGTCTATCGAGATGGAACCGGCGGCGGCTGACAAGTTGGTTTCATATTTTGCCACAAACGGCGGCACGGTCAACCCCGGGCTTTTGCGCAACGCCGTGCTGTTCATGCGCCAGGAAGGCAAAGGTTTTGATAAGTTGACGGCGCAGATGTTGGAGATTTCAGAATATTTCAAGGTGTCGTACTTCGATGAGGCGATGGATGTCATCGGGGAAGGCAGTCGCGGAGCGGTGGCGGATTTTGTGAACAATGAAATGGTCGTTGCCGGTGAAAGCCAGCCACTTCCGGCGTACCGTGGCATTGCGGCCGGACGGTATGGAGTAGGGGAGGACGACCTCGACTATCTCGTGTCGCACTATGTATTGAAGAAGAAAATAGCCGACGACGGGCGAATCTATTACCTGCCGTTTGACTGTGAAATTTTCACTAAATTCAAGGACAACGCCAGTGTCAATGGCGGTAAAAGGACGCTCTCGAAGTCCGCTATGCCAAGGGCGGCGGCTATCGCGGCGGTCGACGTTAAATCCACAAAGCCACAGCCCGCGCGCAGCCGCAGCAGGATTCTTGTGGGTGCGTTTGCAGCGGTGACGATGCTGAGTCTCGCGTCGGTCTTGTTGGCATTCTCGCTCAAGGGCGACGCCGAGCGCAATGCCAATGTCGCCAAGAGCAACATGCTTTCGGCTTTTGCGTTCCAAAAACTCGAATCCGACCCCACTTTCAGCCTTCGGCTTGCCCAGCAAGCCGTGATGCTGGACAGTTGTAACACTCAGGCATACAGCGCATTATTAAATTCGTTCTACAATACTGACATCTTCTACAACATCTCCGGCCGTGTCGAGGGAAATGTCGTCAAGGCTGACATTTCCGCCGACGGCGACTACGTGATGACATACGTGAAGGACTACGAAAACGAGCGTTACGCAGCAAGGATTCTGCGTGAAAACGGCGACGTGCTTGTCGAAATTCCACATCGCAGCGAGTTGACTTCAGTGTCTATGTCGCCCGACGGCACAAAAATCCTGACAACTTCATACGACAGCCTTGCGCGTGTGTTTGACCTCGACGGACGCCAGCTCCAAGTCATCGATGGACACAAGGCGATACTTTGGACGGCGGATTTTGCGCCTGACAGTAAGGGAATCATCACTGCCGGAAGCGACTATAACGTCATGGTTTGGGACAGCGCAGGTGCTTGTGTATCAACACTTAAAGGACACGACTCGGATGTCTATTGCGCAAAATTCTCGCCCGACGGCTCCATGGTCTTGACATCAAGCGGCGACAATACGGCGCGCCTGTGGTCGGTGGACGGCAAGGTGCAAAAAATATTGGCGATACACGAGGACAACAGGTTTTCTATTTCGCTTGTCAACCAGGCGGCCTTTTCGCCCGACGGAAAGTTCATCCTCCTGGCGGCTAACGACTACCTCAACAAGAACCACAAGGCGCGGCTTTGGGACTTGGACGGCAACGAGCTTTTGACCTTCGGCGGCCACGAGGACTGGATTAACAGTGTCAACTTCTCGCCCGACGGCAAGCATGTAATCACCTCGAGCCGTGACAAGTTAGTGCGCGTCTACTCGCTCGGCGGAACAATAGAAAAGGAACTTAAAGGCCACGGCTCAAATGTCTGGTCGTCACGTTTTAAGCCTGACAATCAGACTATTGTGACTGTTGGCGACGACCACACAATCCGCACGTGGAGTATTGGAAAAAGGTTTGAGAGTTACGACAAGGCGGTCAATGTAAGTTTTGCGGGGTTCTCGCCCAACGGCTTGAAAATCATGGTCGTGCAGGATTCTACCGCCCAGTCGTGGGATTTGACGGGCGATGTAGCCGCCACATTCTCCGGACACCACGCCAACATAAACACGTCGCGTTTTTCGCCCGACGGCTCGATGGTCTTGACTTCATGCAAGGACGGCTCGGCGATGCTGTGGAAGGCTGACGGCAAGCCCATAAAGACTTTCACAGAGCATCGTGATGCCGTCAACGACGCAATCTTCACCGCCGACGGGAAAATTGCGATAACGATTTCCGACGATTCGTCTGTCGTTCTCCATAATCTCACGACCGGCATCTCCACCACGACACGCCACCGCAGCCGTGTCACGTCAGTATGCCCGTCGCCCGGTCCGGCAGTGTTTGCAGTCGGAAATGCCGCCGGCGACGTCTCGGTTTGCGACACAACCGGCAAAATCCTGCGCACGTTCCACGGCCACGACGGTTGCGTTAACTCGGTTGCATTCTCGCCCGACGGAAAGTGGATTGTGTCGACATCGTCCGACGAGACGGCGGTTTTGTGGGACAATCTTGGCCAGCGGCATTTCACGTTCCGTGGCTATGAGAACAAGGTCAATTCGGCGGTATTCTCGCCCGACGGGAAATACATTGTGACGACTTCTGACGACGGCTATGCCCGCCTGTGGACCATGGACGGCAAGGACATCATGGATTTTGAACACGACGGCATGGTCAAGGACGCTGTCTTCTCGCCCGACGGAAAATACATGCTCACCGTATTCCGCAACGACCACGGCCTCAAGACCCTGAAACTCCGTATGTTAAACCCCGACGGAATAACAAAACACATTGACCAGCTCGACCTCTACGGAACGGTCTGGCAGCCCGACAAGGAGACGATGAAGAAGTACGGGATAGAGGACTGAAAAATATTTCAATTTTCGGTACTTCAAGGTGGGATAAGTCCTTATTTCCTGTTCCTCGGATGGTACGTCATTATCGCGTCGCGGAGAAAATTGTTGTCGAGGTGGGTGTAGATTTCGGTGGTCTGTATGGACTCGTGTCCGAGCATTTCCTGGACAGCGCGGAGGTCTGCGCCGCCTTCCACAAGGTGCGTCGCAAATGAATGGCGGAACGTGTGGGGACTGACGTTCTTGTGGATTTCCGCCTTTTCGCAGAGGCGTTTGACGATGGTGAAAATCATCACGCGGGTCAGTTGGCGGCCGCGACGGTTGAGGAACAGAAAATCCTTGTTGGCATTGTTGATGGCGAGGTGACACCGCATCTGCTCGATGTAAAATCCAATGTATTTCAACGCTGTCGCCGAGATTGGGACGAGCCGCGTCTTGTCGCCCTTGCCTGTCACCTTGACAAAACCCTCTTCAGCGTAAATATCTGATGTCTTTAGGTTTATGAGTTCAGAGACACGCAGTCCGCAACTATACAATGTCTCGATGATCGCCCTGTTGCGCTCGCCCTCGAATTGTGAAAGATCCACGGCTCGTTCTATCGCGTCGATTTCCTCGACTGTGAGTACCGTCGGCAGGTTCATTTCCAGTTTTGGCGTCGAGAGAAGGTACGCGGGACTTTCGGCGACCCTGCCCTCCGCGAGCAGAAAGAGGTAAAAATGCTTGACACCGCTCAAAATCCGCGCCTGAGACCTTGCGCTCAGCCCGATTTCCGCCGTCCATATCAAAAAATTAGACAAATCGTCTTTGGTCAGGACATCGAGGTTGCGGCCGCCGAGGTAGTACTCGTCGTAAAACATCAGTTTTGCGATGTCCTGACGGTATGCGTCGATGCTGTTTTGAGCCATCGAACGCTCCAATGCAAGGTACTCGTAAAACTCTTCCGCGTATTTTTCGTTGACGACATTCATTTTTTCTGTTAAATTTGTGGCAAAGGTAAAAAAAATTCTTATTTTTGCAAATCCAATTATTAAAATAACACATTATATTATGAACAAAAAACTATCATTTCTGCTTGTTTCGGCAGTCGCATTTGCGGGTTGCGGAGGTCCGTCGCAGGACTACCAGCAGACCGACAAAGGCGTTGTCGTCAAGGTCAAAAACCCCACAGCCGATTCGCCGACGCTCGTCCGTGTCGACGCTTTCGGCGACAAAATCATCCGCGTTTCCGCCACCCGCGACGACAAGTTCAAAGACCCGCAGTCGCTCGTGGTTGTAAACGTCAAAAACCGCCCGCAATACTCCGTCGAGCAGAGCGGCGACACCGTCAAAGTCATCACCAACGCCCTGAAAGCCAATGTCTTGACTTCTAACGGCAAAGTATTCTTCACCGACCTTGACGGCAAGGTGATTCTCGCCGAATCTGAGGGCGGAAAGACCCTCACGCCCTATCAGGTTGAGCAAATCCACGCCGACGGCAAGCCCGAGACCTACAACGGCTGGTCGTACCGCGCAGTCTTTGAAAGCCCCGACGACGAGGCGTTCTACGGCCTCGGTCAGCACCAAGCCGACGACTGGAACTACAAGGGCAAAAACGAGGAACTTTTCCAATACAACACCAAAGTTTCCGTGCCTTTCGTCGTCTCAAGCAACAACTACGGCGTAATGTTTGATTCATACTCACTTATGAGGTTCGGAAACCCCAAGCCGTACTCGTTTTTGAAGGACATTTTCACGCTTTACGACAAGGACGGCAACCAAGGCCCGCTCACCGGAACTTACAGCATCAAAGGTCAGGCTCCAATCGTAAGACCCGAAGACTCACTGTATTACGAGGATTTCAAGACTGTGGGTCGCCTATTGCCAAAGGGTCTTGACGGCTCGACGGTCGTTATAGAAGGTCAGATTGAGCCAAAACAGAGCGGCGAATACAAATTTCTGCACTATTATTCTGGTTATCAGACTATTACGATTGACGGAAAATGTGTCTACTCGCCCGAAATGTTGGGCAAGGATTCAAAAATTTGGCGCACGGCTTGGAACCCCAACGCCCGCAAATTCTCTGTCAACATGGAAAAAGGCAAGAAATATTCCATCAAAATCGAGTGGACACCCGACGGCGGCGAGGCTTATTGCGGTCTCCGCGCATTGGAACCCGTCGACGCCAAGGAGCAGAACAAACTCTCGTTCTGGTCGGAGATGACGCAACAACTTGATTATTACTTTATTGACGGCAAGAACGCCGACGAGGTAATCAGCGGTTACAGAACCCTGACCGGCAAGGCGCAGATTGCCCCCGAATGGCTTTTGGGCTATTGGCAGAGCCGCGAGCGTTACAAAACGCAGTCAGAAATCGTGGACGCGCTCAAAGGTTTCCGCAGCCGCCATATCCCGATTGACAACATCGTGATGGACTGGAACTATTGGACAATCAACGAGTGGGGAAGTTACGATTTTGACCCCGCGCGCTTTGAAAATCCGCAAAAAATGATTGACGACATCCACGCCATGAACGCCAAACTGATGATTTCGTGCTGGCCGAAATTTTATCCTAACGTCGAGCATTTCAAGGAGTTGAACGACAAGGGCT
Organism: uncultured Bacteroidales bacterium; assembly: GCA_905234655.1. Classification (GTDB taxonomy): domain Bacteria; phylum Bacteroidota; class Bacteroidia; order Bacteroidales; family UBA3824; genus UBA3824. The sequence continues at coordinate 16,398 of CAJOJG010000062.1, forward strand.
TTATCTATCAGCAGTCGTTGAAAGACTCTTTGCGCGACTGGCTCGCCGACCCGCTCAACGATTGGAAAGGCTTCACATACGCATTTTACGACGCTTATTCGCCCGAGGCGCGCAAGATTTTCTGGCGTCAACTCTACGACAAACTCGGCTCTATCGGTATGGATGCCTGGTGGATGGACGCTTCCGAGCCCAACATCCGCGACTGTACGCCAATGGAATACCGCAAACTTCTGTGCGGCCCTACTGAACTCGGCTCCTCCGACGAATATTTCAACGCATACTCAATCGTAAACGCCGAGGCTATCTATGATGGTCAGCGCGGATACGAGACCGCGATTGAGAAAAAGGGCATCGACAAAAAGGACGCAAAAGCCTTGCAGAAAGCCTCTTCGTGGAATCAGAACGGTTTTGACAACGAGCAGAATTTCTCGCCCAACAACAACCGCGTGTTCCTGCTCACAAGGTCAGGTTTCCTTGGCGAACAACGCTATTCCACAGCCACTTGGAGCGGCGACATCGGCACACGTTGGGAAGACTTGAAAGCCCAAATCACAGCCGGCTTGAACTTCTCGATTTCGGGCATTCCGTATTGGAGCCAGGACATCGGCGGTTTCTCGGTTGAGAAGCGTTATCAGGAGGCACAGCAGGTTTTCGACAAGACGAAGAAGGAGACCGAAGACCTCAAAGACTGGCGCGAACTTAACGTGCGTTGGCATCAGGTAGGCGCGTTTGCACCGATGTACCGCAGCCACGGACAGTTCCCGTTCCGTGAGCCGTGGAACATTGCGCCCGAGAACACCCCGACTTTCAAGGCGATAAAGTATTATCTTGATTTGCGTTACCGCCTGATGCCGTACATTTATTCTTTGGCGGCTAAGGTTTATTTTGACGACTACACGATAATGCGCCCGATGGTGATGGATTTTGGGTCTGACAAGAATGTCCTCGACATCGCCTACCAGTTCATGTTCGGGCCTTCGATTATGGTAAACCCTGTGTATCAGTACGGTAAGCGCGACCGCGAGGTTTATTTCCCGAAAGGCAACGTTTGGTACGATTTCTATTCTGGCAACGTGGTTTCTAACGGTGGCGAGTCCAAGACCGTACCCGCGCCCTACGAGCAGATTCCGCTCTTTGTGCGCGGAGGCTCGATAATTCCGTTCGGCCCTGAGATTGAGTACACCCGTCAGAAACCCGCCGACAAAATCACGCTCTACGTCTATGCCGGCGCAAATGGCGAGTTCAACCTCTACGAGGACGAAGGCACCAACTACGGCTATGAGGCGGGACGTTTTGCCAACATCAAGTTCACCTACGACGATTCAGCCAAGAGCCTGAAAATCTCCGACCGCCAGGGCGAGTTCCCGGGGATGCTCCAATCCCGTACATTTAACGTCGTTTACGTAACATCATCTGCTGCAAAGGGTTACGACCCTGATGCAAAGGGCGTTGAAGTAAAGTACGACGGAAAGGCACAGACGGTAAGTTTGCAGTAAAAATAGTTTGAAATTATAGTTTTTTTAACCCCGCGCTTTGAGTTTCGAGCGCGGGGTTAATTTTATTATACACACGTCCCTCTGTGAACGCTGCAAATTCCCTGACGTCGGCGAACATCAGTTGAGGCTGGTCGCGGTTGAGACGGACCAACGAGGTCTGCGGAAATTGCGCCGCCTGCAAATTTGCGATTTTTTCGGCTTCCGCGCAAGAAGGCACTTTTTTGTAAGGTGGTTACCAAATGGTTAGAATTGCTGATTTTGTGTAGCCGTACTTTTTCATCAGTTCCTCGATACGGTTTGACACGGCAAATTCCAATTCGATTTCCTGACGGATTTCGGGCGGGACGGCGGCGGTCATTTGGGCAAAGGATGTGGCGATGGATTTCATAATGAAAAGTTTTATCGGTTTGAATATGGCTTTCTGTAATCACAATGCTGCCGTCTTTGATACCTTCTTTAATCAGACGGTCAAATTTCTGCAATGTCAGCACTTAGCCGCTCAATTCGCTGTCTTGTTCGTATGTCATTGACTTTTTGACACCGCCGTTTCCGAGTATCAAAATCCTGTCGGACAGCCTCAGACAATACAACCTTAGTTTTGAACTCACTACCGAAATCGCGCCCAGCGCAAGGCTGCCGTAACGCGAGCCTACATACAACGCGCCAAGAACAATCAACAGTTCCAAAATCATTGCTATATCCATAATATCAGTTTTAAGAATTAATTTTCCAAATGTAGTTAATGTTTCGGTATAAAAAAAGAAAATCGAGGATTTTTTTTGGGAATTTTGATTATGAACTTTTTTTGTTAATCAAATAAAAAATAATTATCTTTGCGAAAAACTAAAACAGGATTGCATTATGGTAAAATATCCGTTAGGCATACAGAGTTTTGAGAAACTGAGGAAAAACGGTTGCGTGTATATCGACAAAACCGATTATGTATACAAATTGGCATATTCGGGCACCACGGCGTATTTCCTCGCACGTCCGCGCAGATTTGGTAAAAGTCTGTTGTGCACAACGTTATGCAATTTTTTCGAGGGTAAAAAGGAGTTGTTTGAAGGTCTCAAAATCTCTAAAATCGAAAAAGATTGGACCCGCTATCCTGTGTTTTACTTGCCGTTGGCGAGCGGCGATTTTTCAAAAGAAAACGCTTTGCGCAACCGTCTGAACAATGCTTTGGAAGATTTTGCCGAGCGAAACGGCGTTATGGTTGACAATCCAAAATTATCGCTTGCAGAAAAATTTGGCACGATCGTAACCCGCGTTTACGAAAAAACAGGGCTTCAAACGGTTTTCATTGTTGACGAATACGACAATCCGCTCATCAACAGCGAGCATATCGACGATGACAAAAAGACTTACCGCGAATTTTTCACGGTTCTCAAAGATTACGACAACTATTTCCGCTTTGTATTTCTGACGGGCGTTACCAAGTTTGCCAAAACATCAATTTTCAGCGTTAACAACCAACCCGAAGACATTTCAATGAGTCCGATATATTCGGCAGTTTGCGGCGTAACGCACGATGAATTGCTGTCGATTTTCACCGACGAAATCCAAGATTTTGCCAAACAAGAGGGCGTTACATTCGACGAAATGATTACTGAACTTTACAAATGGTACGACTGTTACCGTTTTCACGAGCGCGGCGAAAAAGTATTGAAT
>CAJOJG010000063.1 GCA_905234655.1 uncultured Bacteroidales bacterium
GAACAATAGGCCGCTGTCCAAAGGCTTGTCGGCGATGTATTGGGTGGGGTTGTTGAAGTCTTCGTTGGTGTATTCGATGTGGCGGATTATGGGCAGGTAGGGCTCAAAATTGCCGTCGCTGAGGGCGACCAACTTGTCATAGATTTGCTGGGCGCGGTGGTGTGTGGCGCGGATTGGGAACCAGTATTTTTCGTTTGGCAAAAGGGCAATCCTAACCGACTTCCCGAAATAGCCACTCTCTCTTTCGGGATTTGAACAGACGGGCTTTTGGGGTGCTGTGCCTTCGGACGCGCCGTTATGGATTTGGTTCAAAATCGCCATCTTTTGTTGACAAAAATGATTGCCAGCCAAAAAAATTAGCAATGGAAAACTCCATTCCTCTTTTAGCCGGTGCAAAGGTATGTAATAATTCTAAAAATGTCAACTGTTTTTTTTTTTTGTCCACTGAACTTTATACGGATTTTTCAAGTGGTTTTTAGTCAAAAACTTAGCAAGTGTGGTGTTGAGTGAGATTTTTTTTTCGGCGGAGCGTGGAAAAATATTTTTTTTCAAATTTTTTCTCTGACAACCATAAAATGCGTACCTTTGCGCCGAGATTTTATCCAATTAAGAAAATATCCAAAAATTATGAGAAGATTTACCAAAAAGACTTTTTTGCCGCTTGTGTTTGCGGCGTGTTGCTCGGCGGCGGCGACGGCAAGCCCCGATGCCGAGAGCGCGATTTATGATTTTGAGGACGGACAGACGCTCGACGGATGGTCGCTCGCGGTCAGCAACGTCAGCAACGTGTCGTCCTCTGGCATCAACACTTCTTCCAAATGCCTCAAATGCGTCCCCGAAAGCGGCGTGCAGTACGGCGGCTACCTCGCCAAGTGGAACACGCTGAATTTCAACGGTTCGCAAGGCATCTCGCTGATGGTGTATTCCAACAGTGCCGTCGGCGACATTATCCTCGGCCTGCGTCAGGGCGCGTCCGACGGCAGCAATTCCATAGAGCGCACATTCAACGTCAGCGAGACCGGCAAATGGGTCAAGGTCTATTTTGACTTGACGGGCGTGTCGGGCAGTTACGCAAGTTTCAACATCAAGTTTGCCAACGAGACCACCTATTACGTTGACAACATCAACTACATCGACGCAGCCGACATCCCCGAACAATACCGCAATTCTACCGGCGGCGGCTCAAGCACCGGCGGCGGCACGGTGGGCAGTTTTGACGCGGGAAGCGCGGACGCGGCCTTCGACGCCGACTATTATAAAAAGGCGTTGTGGATGACCACTCGATTCTACGGCGCACAGCGCAGCGGCAACGGCCCCAACTGGCTCTTGGCGGACCATTCAAAGAAGTTCGCCGGATACGAGGGCGGCAAGTCGTACATCAAGGACGCAGACGGGTCGTATGACCTGACCGGCGGATGGTTCGACTGCGGCGATTACGTCAAGTTTGGACAGACCGAATTTTACTCGTGCTACATGCTGTTGCTCGGATATTCCGAATTTGCGGACGGATATGTTGACTTGTATTCGCCTGATTATCACGGATATATCAGTGCCGGTGACTACACCTACGAATCCGCCAAGGGCGTTCCCAACGGTATTCCCGACATCCTCGACGAGTGCAAGTACGCCACCGACTTTTTCCTGAAATGCGTCCGCAGCAAAAACCAGTTCTATTATCAGGTAGGCGACGGCAACGCTGACCACCAACAGTGGACGACGTCGGTCTATAAATCCAAAAACCTCAGCGTCTCGGCTGGCGGCGAATCCGACGGCTCGCGCCCCGTATATTCGGTATCGAGCGGCGCAACGTCGATGGTCGCATTGTGCGGCGCGTCGTTGGCGGCGATGTACAGGCTCTACAAGGATTTTGACGCCGACTACGCCGCCCAATGCCTCGCGAAGGCGAAGGTCTGCGAAGAGTTCATCAACAACGGCAACCTTGGCAACATCGGCTCGTATGGCGGCGGATTCTACCCCGCAAAAGACGAGTACGCGCCCGATTTGGTGCTTTTCTATTCCGAAATGTACCGCGCCACCGGCACAAAATCCTACATCGACAAGGCCGCCACGTACTTCGGACAGATGAAGAGTTCGCACGGCTGGTCGCTTTGCTACAACAACACCAACGACATCGCCGACTACGTTTATTACACCGTTTCGCAAAACACCACCGCACTCGCGCAGTTGCAGAATTACGCCAACGGCTACAAGGGCAGCGGCTATTTCCTCAATTCGCAGGGCGACAACACTTGGGGCCCGTTGCGCTACACCGCCAACCAGGCCTTCCTCTGGGCGTTGTACAGCAAGGCGATGGGCGGCACTACGCTCAACGCCTACACCCTTCGCACCATTGACTACATCATCGGCGACAACAATTACAACTTCTCGTTCGTAACCGGCCTTGGCGACAATTACCCCAAAAAGCCCCATTACCGCAATGTCTTTCTCAACGACGACAACAACATGTACGCCTGCCAGTTGCCCGCAAAACTTGCCCAACTCGGCTATCTCGTCGGCGGCAACAAGACAAATTCCGCCTACAACGACGACATCAACAACTACCAAAACGGCGAGGGCGGCATCGACTACAACGCCGGTCTCGTTGGCGCGTTGGCGTACATCAACATGTACCTCAACCCCAAGAAAGAGGAAGTGAAAGTAACGGTTTCCAAGATTGAACTCTCGCCCGCGCCCACGAAGTCAGAGTACAAAATCGGCGAATCGCTCGACCTCACCGGCGGCAAAATCAAGATTACATATTCCGACAAGACCACCGAGTCAATCGCCATCACCGCCTCGATGTGTTCGGGTTTCAATTCAACTTCCACCGGCTCAAAGACCGTTACCGTCAAGTACGAGGGCAAGACCGCGACGTTCAAGGTAACGGTAGTGAAGACCGCAACAGGCATTTCGCTCAAAAAATCGCCCAAGACATCATACGTAACGGGCGACAAACTCGATGTTTCGGGCGGCACATTTGTAATCGACTACGATGACGGCTCGGAATCCGACGCCATCGCGCTCTCTAAGGCGACGGTTACTGGTTTTGACAGCACCACGCCCAAAACCCTCACGCTCACAGTCAAATACGACAATTTCACAACGACGTACACCATTACAATCACAAAGGCGGCATTGAGCGGCATCACATTGTCGTCCGCGCCGACGAAGACGGAGTACAAGGTCGGGGATAAGATTGACATGACAGGCTGCGCAATCACAGCGTCGTATGGCGACGGAACGTCTGAAACTGTTAATGTAACCGCCGACATGACAAGTGGTTATAATTCGTCCACGGCTGGTACCCAGACCATCACAATCACCTACAACGGTTTTACTGCCACATTCAATGTAACTGTCACAGCCCCCGAACCAGTAAAGGAGCCTGAAGATAAGCCTACGCCCGACGACCCGGCCCCAAGCGGCGGCGACGATGATAACTCAGGCGACAACACTGGCGACAACACTGGCGATAACACAGGTGATAATACTGGTGATAATACAGGCGATAATACAGGTGATAATAAAGATGATGAAAATAAAGACCCTGAAGTTCCCACAGCGACGGATGATGTGGTCATCGACAATGGCAGGATTTTCAGTTATGACGACACCATTGTGATTGACAACATTTTCGGAAAGGTCAATGTCTATAACATCAACGGTCAGTTGGTATTCTCCGGCATTGATGTCAAGGAAATCAAAATCAACAAGCCTGGAATTTATATCGTCAAAACATCGACAATCACAAAGAAAGTTGTGATTAGGAAATAAAAAGTTTGAGGAGGCGTATTAAAGAAATCTTCACCGCCTCCTCATTTTTTTGTAATTTTCATTTTTAGTTTTTACCTTTGTACCGTCAATCCAAAATCCATGGACACGAGGCACAGATACATAAAATCCGTTTTCGCGATAGTTTTTGCGATGCTGGCGGTCTTCACGCCGGTCGCGAAAAATATGCACGTTAACTTGCACGTATCGACAGAGATAAGTGGAGACGCTGTGAGCGAGGATTGCCCGCTGTGCAATATCGAATTTCCGGCTTTTGAGGCTGCCGGCAACAGCGTCGAACTCGTTGCCGTAGAGCGCGAGTACAAAGTCTTTGTGCCGGTGTTTATAGGAAATCTATGTGACAATAAGGTAAAATCTTTCGTAATCCGGGGGCCGCCCGAGGTTTGAGCATTTTTTTTGTAATATTCTCATTGTCAAATTCATTTTCAAATAATCCCATTAAATAGATGCGTGTAAAAGCGTTTGCTCTTGCATTGTGTCTTTGTACGTATGTCGTAGCCGGTGCCCAAGATGTCGAGCATGACGCGATTACTATAAAGGACAATGCAACAAGGAAAAAAAATGCAAGACACCAAGGCCGTAGAGAATATAGACAAAGGGTTCATAATGAAGAACTTGGGCGGCAGCCTTAGTGAAAGCCTCGAAAAAATCCCCGGATTGTCGAGTATTTCCATCGGCTCGTCTCAAGGCAAACCCGTAATCCGTGGACTTGGTTTTAACCGTGTTGCCGTCATCGAGGACAATATCCGCCACGAATCCCAGCAGTGGGGCAGCGACCATGGCCTCGAAATCGACCAGTATTCAGTCGTCGAGGCGGAGGTCGTCAAAGGCCCGTCGTCGTTGGAATACGGCTCGGATGCTGTGGGCGGTGTCCTGAAAATCAACACCCTCAAAATCCCGAAGAAAAACACTGTCTCGGGCAGTGTGAACCTCGCCTCAAAATCCTCCAACGGACTTTTTGGCGCGTCGGCTTCGGTGTCGGCGCGTAAGGAAAAAATCTTACTTTTTCCCTTTCTTGTCGGGCTTTGCGCCGTTGGGACCGCACTTTTGAGATTCCTCATATTTGGCGAGTTGGTCGGCGGTGAGGATTGCCTTGAGTTTTGTGTTGTACTCGTCGCGCTTTGCCTTCATCTCTTCCATTTTTGCCTTTTGCTCGTCGGTGAGTTCGGGACGCTGAGGACGCGCGGTTGACGAGGCTGTGGATGAAGATGCGTCGCCTGAATTGTCGGTCGCGCCTGAAACGCCGTCGGGCTTCTGACCCTTCGGACAGCCGTGTCCGCCCATTCCAGGGTCGCCGATAACGTCCTGATATTCAGTGTTGAGGTCGAGCACCTGTGACTTCTGCGCGTCGGTGAGGCTTAGTTGCTCGGCCATGCGCTCTGTTACCTGTGCCGGAGTCGGCTTTTCGGGACGGTCGCCCTTCTGCGCACTCGCCGATGTTACCGAAAACATCGCGAGCGCAATCATCGCTACTAATATTTTTTTCATTTTGTACTTGTATTGATTTATAACTTATGTTATTTCATTTGCTATTTTGACCGACACATGTACAAAAGGTTTAAAGTTAAAAAAGATAAAAATATTAGCGTCGCCTTACCTCAATTTCACTGTCGACGTGGCGATTCCGTCGCCTTTCGCGCTGATAGTCACTGGCTTATTGCCTGCCGGAATCCTGACAATCGCCTGTGCGCGGCCGTGATAGGCATTGTGCGACGGGGAGTGGATGTCGGTGTTGTCGCGGAGGTCGGCAGTGCCGAGGGCGAGAAGTTCGCCGCCCTTTACAGAAACTGTGATTTTGTCTGACGACATCGCGCAGGGGTTGCCGCCCTTGTCGGTGAGGGTTATGTCGATGAAAGCCACGTCGTTGCCGTCGGACGAGTACGACTTGCGGTCGGCGGCGAGACGGATTTTTGAGGGCTTTGCGGCGGTCTTGAGCGATGTGGACTTTCCGTCGCACTCTGCACGCAAAACGCCTGGGCGATAGTCGATTGTGAAGGTCGCCATGCAATGCTCGACCGGTTTTTCGCCGACGAGTTTGCCGTCCTGGTAAAGTTTGACGGTCTTCCCTGTGGCGTAAACTTCAACGTCGATGGGTTTGCCTTCCCAGCCTTCCCAGTTCCACGAATCCCACGTCGGCCATGTGCTCCACATCGTCGTCTTAATCGAATCGATGTAGCCATTTGGCTCGCGCACAGAGAGATGCAACGGTTCGGCGGCATCGGTGCCGTTCCATAGAATGTCGCGGTAATACGAAATCGGCTTGCGGAATCCTGTGATGTCTACGTCGCCACAGTACGCACCGTGCCAAGGGAATTGGGGATTTTGCCAACTTTCGCCCTGCGGCCACGCCTTGTAACGCCAGCCGCCAATGCCCGATTCGCCGAGGTAGTCAAGCCCCGTCCAAACGATGTCGCCGATGACGTAGGGATAATTTTTCACGATTTCATAATTTTTATATGCGTCGGCGGGGTACGATTCCGTCTGCCAAATTACACGTTCAGGCTCGCGCTCGTGGTCGGTCTTATGCTTGAAAATCATGTAGTTATAGCCAACGATGTCAAGCACGTCGGCGTGTGGGTCGTAGATTTCCCAGTCGGAGTCCCACGCGCAGAGAGCCTCGGTGACAGGGCGCGAATTGTCCTCGGAAAGGATTGCGTTCTTGAGCATTTTTGCAGTGTGGATTACGCGGATGTCCTTGCGCTCTATTACTTCGTTGCCAATGCTCCATGCGACGATGCAGGGGTGGTGGCGGTCGCGGACTACCATTCTTTTTACGTCGTCAACTGCAAGGCTGTCAAATAGTTCCGCGTAGTCATGGTCGGTTTTCGAGGTGCGCCAGCCGTCAAAGGACTCGTCTATGACCATCATTCCAATCTCGTCGCAAGCGTTGAGAAATGCCTCCGACGGTGGGTTGTGGCTCGTTCGGATGAGATTGAAACCGGCGTTCTTCATCAACTTGACTTTGTGATATTCAGCGGCATCTGGCGCAGCAGCACCGAGAAGTCCATTGTCGTGATGGACACACGCGCCGTTGATGAGGACGTTTTTGCCGTTGAGCGCGAATCCGTCGGTGGAGTTGTACGTGACTTTGCGGAAGCCAATGTTACGTGTGAGGTTGATGTCGCCGTCGACTGCGATGTTTGCGGCGTAGAGGTTGGGCTCGTCAAAACTCCACAGTTTCGGGTTCGGAATTTTCAAGTCCAACTTGAAGTCAGCATCGGATTTTGAGTCGATGTCCAGTGTTTTTTCTGCCTTTATGCCGCCGACCGACACCAAAAGTTCTACGCTGCGCCGGTTCGTGGAGTTGTTTCTGACAGTGCCAGTGATAGTTACAGAGCCGCTGTTGTCAGTGGTGAAATTAACACTTTCTGCCGAAACGCTGACCGCCGGGAGCCGCGTCATCCATACATTCCTGTAAATTCCGCTGCCCGAGTACCAACGGCTGTTTTTCTGTGCCGAATTGTCAACGCGGACTGTCAGCACGTTTTCGCCGACGTTAAGAAGTTCCGTAACGTCCACGCTGAAAGGCGTATAGCCGTATCCGTGCCATGCGGCGCGTTTGCCGTTGACATAGACCGTCGCCCGGTGGTACACTCCTTCAAAATCTATCATAACGCGCTCGCCGTCAGAGAGTTTGCCGATGTTGAATTTTTTTTTGTACCAGCCAACGCCAGTGCCGTAATACCCGCCGTCGTTGCCCGAAGGCGCGTTGCGGTCGGGTAGGGTGTAGATGCTCCAGTCGTGCGGAAGCCTGACACTCTGCCACTTGGCTGTGTCGTCGCCTTTTGAAAACTGCCAGCCGGGATTCCAGTTGGACTTCACTTGTGCCGTTGCCGATGAAACGAGGAGGCATAGGGCTGCGATTGTTGTAAGTGTGTTATTCATGTTCGCTATTTCTCCAAAATATACTCCTTCAGATTCGAGAATGCAAAGACAAACTTGTATTCCTTTTCGTCTTTGTAGATTGCGATTTGGTCGCCGCTGACGTGGATTGTGCCGTGTGTGTCAGAAACGCCTTCGAGGGCGGCGGCGAGGTCGTCTTCGAGGTTTTTGTCGTGAAATTCGCCTTTTGTGTAATGGCAACGGTCTATTGTGTAGCCCTTTTCGGCATAATTGATGAAGTAGACACAATAGCCGCCGTTGCCGTCAGGGAAAAACACGACGCTGAAACACGACGCGCCTTTGGACGAAAGTCCTTCTATGACGTATGAGTTGTCTTGTCGGGTGTACTCGTATTGCTCGGCGAGAGGGAAGTCGGTCTCGACATGATATTGCCTGAATATCGTTTTGAGTTCTTCGAATTTGTCTGAGCCTTTTGCAGCCGCCGGACTACCTTTAACCACAAGCACAAACTTCTGTCCGTCCCACTTGTAGATGGGCAGTTGGTCTTTGTTCTCATAACAGAGCATGTACTTGTCGGCCTCGTAGAAAACCTCGTCGCAGTCGTATGGATAGAGCGACACTTCCAGCGAATCGCGCGAAATAAAACTGTAATACAGGCTCAAGACGGGCTTGTGGTTGTACATGTCGCGGCACGAGGTGATTTGCACATCGAAGCCGGCGGTCTTGTTGGGGTTGAGAAGGTCGTCGAACTTAGGGAACGGCAGGATGTTTTGGACGGTGTCGAGAGAGCCGTTTTTGTAAACCCACGAGCCAAATTCGTAGGCTGGCGAGCATCCCGGCCCGACAAAGTACGATATGTCGAGCACGAAATATCCGCCGTCGTTCATCGGCGCAACGTACACACGCGCGCCGCCGTCACAGCCTTCCGCGTCCGATTCTGCGGATCCGTAGCAAGAATAGTCGTTGTCGGCATATACTTCTTGGATGTCGGGGTAGAGTTTTTTGAAGACGGCTTTTGCGATGTCCTTGTCGGCGGTGGCAGCCGGGGCGGGCGTTTCGTTCTGGACGTTAACTGCCGCAGTGCCAGCCTGTTGCTGGGGGGCGTTGGATTGGGTCTGGGTGCTGTTGCCGCCGCCGCAAGCGCACAACGCCAACGCGCATAAGGCGGTGAATGTCAGTGATTTTTTCATATTGAACCAGGGTTAAGATATTCGCGTTAAAGGTAATGATATTTTTCGGGAATGGCAAGAATAATTTTAACCATTATTAGGTAGTCGCCACATGTAAAATTACCTACTTTTGGGGATTGTGGCAGAATATTATCCGCTGTAACTTTGCGGTCGATAAAAAATAATTGATTGTTTGTTTGAAATAAGATTAAGAAATGAAAAGCACTATCATCATCTACGGTTCTACAACCGGCAATACTTCGACTGCCGCAGAGACACTGGCTGGCAAGTTGGACGGCGCAGTTGTCAAGGAGGTCAGCGCGGCTACTGCCGACGACCTCGCCAAGTACGACAACATCATCCTCGGCACTTCGACATGGGGCGACGGCGAGCTTCAGGACGACTGGTTTGGATTTGTCAACACTGTCAAGGACGCCAACCTCGCCGGAAAGACTGTCGCATTGTTCGGCGTCGGCGACCAGTTCAGCTACTCTGACACATACGTCAACGGCATGGGCGAACTCTACAATGCCGTAAAAGGCACTGGCGCAACCATCGTCGGCTCGACTGCCACGGACGGCTATTCGTTCAATGAGAGCGCGGCTGTCGTGGACGGTAAGTTTGTCGGGCTTGCCCTCGACTACGACAACCAGAGCGACCTCTCCGAGGACAGGATTGGGGCATGGGCGTCGGCGATAGCTCCCCAACTCTAAGGAATTTGTAATTGTAATTTTTTAAGTATAAGATGGTTGCAAGATGAAAGTATTGGCGCACCACATTTACGAGTACAAAAAAGGCCTTCGCAAACTCATACTCCACACCCTTCCGGCTCAATACCGATTTGAGGCGGAGCGGCGGCTGAAGATGGCTGGCATCGACTTCCTGACCCATCAGGTTTCGCCTTCCAAAATCAATATTTTCTTCGGCTCGCCGGAGTGCATCAGGGTCATAGAGCATTTTGGCAAGAAGCCATTCAACGAGTACACGCCCGAGGAGGACTTCATACTCGGCACAATGCTCGGCTACGATTGTATACAGCAGTGCAGCAGGTATTTGCATTTCTGCGACAGGGAACACATCATCAGCAAAATCGCTTAAAAACATTCAGCGGTATCCTTAAATTCGCACACCGGGACATGTACGGTGTGCGAATTTTTTTTTGAAATTTTATACCATTATTTTTTTGTCGTATCCTAAATAATCTATATTTTTGCCACAAAACACATTAAACCCAAGAAAACATTAAAACATTAGGAAAATGCTCGTCAAGACATACGCAAGTGCAGTCCACGGCATCGATGCGATAACCGTGACAGTAGAGACCGAGGTATCCGACGGATTTAACTTTTACATGGTCGGACTGCCGGACAGTGCGGTCAAGGAAAGCCAGCAGCGTATTGAGTCGGCATTGAGATCCACGGGCTACCGTCTGCCGGGCAAGAAGATCGTCATCAACATGGCGCCTGCCGACCTTAAAAAGGAAGGCTCGGCATACGACCTCGCGATTGCGATAGGAATCCTCGGCGCGTCGGAACAGATTAACAGTGAGGCCGTCGGCGAATATATCATACTTGGCGAACTGTCGCTGGACGGCTCGATAAACCCTGTCAAAGGCGCGTTGCCGATTTCTATTCAGGCACTTAAAGAAAAATTCAAAGGCATCATACTCCCCGCGCCAAACGCCCGCGAAGCCGCCGTGGTCAATAATGTTGTCGTTTATGGAGTTTCCAACATCAAGGAGGTCATCGACATTTTTAACGGAACTCCGACCGTACAACCCACCGAAATAGACACAAGAAAAGAATTTTTTGACAATTACGAGGCCATCGACCTTGATTTTGCAGATGTCAAAGGCCAGCAGAATGTCAAGCGAGCAATGGAAATCGCCGCCGCCGGTGGCCATAATGTCGTTCTGATAGGGCCTCCCGGCAGCGGAAAGACAATGCTCTCAAAGCGCATACCGTCAATCCTTCCACCGTTCACGCTCCGCGAGTCACTCGAAACCACAAAGATACATTCGGTCGCCGGTACGCTTCCGGCGGGCTCGGCATTGATGACCAGACGGCCGTTCAGGTCGCCGCACCACACGATTTCCGATGTCGCCCTCGTTGGCGGCGGTGCATACCCACAGCCGGGCGAGATTTCGCTTGCGCATAATGGCGTGCTTTTCCTCGACGAACTCCCCGAGTTCAAGCGTCAAGTCCTCGAAGTCCTGCGCCAGCCGCTCGAAGACCGCGAAATCACAATTTCGAGGGCGCGATCCACCGTCAACTATCCCGCAGGTTTCATGCTTGTAGCGTCCATGAATCCGTGTCCGTGCGGCTACTACAACCACCCCGAAAAGGAGTGCACATGCGCGCAGGGCGCGGTCAAGAAATATCTAAGCCGAATTTCAGGGCCACTGCTTGACAGAATCGACCTGCATGTCGAGGTAACGCCGGTGCCATTCAAGGATTTGGCGTTGCAGGAGCGTGGCGAGTCGAGCGCGGAAATCCGTGCAAGGGTGATAAAGGCGCGCGAAATCCAGCAAAAACGTTTTGAGCAGTCGCCCACAATCCACTGCAACGCGCAGATGTCGAGCAGCAAAATCCGCACATTCTGTACTCTCGACGAGCCGTCGACGACGCTCCTGAAGAATGCAATGGAAAAACTTGGACTTTCTGCCCGCGCATACGACCGAATCCTCAAAGTCGCGCGCACAATCGCAGACTTGGCGGGCGAGGAGGAAATCCGCGCGCCGCACGTCGCCGAGGCAATCACCTACCGAAGCCTTGACCGTGAGAACTGGGGGCTTTGAGATGATTCAGCGAATTGAATCGGGAGCGTTGAGGCTTAGCGACTTGAACTCCGCCAAAAATTCTTTTTCGTCATCTTTCTTTTCCCACAGGCTTCCCAGCACCATCGCGCCGCCAAAACCGTACTGCTTTAGTTGTGAAATATTATGGGCAGTGATGCCGCCGAGGGCGATGACGCGGCTGTCGATAATGCCATTCTTTTTCATCTCCAACAACTTCTCGTGTTCAAAAGCCGAATTGTAGCCCTGCTTGGAAATGCTGTCGAATATTGGGCTGAGCGTCACGTAGTTATATTTATTTTTCATTACCGCCAACTCTTCCTCCGTATGCAGCGACCGCGACACTGAGCCGCTGAAATTATCAGGAATTTCACTGTTGCGGCGATTGAGGTGTATGCCAAGAACATTGTATTTAAACGCCAAATGGAAATGGTCGTGTAGCACGACATTATGACGGAATTGAGGCTCAATCCGGCGCAAAAGTCCTTCGTAGTCCTCCAACGGCGCGTCGGGCTTCCGCAGATGAAGCCGTCGGAGACCGTTATGGAACAGCAAGTTAATCAAGTCTGATTCGCCGTCGAAAAAGTTTGGTGTCGTTATTACAATCAGCATGAACGTAAATATTTTCTTTTACAACGCCTGACGGCGTTTTTTCTTTTTTTCAACAAAAATTTCAGTTAAAAAAATTATGATGCAAGGGCGAGGTGGTCGAAACTTGCGTCCCAGTCCTTCCAGACGGGTTCGCGGCCAAGGCTTTTGAGCGAGGCGATGATTTCGCCAGCGGTGCGCTCGTCGTTGACAGTGAACTGGTCGAGGGCTTGTGGGTAAGTGTAATAGCCGCCAGGATTTGTCTTCGACTGTGCGGACATTGTCGTCACGCCGAGGGTAGCCATGTTGTCACGGATTTTGGCGGGTTCGCGTGTAGAGTACGAAATATCGACGTCGTGGTCAAAAATCCTCATCGCAAACGTGCATTGAGCAAGTTGGCGGTCGGACATGATGACATTGGGCTGGAATCCCTCGTTCTCCGCCGGTCGCATCCGTGGAAAGTTGACGCTGTATTTAGTCTGCCAATAGTGCTTTTCGAGGTAGCGGAGATGGTACGCCATCATCGTAATGTCGGTGCGGAACTCCTTTTCAAGTCCAATCAGGACGCCCATGCCGATGGAGTGGACATTAGCCTGTCCCATGCGGTCGAAGGCGTTTACGCGCCACTGGTAGTTGGATTTCATGCCGCGTGGGTGGTAGTTCTTGTAGTTGGCCTCGTTATATGTCTCCTGAAAGCAAATCACGCCGTTCAGTCCGTGGTGCACGAGCATTGTGTAGTCCTCGGCAGACAGCGGCATGACCTCGATTTTGAGGTTGCTGAAGTACGGTTTTGCAATGTCGAGGGCGCGTGCGATGTAGTTGACATCGGCCTTCGCGGGATTCTCGCCGGTGACAAGGAGTATGTTCTCGAATGGCGCGATTTTCTTTATCGCCTTGTACTCGTCCTCAATCTGCTTTTCGGTGAGGATTGTGCGCGGCATCTTGTTTTGGATGTGGAATCCGCAATATACGCACGAGTTTGTGCATGAGTTTGTGATGTATAGCGGGATGAACATGGAGACTGTCTTTCCAAAACGCTCCATGGTGTACCGGCGCGAGAGTTGTGCCATCTGCTCAAGGAACGGCTCGGCGGCTGGCGAAACCATCGCCATGAAGTCCTCTACGTCGCACCGGTCTTTTGCCAATGCGCGGCGCACGTCGTTGGCGGTCTTCGAATAAATCTTCTCCGTCACTTCGTCCCAAGATATTTTGTTGTGTATTTCGTCGTAAAACATTTTTACATAAATATTTTGTTGTATACGCGGACTTGCGTCCGCTTTTTTTCTTAGCCAAAAATTAAAAGAATTTGGAAAGAATTAAAAGAATTTTTGGGTCGCTCCGCGAGAAATCTTACAAATCTTTTCAAATCTTACAAATCTGTTCAAATCTTACAAATCTGTTCAAATCTTACAAATTTTTCAAATCTTTTTATTTGTAAGATTTGTATTTGATTTGTTTGATTTCTGTCCGTAAGGACACCAAAACAAAAAAATTCTTTTAATTCATGGTAATTCTTTTCATTTGTGGTAATTAGTGGTAGTTCGTGGTGATTTACATCAGGAAACTTGTGAGTGGCGATGAGGCTTCGGCGACGGAGTTTTCGGCGACTGCGCCAAGGCCTGATTCGTATGCCATGCGTCCACACTCGACGGCTTGCTTGAAGGCGAGAGCCATGCGCGCTGGGTCGCCGGCGACTGCAATGGCGGTGTTCACAAGACATGCCGACGCGCCGATTTCCATTGCTTGGGCGGCGTGGGAGGGCGCGCCGATGCCGGCATCGACGACGACCGGGACTATGGCCTGTTCGATTATGATTTTCAGGAAATCGATTGTGCGTAGTCCACGGTTAGTGCCGATGGGCGCGCCGAGGGGCATGACGGCTGCTGCGCCTGCTTCCTCGAGTTGTTTGCAGAGGACGGGGTCGGCCTGGCAGTACGGCAGCACGATGAAGCCGAGTTTCACGAGTTGTTCTGTGGCCTTGAGGGTTTCGACAGTGTCGGGCAGCAGGTAGCGCGGGTCTGGGTGGATTTCGAGTTTCAACCAGTTTGTGCCGAAAGCCTCGCGCGCCATCTGCGCAGCAAATACGGCCTCGTCGGCGTTCCTGACGCCCGAAGTGTTCGGCAGGAGTTGGATGTTGTTGTCTTTGACGATGTGGTTAAGGAGGTCGTCGTTCTTGTCGTCGAGTTCGACACGTTTCATCGCCACTGTGACCATTTCTGTGCCGGAGGCTTTGATGGATTCGGACATGAGGGCGTTGTCGTTGAACTTGCCGGTGCCGAGGAACAGGCGCGATGAGAACTCGCGTCCGCCGATTATTAATTTTTCCATTTTTGTATTTCGTTTATAAGTTTTTTCATTTCAAGGGCGGGGTCTGTGGCGTTTGCTACAATTCCGGATACGGCGATTCCGTCCATGTTGGATTGCATTATCGGGGCGATGTCGTCGGCGTTAAGTCCGCCGATGACGACGGTCGGGATATGGAATCCTTCATGCGCCATGCCGTCGGCGATGGATCTAACGCCTTCTATGCCAAGTATTTTGCTGAGGTTTTTCTTTGTGGTAGTGAATCTGAAGGGCCCCAGTCCCACGTAGTCCGCGCCGTCGTCATAGTGGCGTTTGATTGTGGCGAGGTCGTTGGCAGTACCGCCAATGATGAAACTGTCGCCCAGAATTTCGCGGGCTTGGACGATGGGCATGTCGTTATTCCCGAGGTGCACGCCGTCCGCGCCGACTTCTTTCGCGATTTCGACATGGTCGTCGATGATGAACACCGCGCCTGAGATGTCGCAAAGTCTGCGTACCGCCAACGCCGTTTCGGTGATTTCGTCCTGTGGCTCGTCTTTCATCCTCAACTGGACCCAGCGGCAACCGCCTTCGATGGCGAGCCGGATAGTGTCAAGGTGCGAAAGGCGCGCCGTCCTCTGCGACACGAATTGGACTGTGCCGCGTTGCATGGGTGTCTTCATCCTCCGCATACTGCTTTGATAATCAAGATATTAGAACCGTCGGTAAGTTCGGTCGAGTTCCATAGGTCTTTCGTAATCATCTTCGAATCCTTTGCGACGGCGATTTTGGTGTTCTTAAGTCCCATTTCCGCCACGAGTTCGCCGATGTTCTTCGCGGCGGTCTCCTGCTCCTTGGAGTTTACATTGATTTTCATTTATTCTGATGTTGTATAAATAGTTAATACTCGGCCGACAATCTAAGGGATGGAGCATTTCTTGTTGGTTTTCAATATATAGACGAACATTCCCTTCGCAGCATTGCCTGCGCAGGTTCTAAGGGTATAATCTCAGCCTTGCCGGTTCCTGTCCGGCTACAGCACCCCTTTGATGCCGGATTTTGTCGCCGCAAAGGTAAGGATTATGTTTGTTATTTGCAAATTATTTTTCGGAGTATTTTTAGTACCTGCCATTGTTAAGTTCCTCGATGACTTCCTTGGCGCGTTGGGAGGCGATGTCGAAGTTGGAGCATACGTTTTGGCTGCCGAGCTTGGAGACGATGCCGGTCTTGCTCAATTCCTTGAATACGCTCTCGTTGACGCCTGAAAGCACAATCTTGACCTTGATTTCGCGGAGGTCGTCGAGCATTGCGCTGAAGTTTCGCGCGCCCGTAGCGTCCATGAACGGAACGTGGCGCATGCGGATGACGAGAACCTTGGCCTCGTTTCCGAACTGCCGTATCGTCTCGCGGTATTTCTTGGCCGCGCCGAAGAAGAACGGGCCGCTGATTTCGTATACTTCGATGCCTTTGGGAAGGATTTTGGAATAGTCCACAAGCGAATCCTCGTCCTTCTGGACGTTGATGATGGAACTCTGTGCCGCCATCCTCTGCATGAACAGGAACGACGCGAGGACCATGCCGACCTCGATAGCGGCCGTGAGGTCGAAGATGACTGTCAGAAGGAATGTAACTACAAGAATCACTGTGTCATACTTGCTGCCCTTGCAGATGGAGACGAATGAACGCCATTCGCTCATGTTATAGCTGACCACGATAAGCACGCCAGCCAGGCATGACAGCGGAATCTTCTCGGCATAACTTCCGCAAAGCAGCATTATAAGTGTCAGTGTCACAGCGTGTACCATGCCGGCAATCGGTGTGCGGCCGCCGTTCTTGACATTAGTCGCCGTGCGCGCGATCGCGCCTGTGGCAGGTATGCCGCCGAAAAATGGAGTGACGATATTGGCTATGCCCTGGGCGATGAGTTCGGTGTTCGACTTGTGGTTACTGCCTATCATACCGTCGGCGACGACTGCCGAGAGCAGCGATTCTATTGCGCCGAGGACAGCGATAGTGACCGCCGGGCCGATGTAGTTGCTGAAATTTGACCAGTCTATTTCAGGGATTCCGAATGAGAACGACGACGGAATTTGGTTGAATTTAGAGCCGATGGTCTCGACGGGGAGGTTGAATATCGTGGAGATGAGCGTCACGACGATTATGGCGACGAAAGAGCCTGGTACTTTTGGCGTTATCTTCACGAAAAACACTGAAATGATAATCGTCAGGACGGTAAGCCCGAGCGCGACAAAGTTTGTAGTGTCCATGTTGGAGAGCATCACGCTCCATTTGCCGATGAAGTCGCCGGGGAGTTTGTCGACTGTAAGTCCGAAAGCGTCTTTGATTTGGGTCGTGAAAATCGTCAGGGCGATACCCGAGGTAAAGCCGACGACGAGAGGGTGGGGGATGTACTTAATGACCGAGCCCATGTGCAGCAGTCCGAACAGCACAAGCAACACTCCGGCTATCAGCGTGGAAACCATAAGCCCCGAAAAACCATATTGTTGAACGATGCCGTACACAATGACGATGAACGCTCCCGTAGGCCCGCCGATTTGGACACGGCTGCCGCCCAAGAACGAAATCAGGAAGCCCGCGATGATGGCGGTCACGAGGCCCTGTGCCGGGTTGACGCCCGACGCGACGGCAAATGCAATCGCCAATGGCAATGCGACTATGCCGACAATTACTCCGGCCAGCAAGTCGGCCTGGAACATTTTTTTTGTGTAGCCCTGCTTGAGGACTGTGAACAACTCTGGTTTAAATACGTTTTCCACTTTAATTATGTTTTCTAAAAAGACGCCGCAAAAGTAGCGAATCAACGTATACACATTTTATAGGTTGCCTTAAGAAATGCTTAATTCGACGGTGTTTGGTGTTAACAATATTTAATATTACTCCCGTCTTTTTACCACCATTCCCGGCAGCACCGCCACGATGCCGACCGCCGACATCGAAAGTCCGCCGATTGAGCCGGCCGCCAGGGGGAACCAAAACGCCTCTTTGTCGCCGCCGACCATGAAGGGGACGAAGCCGAGGATTGTGGACAGTATCGTCAAAAGTATCGGTATTATCTTGACGCTGAACGCCTTGACGAACGACACGCGCGAATTGTGGCGCGGGCGGTATTTGCGGAACTCGTTGACGATGTAGATGCTGGAATTGACGGTAATGCCGCACAGCAAAATCAACGCCGCAAAGCCGCCTTGGTCAAAATTGAGGTTGAAAATATAAAACGTCAGGAAAAGCCTGCGTATGAAACCAGGATTGTGGAAATCACCACCAACGGCAGCTTGAGCGAATTGAAAAGTATCTTGTCCAATTCGTCGCCGATGTAGTCGGTCGCGTCGTATATTTTGTGGATTTCGTAACCTTTGGGCAGTTGTTTTTTGAGGGATTCTATGCGCTGGACGACACGCTTTTGAAGTTCGATTTGGTTGGCGGATTCGGACGCGCGAAGTTCGAGGTATATCGAGTTGAGGCCGTTGACGCGGTACAGCGACCACGGACGCTCGCGCACATATTTTTTTGTAACAAGGCGGCTGAGCGGCACATTCGCGCTGTCGGCGGTCTTGACGAAAATTTTGTCGGTTTCAAATACCGAATCCGGCACGTCGGTGGTCAGTACGTAGTTGCCTATGTTTGATTTTGAGCGGTAGTCGCTGATTGCGTTTTGGATGTCGGTAATCGATGCGCCGATTTGTTGAAGTTGGGCGTAGTCGTATTCGAGGTGCCATTCCATATTGTCCGCGCCGTTGATATTGACCGCGCTCACGCCGTCGATGTCCGTAAAGCCCGACCTAAACACGCGCTCGGCGTTTTGCTGGATTGTGAGCGGCTCGTCGAGGGCGTTGACGCTAAAAACGAGGAACGCGCGTTGAGCGCCGTCGTCGGGGCGTTCAAGCGAGATTTCAGGATAGTACGCGCCTTCCGGCAAATCCGTCCACACCTGCCGTATCAAAGTGGAAACCTCAAACCGCGCCGCTTCCATGTCCTTGTGCTTGTCGAAACGGATGTGGATGTTGCCGCTGCCGTTGCGCGAGGTCGATGTGATTTCCTCGACGCCCGACATCCGCGCAAACATCGCTTCGAGCCGGCTCGTTACTTCCGCTTCGAGGACTTTTGACGTGGCGTTCCTCATGCGTCAACGCCTGTGCCGCCGTGTGAAGTAGGGCGTGGCGTGTGGAAAGTTCGCCGATGGAATTCAATTCGGTGTTGTAAAGATATTCAAGTTTTGCCTTTTCAAATTTCAACGGCTCGATTTTCCGATCCCATTTGAACTGGTTGTAACCAAACGAACTGTGGTTGTACCCGATGATGAACGGCACGGCGGTAAACTGTTTGAAAGTGTTGTCGCCAAAGCCGCGAAGATAATCCAAACTCGTTGATACATAGAATGTACCGCCCAGCGGGTCGAAATTTTGCGTCAATGTCAATCCCGCACTCGCCGAGTATGATTGTTGCTGGCGGTAGACGTCTATGTCGTTCTCTGAATCGTACCGCGAAACGAGTTGCCTGTTGTACGCAACTGGCTGAACGTCAAGACTCAACGACGGTAGCCGGTTTGCCTTGAAACTTCTGAACGTCCAATAACTCGCCAAGTACATGTTCTTGTACCTGAACGCCGTCAGCGAACTATCCTTCGCCAACTCAATCACTTGCGGCAGCGTCAGCGTCAATTCCATTTGCGCCGAGGCTTTTCCGTAGATTATTAAAAAAATTACTTAAATTCAACTTAAAAAAGCAACAATTTTTTTCAAGAGAAAGAGGCCGAAGCCCCTTTCCGCTTGATGGAAAATTTTGTACCTTTGTAGCCCCT